>NZ_JBBBEI010000007.1:0-299382 GCF_037132455.1 Huijunlia imazamoxiresistens | reverse complement strand
GCCGGCGCCAACGCCGACAGCGCTTTCGCTTCCATTGACGACAACGAGCTGAGCGACTGGTACAACGACGGCAACCTGTCCACCGCCTGGGTTGAATACGAACTGGAGCGGGAAGCAACCGTCAGCGAAGTGACCCTGAAGCTGAATAACTTCCGCAGCCGCGTGTACCCGCTGGTGATCACCGTGGACGGCAAGGAAGTGTTCAACGGCCTGACGGAAAAAAGCCTCGGTTATTGCACCGTGGCCTGCCAACCCACCAAAGGCAAAAAGGTGCGCATCCGCCTGGCCGGTTCGGCAACCGCCGAAGAGAACAAGCAGGTGGAAGTATCGGGCGCCAAGCTCGATGACGGCGTGGCCCGCGACGACAGCAAAGCCACCGGCCGCCTGAGCATCATCGAGGCCGAAGTGTACGAAAAGCCCGCGCAATTGTAATTCCTACTTCCTGTGTTCCGACACGGGAAAACATCAAACAAACCTACAGACCGGTCCGGCAGCACCCCGCTGCCGGCCGCTGTAGGTTTTCTTTTTTTCCGGGCATAATTGCCTGGAAAACAGGACGGCGCAGGTCGGTTACTGCTGGAAGAAGTACGAACTTGTCCTCCTAATCAAGCCGTTTATTCCCCTTATCTAACGACAGCCATTACCCGCTACACGGCACTTGCATTTTCATCATAAACCCTTCTTAAACGATTAAACACTTGCTATGCTTAGAAATTTACTTTTTCTTGCGGTATTCCTGTGCTCCTGCAGCCTGGTGGCACACAGCAAAACCTATTACGTGGCGCCCGCCGGCGACGACGCCAATGCCGGCACCATCGACGCTCCCTTCCTGACCGTTCAGCGGGCCCAGACCGCCGTAGCGGCGGGCGATACCGTGTACATTCGCGGCGGCCTGTACCTGATGCAGGAAGCACAGATCGCGCTGCTCACCACCGTGGGCACTACGAAATTTGCCTATGTTACCAACCTGACCAAAAGCGGCGCCTCCGGCAAGCGGATCAACTACTGGGCGTATCCCGGCGAACGGCCGGTATTTGATTATTCGAACGTCAAACCTGCCGATACCCGCATCAATGCTTTCGAGGTCACCGGGTCGTGGCTGCACCTCCGGGGCCTGGAAGTGGTGGGCGTACAGGTGACCACCAACCAGAACATCAACACCCAGTCCATCTGCTTTTCCAATAATGCCTCCAGCTCCACCGGCGGCAGCAACAACATTTACGAGCAGCTCAGCATGCACGACGGCATGGCCATCGGCTTTTACCTGACCCGGGGCGGCAACAACCTGGTGGTCAACTGCGACGCCTACAACAACCGCGACAGCATTTCCGGCGACAAGCTGGGGGGCAACGTGGACGGCTTCGGCGCCCATCCCAACCGCGACACCTACACCGGCAACGTGTTCCGCGGCTGCCGTGCCTGGTACAACAGCGACGACGGCTACGACTGCATCAACTCCTACGCCGCCATCACTTTTGAAAACTGCTGGTCGTTCCGCAACGGCTATTCCACTTCGGGCCAGAGCCTGGCAAACGGGCTGGGCTTCAAGGTAGGCGGCTTTGGGGTGTCCACGCCTCCCTCCGGGCTGACCACCGTTCCCCGCCACACCGTGCGCTATTGCCTGGCCGTGTACAACAAGGCGTCCGGCTTCTACGCCAACCACCACATGGGCGGCAACGACTGGTACAACAACACCGCCTACCGGAACAGCACCAACTTCAATATGCTGAACCGCAGCCAGGATTTCTCCCAGGACGTGCCGGGCTATGGCCACGTGCTGCGCAACAACATCAGCTATGCGCCCCGCTCGTCGAACGCCTTCATCAGCGATTACGATGCGGCCCAGTGCACCATAGACCACAACAGCTTTTTATCCACCGGCCTTACCCTGAACTCTTCGGACTTCCGCTCCCTGGACACCTCCCTGTTCCGGACGCCCCGCCTGGCCAACGGCGACCTGCCGGTAACCGACCTGCTGCGCCTGGCAGCCGGTAGCGACCTGATCAATGCCGGGGTCAACGTGGGCCTGCCGTTTGCCGAAAGCGCCCCCGACCTGGGTTATCTGGAATATACGCCGGCCCCTCCGGCGGCAACGGTCACCTCCATCAAAAGGCTGGCGCCGGCCGAAGCCATCACCACGGCCAACTACGTGGTATACCGGGTGGTCTTTTCCGAGCCGGTGACCGGCGTGGATGCGGGCGATTTTATCCTTACCGGGACCGGTACGGTTGCCGGCAGCGTCGCCTCCATCAACGCGCTGGCCGACGGTAAGACCTACGAGGTGGGCGTAAATGTGGTGACGCGGGGCGGCTACCTGCGCCTGGAAGTCATCGCAGCGCCTTCCATCCGCAACTTTAACGGCGATGCCCTGGCCGGCGGCTTTGGCACCGGCGAACGCTATATCCTGGACAAGTTCGAACAAACGATCACCTTCGCGGCCCTTGAAGAAAAAGGATACGGCGACGCCGACTTCGATGCGGGTGCCACCGCCACTTCCGGCCTGCCCATCGCGTACACGTCTTCCAATCCTGAAGTAGCCGAGATCGTCGACGGCAAGGTGCATATCAAAGGCCTGGGCACGACGCTTCTTGCGGCCGCACAGGATGGCAATCAGCAGTTCGAAGCGGCACCGGCAGTAGTGCAAACCTTAACCGTTACCGACAAGAAGGCGCCCGGCCAGCCCCAGGCGCTCACCGTTACCAAAACAGCGGACGGCAAGGTGGGACTGATGTGGCAGGCCTCCGGTGATGATATCGGCGTCACCGGCTACTACGTGTTCCTCAACGGCAAGCAGCTCAACGAACAGCCGTTAACCGCCACCACCTACATTACCGATGCTCCTGCCGGCAGCCTGGTATATGCCTTTACCGTCATCGCTGCCGATGCCGCAGGTAACCTGTCGACCGAAAGTGCTACCGCCCTGTTCTCCAACAGCAACGGAAACGGCGGCGCCAACAGCTCGCTGGAAATCCTAAAAGTGTTTCCCAATCCCAATGAAGGCAACTTTAAAGTACGCCTGAACAGCAAGGAAACCGGTACCGTGAACACTTGCATCTACAACAGCAACGGCGTACTGGTTCAAAGCGTCAGCGAAGGCAAGAGCGGCGATGTGTACCAGCATCAGTTCAACCTGCAAGGGGTGCAAAAAGGCATGTACCTGGTACGGGTAGCCGTAGGCGCCTTTGTACAAAGCAGCATCGTCATGATCCAGTAGGCTTTCCACACAAACGTATCGATAAACACAAAGAGGGCGTCCTTCCGGACGCCCTCTTTGTGCGTAGACCTCACCCGTCGTCTCGCCAGGAGCGAGACGCCACCCTCCCGCTAAGGCGGGACAGGTTCTCCAAATGGAGAGGGTGGCGCCGCTTTAGCGGCGACGGGTGAGGTTTTCCAAATCCCGCATGGCGATCACCTTGAAGTGGTGCGCTTTCATGTAGTCCAGGTACTGGGTAAACACGGTTTCCGAGGTCGTGTAATCGGGATGGGCGGCGTCGGGAACGCCGTGGATGGTGAATACCAGCACCTGCCCGGGCTGCAGGCTTTTGAGGGCCGTCCAGGTACGCTCCTGCAGCTTTTCGGTGGAACCCATGGTGTAGGAAGGAATGGCCAGCGCCGGGTGCTGCTTTGGATCATAGAGCTTGCTGCCGCCGGTACGGGCGAACTTATACCCCATTTCCTTCAATACCACCTGCGGCAGCGAATCCTCGCGGTTGCCGGGATAGGCAAAGGATATGGGCTTGGGAATGCCGTACTCCCTGCACTTGTTTTCGATATAGCCCACCTCCCGCAGCATTTCCTCGCGGGAAAGCTTCGTCATGTTCTTATGATGACCGGTATGGTTGCCCACCTCGAAGCCCATTTTGTGGAGCCCGGCGATCTGCTTCCAGTTCATGGAATTCACGGTATCGGCGGGATTCTTCCAGGGAAAATCGCAGACGCAGAAGGTAGCGCCGAAGCGGTATTTTTTCAACAGCGGGGCCACGACGGTATAGTGGCTGATCTCGCCGTCGTCGAAGCTGAGCACTACGGTCGGGGCCTGGACCTGTTCGCTCTTTTTCTGGGCGAACAGGCTGAGGCCGGAAAGAGAAAGGAGCAGTAGCAAGTGTACTTTTTTCATGGCGCTTTTATTTTTTATAGGCCCATTGGGCCGCATCGGTCCGGAAGGGAACGGCCGGCAGGCCGGCAGCGTTGACCAGGTTGGGTTGGGCGGTTTCGGTCCAGGCAAAGCGGGCGGTGACCGGCTGGGCCACTTCGGGGCTGGAAAGCACCACGGTGTTGCCGGAAATAACGGCGTTGGCGGCAACGAACTTGCCGTCGCGGCCGGCGAGGGTAAAGTAGTTGGGCTGCTGGCCGTCGGTGGTTTTCAGGCCTTCGGCATTTTTAAAGGAAAGCACCAGTTGTGCCCCTTTCACCTTTGCCCGCTCCAGCTGCGGACCGCTGTAGACGGTATTTTTCCGATTATAGGTTTTTGCCAGGGCCACCAGCGACAGGCGCCGGCCCACCTCCCATTTGTAGGAAGGGTGGATGTCATTGAGGTTGTCCACCAGGTCGGTTATGGTCACATAGCCGGTGTGGGGGATACGGGCCGCCGCCACCTGCTGCTCCCAGAACAGGGGCAGGGTTTCTTCGGTATGGGGCAGCTTGTCCTTCCGCCGGGTGTAGCGGTAGGGTGCTACCAGCACGTAATAAAAAGGCATGGAGTTGTTCTTCCAGGTGGTGCGCCAGCTGTGGACCAGCGCCTGCATCTTGTCGGCATAGCGCATGTCCGGTTCCTCCAGCATGCAGTTCGACTCGCCCTGGTACCACAGCACTCCCTTGAGGGCAAAGGGCGCCAGGGGCTCGATCATGCTGCTGAAGTTGCGGCCGGGAGCCATGCTGTCGATCATGAAGTTGCCGGCGGTAGTTTCTTTACGGAAGGCCGGAAGGGCGGCATAGCCCGAAGGGGGCGTCCAGGGCTCGATACGGCTGCCGCCCCAGGACGAACTGATAATGCCAACCGGCACCTGCAGGGTTTGCTGCAGGTTTTTGGCAAAAAAGTAGCCGGCGGCCGATGCCTGCTCCAGCGCCGCTCCGCGGCTCTCCTGCCAGCCGTTCGACGTGACGTCGGGATGGCTTAATTTCTTTTCCACGGTGAACAGGCGGATGGCGGCATTGGGACGGTTCAACTCCAGGGCGGCGCTGTCCGCTCCCCGGGCGGGATCTTTATAGCCGGCAGGTTTTTTTACCTGGTATTCCATGTTCGACTGGCCCGAGCACAGCCACACCTCGCCCACGAGGATATTGTCCAATACTACGGTCGACGTATCGCTGGTGAGGGTCAGGCTCCGGGGCGTGCTGCTCGCCTGCAGGGGGGAAAGCTGCAGTTGCCAGCGGCCGTCGGCGCCCGCCACCGCGGTCTGTGTCTGGTTGGCGAATTGCAGTTTTACGGTGGCGCCGGGTTTGGCCCAGCCCCAGAGGGGCACCGGCTGGTTTCGTTGAAGGATCATGTTGCTGCCGATCACCCGGGGCAGCCGGATCTGGGCCTGCGCACCGGAAAACAGGAGGCTGAAGCAGGCAATCATTAGATGTTTCTTTTGGAACATGAGGGAGAAGGTTGCTGTTTTTATAGAATGACGCAAAATTAGCCCGACCACCTCAACAGGAAATGGTCTGCCTTATAAAAACACCTCCGCAGGAAAAAGGAGTGAAAAGAAAAACAAAAAAGGCGGTCCCGGATGCCCGGGACCGCCTTTTGAAAAGCAGGGTTGCCTGTTGAAGGCTATTGCCACTTCAGGGGAAGATAGTATTCCCCGGCTAACAGTTTGTCTTTGGCGGTACCGGCAGCGCCTCCGTTTTCCTTAATGAGCTTGTTGTACACTCGCTCTGCGATAAAGGAAGGCTCATTTCTGCGAATGGCTACCCGCAGGAGGTCGGACCAACGCTGGCCTTCATAAGCCAGTTCCAGTGCCGCTTCGTCCACCAACTGGCTTTCGATCTCCCGGGTGCTGTCCGCAGTTACCAGGGGCCGGGAGTTCAGGTACGCCCGTCCGCGCAACCCTGCCATGTCCCGGTAAATAGCCCGGAAGTTCGGGTTATCGCCGCTACGGGCATCGAACTGGTAGGGTTCGGGCAGGTTCAGCGTGTTTTGGATGTCCGTTACGTTGCTGGGAGCGGGCGAGGGCGTATAGGCGCTCCTGATTCCCTGGTTGACCACGGAATAACCCAGCTTGGGATAGCCGTCGCGGGTAGCGGCCTCGCCAAAGTGCTGCCATACCGAAGCGGCCCGGTACAACCACCATTCCCCGTTTCTTCCGTTGGAGTTGAGGGTGGGCAGGAAGGAGCTTCCGTCCAGTGCGTAATACAGGTACTTCATGATCACCGGCTGGCCGCCGATATACTTGACCGTAAAGGAGCCGCGGGCATCATAGGGGAAGAAGTTCTTCTGGGTCTGGCTGTTCCAGGCATCTAGGGCCGCCCGGGAGGGTTTTACCAGGTAGCTTCCGCCAATGGGCGACATCAGCTCGATGAAGGGGTTCTTGGGAGCGAAGTTGCTGCTGAACGGCAATACCCACACCCATTCCCAGTTGTATTGAGCGTCGTAGCTCACCTTGCCGCGGGAGAACATGGAGCGCCAGCCTTCGGTATTGCTTTCGTACAGGTTGTTGATGTCGCTTTCGCGGTAACGAACATACTGAACGGCCAGCTGGTTGCCGGTAGCTGGATCGGGCGCTCCGATGATCTTATAATAATTCTTCTTGGTGTTGTCGTTTCCATCGTTATCATAAGTGGTGATCACCTGCTTGTAGTAAGTAGCCGACTTGCGGTAAGAGGAAGGATCGTATGCCGCATTCCACAAATGAAGGTCGCCCAACAACACGCGCTTGTTGATGAAGAACTTGTTGGTCGGATACTGGTCCACCGTAGTGATCAGCGTGGTGCCGGAAGTGGAATAATCTGCCAGCGTGGGCAGGGATTCCATGGTTTTGATCAGCTGGCTCAACAGTTGCTGGAACGGAAGGTACTGCAGGTTGGCGCCGTTCTTGACATCGGATATGGTGGTCAGCGGGTTGGTGACATACGGAATGCCAACGGTGCCCTTGGCATCCTTGCTGAAGTGGATGCCCAGCTGCAGGTAGGTCCAGGTGCGGATCGCCGCCACATCGGAATAACGCTGGCTGTATTCGTTCTCCTTCAGCTTTTTCTCCGCCAGCATCTTATCGAAATGCGTCAGAACGTCATTGCAGTTCAGAATGACCTCGTAAAACGGCGCGGGGTTGATATATGGGTTGTCCTCGGTAGCGTTATGATTGCTCAACTGCTGCAGGTAGGTGTCCGCATTCGCTGTCGGCGCCATCAGGTCGGCGCGCAGCTCGTTCAGTAATACGTAAGGTTTTGCCAGTTGCAGGAATTTGCCGTAAATGCCCAGCACGGCCGCATCCGCGTCATACACGTTGTTATAGGTCTGCGCAGCGGTCAGCGCACTTTCCGGTTCTATATCCAGCACTTTTTTACACGACGACACCGCCAGGGTACCGGCCAGCGCCGTTAACAAAAAGCCTGATTTAAAAATATTAAATTTCATGTTCAAGTTTCTTATTCTTATTAAAGATTATAATCCAACTCTCAATCCGGCCTGGATGGAACGGAATTGCGGCTCCAGCGTTACATCCACGCCCTGGCCAAACACGCTCTGTGCGGCGCTCATTTCCGGATCGTAGCCCAGGTAATTGGTAAGGGTAAACAGGTTGTTCCCGGTTACATACAGCATGGAATACCTCAGGAAACCGGTTTTTACCGGCAGTTGGTAGGAAAGCGAGGCCGTGCGGAGGCGGAAATACGAACCATCTTCGATCCACCGGTCCGAGAAGCTGCTGTTGCCGACGGCATCGCCGTAAAGGGCACGCGGCACGCTGGTCACCTGGCCGTCGTTTTTCCAGCGGTTCACCATGGCCACCGTCTGGTTGTTGTAATTGGACAGCGACTCCAGCTGGCGACGGGTATAATTGTAAATGTCATTGCCTTTGGAGAAGGTGAAGACCGCTTCCAGGGCAAAGCGCTTCCATTCCACCCGGTTGGTGATGGAACCGAAATAATCCGGGTTGGGGTTGCCGATCACCTGGCGGTCGCTGGCATTAATGACCTTATCGCCATTGACATCCACGAAGCGCATGTCGCCTCCTTTAAAGGCCAGCGGCATACCGTTCGGCTGGATCACCTTCAGGCCGCTGGCAGCGGCTTCCGCCTCGGTGGTAAATACCCCGTTGGTTTTATAGCCATAAAACACGTTCGGATCGTTGCCCACGGCGGTGAGGTAGGTTCCCCCGGCATAATCGGTGGTGAAGCTGCCGTTGGGCAGTTGGGTGATCTGCGATTGATAATGGGCCACGGCCACCCCTAAATCCCATTTCAGCTGCGACTTGTTGAGGATACGGCCCGTCAGCGACAGTTCGGCGCCGCGGGTCTTCAGGGCACCCGAATTGGTCCAGGCGCTGGTGATGCCGGCTATGGTAGGCAGGGTTTCATTCACCAGCATTTTGGAAGTCCGGTTGTCATAGACGTCGAAGGCCAGGTTCAGGCGTTCGTTCAGCAAAGCGGCATCCAGGCCCAGGTTCACCTTTTGCACCCGCTCCCATTGCAGCTGGTCGTTGCCGAAGTTGGCGCGCACCAGGCCCTGGGTGCCCAGGAAGTTCTGGGACGTATAATACTGCTGTGCCGTATAGTTGCCGATATCGTCGTTGCCGGAAAGGCCGTAGGAAGCCCGGAGCTTCAGCAGGCTGATCACGGGGTTATTGGCCAGGAACTTTTCCGAGGACACCAGCCAGGCGCCGGCTACGGAAGGCAGGATGGCGAAGCTGTTCCCGCTCATGTGCGGCGATCCCTTCACATCACTTCCAAACCGGGTGGAACCGTCGGCGGCCATGTTGAACGATACAATATATTTATCCAGCAGGGTATAGTCGGCACCCACGTAGGTATTGACCCACCGGCTGGTACCCAGGTTGCCGCTGGTGGTCCGCAGCGCGGGCAGGGAGTTGTTCACCGCATGCAGCTGGTCGATGGCGGAGTTGGCGCCCATGGCGATGTCCTGTTCGGTCTTGGGTTGCAGGAAACGGATGCCGGCTCGGGCCGACAGGTGGTGAATATTGCGGAACACTTTGTCGTAGGAAAGACGGGTGTCGTTAAACACACTCAGGATCCGCTTGGTCTGCGATCCCAGGCGGCTGTCGGCAATGATGCCGTTGGCCAGGGTATCGTCCACCACGCCCTTGCGGGGGATAAACAGGTTTTCGCGGACCTTGTCTACCGTTACGGCCACGGTGGTGCCCAGGTTCAGGGCGTTGGTAAAGGCGTAATTGAAGTTCACCGATCCGATGAAGCGGTAATTCTTGTTCACGCCTTCCATGTTCTGGATCAGGGCCGCAGGGTTGCTGACCTTAAAGGTATCCGACTCGGCCAGTACCGGGGAAACGGCGCCGGTGGCGGACACTTCGTTGACATGGAGCAGCGGGGACTTTATCAGGGCCGCATACAAGGGGTTGGTTTTGGGGGCCAGGCCCTGGTCTTTCAAATTCTGCTCGTTGTAGGTAAAGCTGAGGTTGGCGGAGGCCGTCATCCTTTTGCTCAGGTTCAGGTCGGCATTGAACCGGGTATTATACCGGCTGAGCTTTGTTTCCTTCAGTACCCCTGTATTGCTGGCGGCGCCCATGGACAGGGCGTACTTGGCAATGTTATCGCCGCCGGTAACTTTCAGGTAATAGTTGGTAAAGGAACTGTTGTCCAGTACCTGCTTCTGCCAGTCCGTATTGTTGTGAAAAGGATAATAAAAAGCATTGGCCGGGTTGTCGTTCATAGCGGGATGGTTGCGCACCTGGGCCTCTGTGGCGCCGGAGGATTGCAGCAGGTCGGACAGGTAGGTCCTGTATTGGGTAGCATCCATTACCGGCAGGTTCTTCGGGGTAAAGTTCACACCGCCGTAAACGGCCGCGTCAATGCGGGTGGCCAGTTCCTTTGCCCTTGCCGTGGTGATGACGATCACGCCATTGGCGCCCTTGGTGCCATACATGGAAGAGCCGTCCTTGAGCACGGTAACGTTATCGATGTCCTTGATGTCGATATAGGCCAGGGGGTTGGTATAGCCATTGGAGATCAGCGAACCGCCGTAATCCTTGATGTCGTAGATAAGGCCGTCGATCACTACCAGCGGCTGGTTGGTGGCGTAGAGCGAAGAGATGCCCCGCAGGTAGATGTCGGCGCCTACATTGGGCGTTCCGGAGCGGCGGATGGCGTTGAGGCCCGCTACTTTTCCCTGCAGGAAGGCGTCCGGCGTTTCGGTTGGGTGCGCCCAGTTATTGGAGGCCTGCACCGAAGTCACGGCATAGGGCGTGCGGCTCAGGGGCTGGCTGCCGAAGGGCAGGTTGGCGGCGTCGTAGAAAGAAACATAGGTTTCCTCGTACAAAGCGGCTGCCACCGTGCTGCGGCCCTGCAGGGCGATTTCCTTGGTTTGATAGCCTTCGCCCTGGACCATGATGGTCACGTCGCGGTTCGGAACCTTCAGGGTAAAACGGCCCAGGCTGTCGGTAATGGCCGCCGAATAGTTCTGATAAGTCACACTCACGGCCCGCACCGGCTGGCCGGTAGCGGCATCCTTGATGGTTCCCTTGATCTGCACGGATTTCCGGGCCGACACCTGCGTCCTTTGGTTGGGAGCGGCGGCACCTGCCGTCGGGTTATTTTGAGCCTCTGCGGACAGGATGCCCAGCAACAATGCGGGTACAACGAGTCCTTTTTTATAGATATTCATTACAAGTAGTGGTATTTGTTAGTTAATAACGCAGCTATCATTCCGCTTACAGTTCCGGTACAAGCTTGATGTAATCCAGGTTCAGGCGAACGCCGGCAGGTTGCCCCGTGGTAGCGGCAGGCGCGGCCAGCCACATATTCAGGGGACCAAAGGAAGACTGCACCCAGTCGCCGATATATACTTCGCTGTAATTGTTAACGGCCACCGCCTTGCCCGTGGCATCGGGAAGGAAATTGGTACCAAAGGTGCCCATGGCCAGACGCTGGTTAAAAACAGCCGGGGCAATGGTACCGTTCACGCTCAGGGTATCGTTCGGGGCGTGCCAGTACACCTTATACTTTACGGAGGCCAGGTTGCCGGTGCGGTACAGGGCGCTTAAGCCGGTGATACCATGGTTATAGGCAAACATGTCGATGAAGGGGGTACCGGAAGGCGTTGCCCGGTAACGGGTAAAGATGGCGGAGACGTTGTTTTGGCGGGGGGTAACCGGGTTGCCGTTCAGGTCGAAAAAGCCGCGGTAGTTTTCCCCCTGTACCACCACGGTCGGGATCTTGTCCTTCACGTCGAAATTGATCCCCCGGATCACATAAGCGATACCGTTGCTCAATTTTTCCGATGCAGCGATCTGCGATTTATCGATGGGGATCTTCACGCCAAACTTCGAGGTCAGCACGGCAGGCAGCTGATCCTGGGTATAAACACCCTCTACAATCAGGTCCTTGGCCACCGCAAAGGACGCCAGGGCGTTGGTGCTGTCGGTGGTGCTGGTTTTGAAATAAGGATTCAGCTTGGCCGATTCTGCCTGGAAGGCCGAATTATCCAGGATGAAATAGGTGTATTGCTTTTCTTCGTTCTGCAGGTCGTATACCTCCGTATTGAAGCTGTTGCGCAGCACGCTGTCCGTACCGGGGCGGTAGATGGGCCGGCCCGTCTGGCTGATGCTGTCGACGATCGCATTGGTGGCGTCGAACACCTTGCGGGTCAGCGACAGGATGAACTTGCTTTGATCGTCGCTGCCGCGGTTCACCAGTTCCCAGGCGTTGGGATAAACCGGCGCCTTTTTGTCAATCACCTGCAGCACGCCATTGCCTACATACCGGTCTTTTTCCACAATCGTGGCTTCATCGAATTTCGTATGCTGAAAAACGACCCGTTTGCCATTGAGCATCGGCACCCGAACGGCCGTTTGCGCATTGCGGGTAAAAAAGGCCTGGTAGGAAATATGGTTGGCGATGAACTGCCGCAGCCGGGCGGAATCCGCCAATATAGCGGCATCCACCACCCCCAGGGCCTCGTTGGTAGGGGCCCATACGGTATAGGTTTTGGAGGAAGCCAGCTCCTTATCCAAACCTGTTTTCTTCAGCAATTCGTAGAAGTTGCTGAGATTGGGATGCTGGCTGATCTCTTCCAGCAGCGTCCTGGTCATGTCCTGGCTCTCTGCCTGGTAGTAATCGTCCCGCTTTTTACAGCCGGCGAGGCATAGGGCAGAAGAAACTACCCATAAGCATAATTTATTCAAACGCATCATTTTCGATTTATGAAGCAATGTTTTTTGATTTTGTTGTTGCGATTTCTCTGGGGATTGCCCCTCTGCGTTCCCGGTTAGTAGATCAGTTTTCCATCCCTGCCAAACAGCGGCTTCAGCTGGTTTTCGCTGATCGGGATGAACTGGATCATATCCAGGTAGTTGATTTCCTGGCCGGTGGAACTGGGGTGGGCAAACGTGATCTTGATGTTGTGCCGGTCGGTGGTTTTCACATCCACGATGCCCACCATCCGGGCTACGTTGTTCAGATCCGCACCGCTGTTGGT
The DNA here is from genome assembly GCF_037132455.1 of Huijunlia imazamoxiresistens. NCBI lineage: Bacteria > Pseudomonadati > Bacteroidota > Chitinophagia > Chitinophagales > Chitinophagaceae > Huijunlia > Huijunlia imazamoxiresistens. Next base: position 286,790 of record NZ_JBBBEI010000007.1, on the reverse strand, counting down.
CTGGGGCGCCTCGGTGTATTGCTTATAATTCAGCGCTTCCAGCTCGCCCGGCGTGCCCACGGGTTTTTGTTCGGAGAAGTCGAAGGTCCGGTCCATGTTGGTGGTATCCTTGAAGTCGCCGCTGATGAATTGCACGCGGTTGGGAAATGCGGGGTTATTGGTGGAGGCTCTGCCCCTGTAATAGCAGATCCACACCTTATACCGGCCTTTTACCAGCAAAGGCGTACGGAACTGTATCCACAGGTTCCGGGAAGTGGTCCCCATCGGGATGCGCAGGTAATCGCCCCGGAATCCGTAGTAGGTGGTGTTGGTGGCCGGCATCACGTTATAGTTCACGTAGCTGGTGGTGCCCGAGTTGGCGCCGGTAATGATATCGGCAAAGGTGCCGCGGGCAAAGCCTACGCCCCCGCCATTTGATCCGGAAATGGCAGTGGCGGTGGTCGCCTGGCCATAAATGTTGGGCAGCTTTCTCAGCTCGGGCTGGTCGGCCACGTCAAAATCCACCCGCACCGGCACCCGGACCTTTATGGCTAAATGGGATTTTGCCGTATGCACCACGCCGTTGCTGGCGGATACGTCGCTGGCGGAGCGGATCAGTTCCACCCCGGGTTCATGCACGCTGTTGAAGGTAATATCGTTCAGCAGCACCTTCTCTCCTTCCAGTTTGGGGGTGATCACCTCCAGCGGCTGGAGCGTGGCCAGGGAAGTGGTGGAAACGATATCGGCCAGGTACTTGGCATCGGTAAAAATGTGATAGGCCACATACTGGTGCAGCGTGTCGTTCACATCCTTGGGGCCCTTGGGACTGACCTTATTGCTATACTTGGCTTTTAACTGGTCGTAGCTGGTGATGCCCGAATCGGCCAGCGCCTTATTGGTTTCCGCTACCACGGTAAGAAAGCGGCGGGTGGTATCGGGATTGTCCACAATGTTCAACAGGGAGTCAAAACCCGTTTCCTTCACCGCCTGGGTGAAAATGGAAAAATCAGGATTGGCCTGGAGGGTTTGCCAAACGGTTTTTTCGGCCGGCACAAGCACATTGTCCAGCACATGCACGTTGCCGTTCGACAGGCGGATATTGGGCTGGGTCACCACGGCCTGCCGGTTCACGGTATAGCTCGAGGTGCCGTTGATGTTGGAGACGCCGGTCACCAGGTACTGTCCCAGCATGGTTACCTGCTGCAATTTGCCGTCGGTAAAGGAACTGGTATTGATGGTATCCTGGATCAGGTGGAACTTCACGATTTTCTGCAGCTCGGCCTGGGTCATGGCATCCACGGACGCCTTGCCGCTGGCCTGCAGGAATTTCTGCACCCCTTCGTTGGTAGGGGCAAACATGGTGTAGGAACCGTAGGCATTCAGGAAATTGCCGTAACCGGCTTTTTCCACCATTTTGGCAAATTCCGAAAACTGGCTGGGATGCTGCACCAGGTAATCGTACATGTTTACGTCGGTGGTGGTGGCGGTCACATAATCGACCTTTTTACAGCTGTTCAGGTAGCCCAGCGCCAGCACACCCGCCAGTATAGCGACAATAAAAGAAAGTGTTTTTTTCATGTCTAGTTATTTATAAAAAGGATTTTGAACGAGGTTTCTGTCGGTTTGCAGCTCGTACTGGTAGATGGGGAAATAATGGCTGTTCGGGTCGCGGTACTTGGCAATAGCGGATTGTTGCCGGCTGCCGGCTACGGTTTTCGACACCAGGTCCAGCAGGATATCGAGCCGCTTGTAATTGTCTCTTTTGGCATGCCGCAGCATGTCGTACCATCTTTTGCCCTCGTAGGCAAATTCGCGGGCCCTTTCCTCCAGGATATAGTCGCAAACGGCCTCGGTATTGGTTGGATCCACGGTCCGTGCCGATTTCGGCAGTGCCTGTGCGCGCTGGCGGATCCGCTCCACCAGGTCAAGCGCTCCCTGGCCATTGCCGGTCAGGGCCAGGGCTTCGGCCTTCATCAGCAGGATGTCGGCATAGCGGTAAACGATCCAGTGGGCATACGATTCCGAAGCCGCCCGGAGCGAATTGTCATCGATACCGATGTATTTCCAGATCAATGCGTCGCTGAAACGGGCAGCAGCGCCATCCCCCCGGATATCCTTCTTCGACAGGTCGTCCAGGTCCACGCGGTAAATGCCCTCGTTGGGATCCGTTACCACGCTGGAAGCCAGGAACTGTGTCGGGGTACGGAACATCGTATAAAAGTTGTTCAACTTCTGGCGGTCGAACTGGATTTCGAAGATCCCTTCATTGGAATTGCCGTTTACAAACACGGTTGGGAACCAGTTGGTGTTTCCGGTCACCAGCCCGTAGCGGGAAGAATTGATCACCTTGTCGCAGGCGGCGATGGCCTCGGGGTACTTTTCCATCCACAGGTACACATCGGCCTGCAGGGCATTCACCGTGTAGCGGGTGAACCGGCCCTTGTCAAATGTCGCGTTGCTGTAGGTGGTGGGTAAAGCCCCTTCCGCTTCCGACAGGTCCTTTACAATCTGGTCCAGCACTTCTTTGCCGGTGCTTTTGGCGATTTGCTGCAGCTGGTCGTCGCTCGAAGTGGATTTCAGTACCAGGGGCACGTCGCGGAAGCTGCGGACCAGGTAGAAGTACAGCAATCCCCGGAGGGCTTTTGCCTCGGCCAGGTACGCGTTCAGGGACTCCTGGGTAAAGGTGGCATCGTTTTTCACCACCTCGGGAGCAAAGTCAATGACCGTATTGCAGAAATTGATGGTCCGGTACATGGCTCGCCAGTTCACCAGACTGTTGGTCTCCAGGATGTTGACGTTCATGATATCGGTCTGCTCGTTGGTAATGGCGGTGGTCGGCGTCAGCAGGTCGGCCCGCAACTCGCCCCAGAGGAACATGTAGTCGGGAATGGGCCGGTCGGAGCCGCCCAGTAAAGAGGCGTAGCATCCCATCATGGCCGCATGTACCTGTTCCTTTGTTTTCCAGAAATTCTGGCGGATGATCCCGTTTTCGGGCTGCAGGTCGAGCCACTTTTTACAGGAGCTCGCCGAAGCGACAATGACCAGGAAGCATAAAATCTTGAAAATTCTATTATTCAGCATGTGCATCTTTTCTTATTTTCTTGATATTTTTTTAGAAGGAACCGGTCAGGCCCAGGGTGATGGTTTTCACAGGCGGTGTCATCGACTGGTCGGTGGCTACGCGGAACGGATCGCTGCCGCGGCTGCTTACTTCCGGATCCTGCCCGGTATAGTTGGTCCAGGTAAACAGGTTCTCCACGGTCACGTAGCCGCTCAGGTTTTTGATCTTCAGCTTTTTCACCGTGCTCTGTGGGAAGGTATAACGGAGCGTCATGGTGCGGAAGCGCAGGAAGGAAGCATCCTCTACGTACCGGTCGGAACCCAGCCAGTTGTAACCGGACTGGAACAGGGCGCGGGGGATATCGGTTTCGTCGCCGGGTTTCCGCCACCTTCTCAATACGGCGGTGCTTTGGTTGTCGTAGCCATACATGTTGGTGGTGTTCATCCTGGTGGAGTTCACCACGTCGTACTTATAGCGGTAGTTAAAGAACGCGGTCAGCTTCAGGTTGGATTTGAAGGTGATGCTGGAACCGAAACCACCGGTAAACTTGGGGTTGCCGTTTCCGAGGTACACCACATCCATGTAGTTGATGTTGCCATCGTGGTTCACGTCTTCGTAAATGGCATCACCCGGCTGGAACACATAATCCACGTTGGGGTAGTTGAAGCGCATCTGCACCACCTGGCCGTTGGGGCCGATAATGGGCTTGCCGTCGGGTCCTTTGGCAATGGTGGCCTCCGCATCCTTGTACACGCCTTTGTACTTAAAGCCATAGAACGAACCGAAAGGATTGTTCACCTGCATATAGGTTTTGTACTGGCCGTTGGCGTTGATATTGCCCTTTTCCGTGGGATAGAAATCAGAGATTTCCCGGATGATGTTGGTGTTCCGGGCGATGTTGAAGTTAAAGTCAATAGTCAGCTCCTTGGTTTTGTAAGGCGTGGTATTCAGGCCCACTTCCCAACCCTGGTTATCCATTTTGCCCACGTTCATGTCCACGCTGTTGAAGCCGGTGAAGGAGGAAATCTGCAGGCCGTTGAAGAACAGGTTGTTGGTCCGGTTCTGGTACACTTCCACATCGAGGTTGAAGCGGTTTTTGAACATGATCAGGTTGACACCCAGGTTCTTTCCGGTCACGGTTTCCCAGCGCAGGTTCTTCAGCTCCATGTTGGAGGGATAAACCGCGGCCTGGCCCATGTAGCCCCATTCGAAGTTGGAGTACGTATTGTAGAAAGAGTAATCGTTGCGAGGAGCGTTGCCGCTGACACCATAGCTGCCGCGCACGCTCAGGTCATCCAGCCACTTCTGGTAGGACTTCATGAAGGGTTCGCCCGACAGGCGGTAGCGGGTGGAAATGGAGGGGAACAGCCCATAGCGGTACTTGGGACCGAACCGGGAATGGCCGTCGCCCCTGAGGCCCACGTTGATGATGTAGCGGTCCTTGAATTTATACTGCGTGCTGAAGGTGCTGCCGATGCTGCGGGTCTGGCTGGTGCCCGAACTGATGTTCAGGTCGCTCACACCGTAGGTACGCGAAGGATCGGAAGGATCGGTGAGCACGGAGGAAGCGGTGTTGGAGGTACGGGCTTCCTGCTTCACGGTCTTGTTGTCGTAGGTAAAGAAGATCAGGGACGACATGAGGTCGTGATCGGGGTTGTTCAGCCGGGGCGTATAGATCAGGCTGGATTTCGACTGCACGTTGAACACATCCAGGTCGCCGTCGTAGGCGCGGTTCACCAGCGATTCCGTCCAGGAACGGCCGGTGGCCGTTTGGGGCAGGAACGACTTGTTCTTGGTATTGGTGATATCGAACTGCACGTCGAATACCGATTGCAGCACGTTTTTCACGATCGAATACTGCAGGTTGAAGTGCGGGGTGATGCGCTCCGTCAGCACTTTGTAGCGGGCATCGGTAGCCATGGCCACGGGGTTGGTGGTACCCGACATTTCACTCTTGGAGTTCAACGCGCCGAACTGTCCCTGCACGTTAAAGGCAGGCGAGTAAAAGTTCGGTGTCGGGTTGCCCTGGGCGTCATACTCGTACACGCTCATGTTGGGCATTTTTTTGTAGGCGATGTCCCGGAGGTTGGTGGCATAGTTCCGGTCGTTGTCCGTGTGGGAGAAAGACAGGTCGGAGCGGAACTTGATCCTGCTGGAAACGTTGTAATCCAGGTTGATCCGCGTGCTGATCCGGCTCAGACCGGTACCGATCACGGTTCCGGTTTGTCCCAGGTAGCCCAGGGACGCATAGTAGCGGGCCTTGTCGCCGCCGCCGGTCATGGAGATGTTATGATCCTGTGTATTGCCTACCCGGGTAATGGCTTTCACCCAATCGGTATTCTGGCTGTAATTGTAATACCAGCTGGGATCGTTCGGATCGTACTGGAATTCTTTAATCGACTGTGTATTCAGCGGTACACCGTTGCGGTTCATGTATTCTTCGGGGATCAGCGAGGAATACTGGTCGCCCGTCAGCATGGGAATGGCATTGGGCTGCTTGGAGATGGAACCTTTAAAGGTGTAGGTCAGCACGGGCTTGCCCATGGCGCCGCGTTTGGTATTGATCACCACTACCCCGTTGGCAGCGCGGGAACCCCAGACGGCGGTGGCGGCGGCATCCTTCAGGATGCTGATATCGCGGATATCGGTGGGCGCAATGTTCAACAGGGATGCATAGCCCAGTTCATCGGCGGTACCGAAGTTGAAGTCGGCGGGGATGGAGGTCTCGTAGGGCATGCCGTCTACCACGATCAGCGGATCGGTGGAGGAGTTGATGGAAGAAGTACCCCGGATCTTGATCTGCATGCCGGCGCCCGGATCGCCCGAAGAGGCGGTGATATCCACGCCCGGCAGGCGTCCCTGCAGCGCCTGGTCAATGGAGGTAGCCTGCATTTCTTCCAGGTCCTTGGCATTGATCTTGGCCACGGAGGTGGTCATGTCATTTTCGCGAATCGACATCATGCCGTTGTCCATTCTTCGCTGGGCCACCACCACTACTTCGCCCAGGCCGGAAGCCGTGGACCTCATGGTGACGTTGATCGTCGAGCGGTCGCCAATGGCCAGCTTCATACTTTCATTACCAATGAAAGAAAAGGACAGCGAATCGCTCTTGCTATGGATTTTGATGGCATAGTTCCCTTCCACATCCGTTTTCACAGCCCGGACGGTTCTTTGGTCTGCATCCACTTCGGCAACGGTTACGCCATGAAGCGGTTTTTTATCCTGGTCCAGTACACGCCCAAGAACCGTAATTTGTGTCGGTGCGCTTTGTGCTTTTGCAGCATTATTTCCCATAAGCAGTGCAAAGCACAAAACTTTGAAAGGCACAAACAATTTTTTCATATTGCAGTTTGTATAATTCTTTAATTAATACTTGATGTAATTATCGATCAGGTGAATAACGGTCCTGTTGGAAAGGTTGTTACTCTTTCCGATCACCACATTGGCCGAGGACTTGCTGTTCCTGTCGGAGATGGTCATGGCGTTCTGCTGGTTGTCCACCGAAACTTTGTAGGGTTCGCCGGCGGCATCTTTGAGCAGGGTTTCATTGCTTTCCTTGGTCGGTTGTACGCCGGGTACCCAGGATTTCTTAGCCAGTATATGATAGAGAATAAAGTTGGTCACCTGCGTTTTCTGGTCGGCCGTCCATGCGCCCGAGTTAAAATTGGGCGCTCCGGTGGTGGTGTTGCCCGGTAACACGCCATCTTTTACCGCCTGCATCACCGCTGCATTGCTGGGCACCAGTACTGTATAAGAGGTGCCGGCGGTCGTACCCACGATTTCACTGGTAGCCGTGTTATAGGTGCCGGATCCGGAACGAACCAGGTATTTGGCGAAATAGTTGAAATCGGACAGGGTTGCGCTGGCCGTATCGCCCAGGTTCAGGATGTGCTTGCCGATGTTGAGGCTGGTAAAGGTGAGCAGGCCATTGAGGTAATATACTTTCCCGTTTTTGGTGTCCCGGGTGCTGTCTACCCGCACAACCTGGCTGTTGTCCAGGGTGCCGGCGGTAATGATCTGGCCGTTGTTCCACTTGATGAACTCAGTATTATTGGCCGGTGCAATGCCGGAAGTTTTCGTCACGTCGGACAGGTCTCCCGGAATGATGCTGGTATTCAGGATCCGCAGCAGGTTTTGACGAACGGTTTCGGCGGAACTGATGCCGGGGAAGGTAAACGTATTGCTGTTGGTGTTGAAATCATAGCCGGCTGCTCTCAATACGGCATCGGGCATCATGAACAGCGTAAACCGCGCACCGGGGCTGCGATCGGAAACCTGGAGGTTCAGGCCGTCGAAGCCGAGCAACCGGTTCATGATGGAATACTTCGGATCGAGATACGCCCGCGAGTAAACCGTGGAGAACACGTTGGCGTCCTGCACTTTATTGGTTCCGTACAGGAAACCGTTACTCAGCACCTGGCGGTCGATCACATCGGTTTGCCAGTTAAAGCGGGCTTCCTCACCTGCGGTATTGTTGGTGGTCCCAAACTTGGTTGGCCAAACGGGCGCCTTCCACATGTGTGACTTCAACAGGTCCACCAGGATGGAGGTAGGGGCGGCCTCAAAGGTTCCGTAATATTCCAGGACCGTATTCTTGATATAATCCTGCAGCACTTCGTTGGTGGGAACAAAAAGTGTCCAGCAACCTTGCTGGCCGTCATTGTCCATCAGCTTCTCGAAGTTTTCGTTGTTCAGGGAAAACGGCAGCAGGCTATTATAGGATTTTACGAAAACCGGGTCATTCTTCCCGGTCAGCTGCCGGTAGCGGCTGGTGGCATCCGCATTCAGAATAAAGCCGACCATGTATTTGTCGTACAGCTTTTTAAATTCGCTGTATTGCGGCTTACCGCGCAAATATTCATCGATGGAAGAAAGCGGGGTGATCACCCTGTCAATTTCATGAATGACACCGTTTTCGGTGGCGAGGTCCTTGTTCACGACATTCGCCTCTCCTACGTTGAAGCCCGAGTACTTTGAATTCGGATAAAAGTAGTTATAGTCGGCGGCGCCAAGTCCCTTGCTGCCCATATAAACGTCGGTAAAATAAGTAATGTACTTATTGTTATTATCCGTGTTCACATAAGGAGCCGTATTGCCATTGCGGTTGGACTGGATAGCTTTTACTTTTTCGCCGGTGGCGGTGGTGTCTTCGTAGAAGCCGGTATAATAAGCCGTACGGCGGCGGAACGCCTGGTCAACCATCCAACCGCTGGAAGCCTGGAAATCATCGAGGCGCTCCTTGGTAAAGGCGTTGTAGGTGAGCATGTACTGCACCATGGCGCGGGCTGCGGCCGAATCAATCTTATCCACGCCGGTGATCCCCCGCTCCGTGAAGAATTTTGTAAAGGCGTCATCATTTGGCGCGAATATTGTCCAGTAACCGGCTGTGCTCAGGGTTTGTTTATAACCGGATTTGTCGATAATGGAAAGGAAATGCTTAAAGTTGCCCTTCTTCTCCAGCGTCTGATAAATAGGCGGCTCCAGCGATTCAGGCCGGGCATAATAGCTGTCAAATTCCTTTTTGGTACATTGGGTGAACAGCAGCGTAAGAGAAATTAGAGGTAAAATTTTACGTAAGTAGTACATCATAATTTATACTTTACAAGGAAAGATTTGGTGAGTTTTTGTTGTCAAAGAATAGCGAATTATCGTGATGAAGGCATTGAGTGCTTGGGAGATATTCCTGCGGATGCAAGGGGCCACGGCAGGGGGGCGCAGGCGGTAGCAAAGCCGGCCTCCGGCTTGGAAGTTTGGGCATCAGCATTAAAAGAAACCGAAAAAGTCCTTTTCAGAATCATGGGTCGGGTATGTGGATAACATGGATAACTTAACTTTTCCTGGTCGGAATCGCTATGATTGAACAGAAGGACAGGCATACTCCTGCCAGATGTCACAACCAAAATGCCCTATATCAGGCCTCCGGCGCACACTTCGCCCTTCCTTGCAACAAGGGGCTATAATCCAATTTCTGAGTTGGTATACAGGATCGGGAAAAGGAACTCCCGATAGCGGAATAATGATTCCCGGACACGGGAATACGCAGTAAAAGCAGTGAATACTTTGGTTTCAAATACATAGCAAGCATAAATTCAGTAAGTTATACAGCAGTCTTAAATCAAGCTTCGTTTTACCAATTCACCTTCCGGTAAAATTGTTTTCCAGGAACATAAAGGTATGTTCTTACCAAGCCCCGACCGTCCTGCCGCATCCTGTTTTTTTAACAAAGAAAAAACAATTGTTCTCCTTGAAAGTTAAAAATGCCCTACGGCACCCGGAAAGCAGAACCTAATAAAATTCAATAGGAACCGGTTGTAAATAAGTTAAAAGTACTTGTTTAGAGGCCTTGCCCGGGAATGTGCCGGTGAAGCGGCCAAAAATCCCGGTGAAGCTCCATTTGGGACCGATTGCCCTAACAAAAAGGCCGCACTTCCGTGCGGCCCCCTCCATAATATAATGATGCTTCGAATTTAGAGCAGGAGCAGGCCTGCTTTTTCGCTTTCCCACTGCTTCCGGCCGAGGCCGGCAATCACGTGGCGCTCGCTATGATAGGAGGAACGCACCAGCGGTCCGCTTTCCACGTAGTCGAGGCCGAGGTCGTAACCGATCTGGCGGAATTCGGCAAACTCGTCGGGGTGCACAAAGCGCTGCACCGGCAGGTGCCTTTTGGTGGGCTGCAGGTACTGGCCCAGGGTCACCACGTCGCAACCGGCATTGTACAGGTCGCGCAGGGTCTGCACCACTTCCTCCTTTGTTTCGCCCAGGCCCAGCATGATGCCGCTCTTGGTGCGCCGGCCGCCCTCTTTGAGGGTTTTTATGACGTCCATGCTGCGCCAGTACTTGGCCTGGATGCGCACCTGGCGGGTGAGCCGCTCCACGGTTTCCACGTTGTGCGACACCACCTCGGGCGCCGCCTCGATGATCCGCTGGATGTCTTCCTTCTTGCCCTTGAAGTCGGGGATCAGGGTTTCCAGCGTGGTATTGGGGTTCAGGGTCTTCACCGCCCTGATGGTATTGTGCCAGATGGTGGAGCCGCCGTCCTTCAGCTCGTCGCGGTCCACCGAAGTGATCACGGCGTGCTTGACCTTCATCAGGAAGATGGCCTCGGCCACCCGTTGGGGCTCGTCGTAGTCCACGGGATCGGGACGGCCGGTAGCCACGGCGCAGAAGCCGCAGCTGCGGGTGCAGGTATTGCCCAGGATCATGAAGGTAGCCGTGCCTTCGCCCCAGCATTCGCCCATGTTGGGACAGTTGCCGCTTTCGCAGATGGTATGCAGCTTGTGGGTGGAGACCAGTTCGCGCACATTTTTATAGCTTTCGCCGGTCGGCAGCTTTACCCGGAGCCAGTTGGGCTTTTTGGGCTTGTTTTCCAACGTATTTGCCGCGGCAGCGCCGGAGGAGCAGGCTGATGTTTGCATCATAGTTGATTGGGTTGTGAGTTGAACGGGCCCGCTGGCAGCGGCCGGGGGCCTCCCCTGCCTTGAACATGCCGTAAGCGCCCTTGCAGCAGGAAAAAGCTCCCTGCAGGCAAGCGCGCTTACAACCGGTGAAAACAAAGGAAGTGCAAAAATAGTTTATTTACGGCTGCCAAATACAATGGCAATGTGCCCCTGGTAGAAAAAGCGGGTGGGGCTGGTAAACACCATCTGCTGGATCTCCTTGGCGTAGCCATCGGCCGAAATGCCGATCTCCAGGGCGGTGATGGATTCGTTAAAAGCGCCGAAGTCGAACCGGAGGGCGGCTTTCACGAAGGCGCCGGGGCGCACCTTCACCTCGCTCCAGCCCTTGCCGATACCGGAGGAGCCGTTGATGGCCCCGCCGCTGGGGCCGTTGACGAACACATCTTCGTTGCCGTTGTATTTAATGGAGCGCTGGCGGCTGCCGGACTCCTGGATGTCGAGGTAGTAGGGCTTTTCAAAGCCGGCCGACAGGCCGCCCTGGTAAATGCCCAGCACGGCCACGCCGTTCTTGTTGCCCTTCTGGCCCAGGATGTACTGGCGGCCATAACCCAGCTTTGCCTGGTAAAAGTTGTTGATCTTTCCGTATTTAAAGGAGTTGCCGAACAGGTCAGTATTGATCTTTTCTTCCTTGGGGTGAAAAATTTCCGAGAGTTCGAGGGAGTAGAGGACGGTGGAACGGGGCGATTTCATCCGGCCGATCTCATAAAAAAAGCCGAAGCCGTTGGTGCGGAGCTCGGCGCCGAAAACGTTTTGCTTGTAATAGGCCAGCACCCCTTCTTCTTCCTGTTTCAGCTGCGCCATGGCGGTGCGGCGCTTTTCCTCGCGGCGGGCTTTGCGGCTGTTGTTCTTCGGTCCTTCCTGTGCAACGGATTCCAATGCTGTTAAAAATACCAGGCTAAAGAGGATGATTATTCTGTTCACGTAGGTAAAATATAGTGTTGAAACGTAAATTTAGGCAAAAAAGTGTATGACGTCGACTGTAGTTTATGAAGGCGATTTGCGGACAACCTGTACCCACCTGCGCTCTTCTTCGGAAGTGGAAACCGATGCCCCCGTGGACAATAACGGCAAGGGCGAGCGGTTCTCCCCCACCGACCTGCTGGCCACTTCGCTGGCCACCTGTGCGCTGACCATCATGGGCATCAAGGCCCGCGCCATGGACCTGGACATCAAAGGCATTAAAGTGGAAGTGGAAAAGCTCATGAAACCCGATCCCCGCCGGGTGAGCGGCATCAACCTGACCTTCCATTTTCCCGAAGAACTGAAAAGCCTGGATGAAAAGACCAAGACCATCCTGCGCAACGCGGCCGATACCTGCCCGGTACGCTACAGCCTCCACCCGGATATTGAAGTGAACACGAGCTGGAACTACTGATAAGATTTCGGATGTCGGATTTCGGATTTCGGATCCCTTTAATGAATAAAGACTCCTATTCCTTTCAAGGGGATCCGAAATCCGAAATCCGACATCCGAAATATCACAGTTCCTGCTTTAGTAAACTGTTCCCGATGCTGCATTCGAGGCAGCGCTTGTGGTCGCAGTACTCGTTTTTCAACTCCAGCAGCGCCTGCGAGTCGTAAGCCGACCGGCTGGCTACGGGCAGTTCCCGGAAACCGCTGATGATGGCATTTTCCTCCGCCGCCGCTTCCTCCAGCCACCGCAACGCTTTCGTTTTGTATCCTTCCTCGCCATGATACCGGCCGTAGGCAAACAGCACCGGCACCAGCGTATTGATGATGATGTTTTCGGCCATGGCCGCTCCCAGCTTTTTGGGCCTGAAGCCCGAGGCCTCCCCCAGGGTATAGTGGTAGTGCCAGAAGTCGTTGGCCGTAACGTCCAGCCATTGCCGCACCTCTTTGAGGCTATCGGTCTCGAGCACTTTGGAAAACAGGTGGGTCGAGCCGTGCACCAGCATGGCCAGCTGGGCCAGGCGGACGGTAGGAAAATTCGGGGGCCGCATCCGCAGAAAATGAACGGGCAGCAGGATGTGTTTCAGCCCACACTTCGCCTGTAGGAACCGGTACTCCCGCCGCAGTAATTGCACATAGGGGTCCTCCCCTTCCCGCTCCAGCAAACCGGCCTGCCCCAGCAGCAGTGCCTCCAGCTGGTGAATGGAGCTTTTGTGCCGGGCCAGCAGGGTCACCGGCAGGCTGCGGGCCACGGCCTCGAACGCATCGGCATTGACCCGGTAACCAAAATTGCGGGCCAGCAGCCACCAGAAGGTTTCCTCCCAGTGCCCCCGGCTTTGCTCCAGCCGCTCCAGGATGGTATCGGACTTCCGGGTGAGCCGCTCGGCCAGCAGCCGTTCCTTCCAGGCCACCCACACAAGGTCGCGCACCGAGGCGGTGCTGGAAGCACAGGCGATAAAGGCAGTGGAATGCATCAGTCCCTCGTACCGCTCCAGCATCAGCTTGGGGATATGCGGGTGCAGCTCCAGCACGGGAATGTTGTTGTGGAGGGCTTCGTCGTTTTCGAACACCACGTGCAGCACCACGTTGCGGTAATTGGGATCGGTTTCGTGGCCGTGCTTTTTCCATTCCGAAGCTTTGTAGTGCAGCTCCACCGAACCGGCAAACAGCGTATCGCCGATCTTGATTTTAGCGTCGGTGAAATCGGGGCCCTGGTGGGCATTGGGCCGGCCCGTGGAAATGACCTGGAGGGGTTCGCCCCCGGCTGTCAGCAGTTGCGAACGGTTGAAGTACTGGAACTGCCACAGGTAGTGCAAAAGTTTTTCGGTCATCGGAAAAACAATTTGCCTTTAAACTACAAAAAAGAACGAAAGAACCTATAAGGTATAATTACAATATTTTACCCGTATTTTCCGCAACCCGCATCTCCCCCACCCAATACCCAATTAACTAATTCCCGATTCCTCCCTGCCCGCCAGCGCCTGCACCACCCGGCTCACGGGCAGGCCCATGACGTTGTAAAAATCGCCGTGCACCCGCTTGATGCCCACCACCCCGATCCATTCCTGGATGGCATAGGCGCCGGCCTTGTCGTAGGGCCGGTATTTGTCCACGTAAAATTCGATCTGCTGGCGGGTCAGGGGGTGAAACTCCACCTCGGTGGTATCGGCAAAGGAGATTTCCGCCCCGTCCAGGATCGTGACGCCGGTAATCACCTGGTGGATGTTGCCGCTCAGGCGCAGCAGGATGGCGATGGCGTCTTCGCGGTTGCGGGGTTTGCCGATGATGTCGCTGCCCAGCACCACGATGGTATCGGCGGCAATGATGGTGCGGTCTTTATATTGGTCCGCCACGGCCAGCGCCTTCTGGCGGGCAATATGCACGGCCACTTCCCTGGGTGTCAGCTCCGCAGGATAGGATTCGTCGGTATTTTGTACCACCACTTCAAAATCGATTTCCGCCCACTCCAGTAACTGCTTTCTTCTGGGAGACTGCGATGCCAGGATGTATTTTGCCATGGCTCAAAAATACAGACGGAAAAATAACATGGACAAAATTCCGGCAAGCATGATCCACTTGGTGAGGGCGCTCAGGCGGCCGTAATCTTCCGGCGTTCGGGCCTTGAACAGCTGCGACAGCGAATAGAGCAACGGAAGGATAACCGCTACCACGCTGTAGCCGACGGCCAGGTACCAGCCAAACTGCAGCACGTACAGCTGCAGGATCACCAGGGCGGCCACCAGCACGATCACCCAAACGCTGATATAGATCTTGGTGGCCCGGAAACCGACATAAATGGGCAGGGTGGTGCAGCCGTACTGCTCGTCGCCCTGCACGTCTTCCATGTCCTTGATGGCTTCGCGGATGATGGAAATTAAAAAGGCAAAGCCGGCATAGAGGAACGAGATGCGGAAAAATTTTACGGACAGGGGATCTTCGTTGTTGAAGGCGGCGGCCAGGGGCACCTGCGCAAAAAACAGGATCAGCACCGACCAGGCGGTGAGCAGTGAAATGAGGATGTTGCCGATCAGCAGCTTGCGTTTGAACGAAGTGGAATACAGCCACAGCAGCATCACGCAGGCGATATTGGCCAACACCAGGTACCAGCGGTCCCGCGACACGGCCACGGCGGTAGCCACGATGCCGGCCACGCTCAGGCTGAGGTGCCACACGATCGCCCAGCGGCGGCTGAGGCGGGAATTCAGTACGTTCTTGCCCGGCTTGTTGATCTGGTCGATGTTCAGGTCGAAATAATCATTGATGATATAGCCTGCGGCCGCAATGCAGACCGACGCGCCTACCAGCCACAGCAACTGGTACCAGAGCGGGTGCTGGTACAGCGACAGGTACACGCAGAAATAAAACAGGAACTGGGTCAGTACAATAAAAACCAGATTCGGCCACCGCACCAACCTCAGAAAAGCTGCAATCAGGCTCATTCGTAATTTTTAATAAGTTTGAAAAGGGCGTTAACGCGCCGTCACCTCGGTACTGAAGTTCCAGTGGTCATTCAGCTTCAGCACTTTTTCGATCACATCGCGTACGCATCCCAGGCCACCGCGGACCGGCGAAATGTATTTCGACACCTGCTTCACCTCGATGACGGCATCGGCGGGGCAGCAGGCCACGGCCGCTTTTTGGAGCATGGCCAGGTCGGGCAGGTCGTCGCCCATCACCAGCACCTCGTGCCAGCCCAGCTGGCGGGAAGCCAGGTAATCGTTCACGAACTGGACCTTATCACGGATATCGAGGTAAACCTCCGTTACCCCCAGCTTGTGCAGCCGGCCGATCACCGGTTCGGAATAGCCGCCGGAAACGATCACCACGTTGTAGCCGTTCTTCAGGGCCATCTGCAGCGCCAGGCCGTCCTTCACGTGCATGGTGCGGGCCTGCAGCCCCTCGTTGAGTACCAGCACCGTCCCATCGGTCAGCACCCCGTCGAGGTCAAAAATAAAAGTAGTGATGTCTTTAAAATATTCTAAAACATTCATGGAATGAGGAATTCGTTAATGCTTATAACCGGCGCCAGCCAACTGTTAAACGCGTAAACGTGTAAACTCGTAAACTGTCTCCGCGCAAATGTATTTAAACCAGCTCAACGGCCGGGATTATTTGCGGTGCACGCCGATGCTTTGGGTGAACAGGTCGTAAAACTCCTTCAGCTCGGGATAGGATTCCAGCAGCTCGCGGTGGCGGCTTATGGTGTTCTGGTCGTCGCGCACCGCCGGTCCCGTTTGCGCCTCCGAAGGCGACAGTTCCTCCAGGCGCAGGGCCGTTTCCTTTATCAGGGGCAGCAGCAGGTGGAAGTCGATGCCTTCACGGCGGCAGAAGCTTTCGGTTAGGGTGTACAGGTGGTTCACGAAGTTGTTGCAAAAAACCGCGGCCAGGTGGATTTTCAGGCGCTGCTCGTCGCCCGCCATCACCACTTTTGAAGAAATGCTCGCCGCCAGCACCTCCAGCTGGTGCAGCGTCTGGGCATCACTGGCATCTATTATTATAGGTATGTCGGGCAGGGAGGCCTGGCTTTTCTTTAAGCTTTGCAGCGGGTAAAAAACGCCGTAATGGCGGGCGCCGTGCAGCACCTCCCGCGATACCGAGGCCGCCGTATGCACGATGGTCTTGTCGGGCAGCGCCAGCTCCTGCATGATTTCGGCGATGGCGATGTCCGACACCGCCAGAATATAGAGGTCGGCATTGCGGTTCACCACGCTCCAGTAGTTGGTGGACTCGGTATCCAGCTCGTAGGCAAGTTCCGAGGCCGCCTGTGCATTGCGGCCATATATTTGTACAATCTGGTGACCGGCGGCGGCAAGTTTCCGCGCCAGCACGGCGGCGGCATTGCCCGTTCCAATGATTACGATTTCCATTTCTATTATTTATCTATGCGCGTTAAAAACCTTTCGCTTAAATACATCCGGACAAAATTTAAACTTCTTTCCGCCATCTCCAAAAGAAAAGCAGCGGAGCAGGCTTTCCTGCTCTTTACCACGCCCCTGTCGCGGGTACGCAAAAAGCTGCCCGACAGCTTCCGGCAGGCCCAAAAGCTGCAGTTTTCCTTCCGCGGCGAGAAGATCACGGGCTACCGCTGGAACCACCCCTCGGACAAAAAGGTCCTGATCCTGCATGGCTACCAGTCCAGCATCCTCAATTTCGAGCAATACGTGCGCCCCCTGGTCAAGGCCGGTTTCGAGGTGCTGGGGTTCGACGCCCCGGCCCACGGGCGCAGCACCGGCAAGCGGATCACGGTGCTGGTGTACAAGGATTTTATCCACTACATCCATAAACACTACGGGCCGGTGACCAACTACGTGGCGCATTCGCTCGGCGGGCTGGCCCTGAGCCATTACCTGGAGGAGCTGCCGCACGACCGCTCGTACCGGGCGGTGCTCATTGCGCCGGCCACCGAAACCACCACCGCCGTGGAGCACTTGTTTTCCCTGCTGCGCCTCGACGACGGGGTACGGCAGGAGTTTGACCGGATCATCGAACGCGAGGGGCGCCACCCGGCTTCCTGGTTTTCGGTGGCCCGCGCCTGCAAGCAGATCCGGGCCGAGGTGCTCTGGCTGCAGGACCGCGAAGACCGGCAGACGCCCTTTTCCGACGTGGAGCCGATCATACGGCAACAACATCCCCACATCCGCTTTCACCTGACCTCCGGCCTGGGCCACAGCCAGATCTACCACGACAGCCACTCCCGCCAGGCCATCCTGGATTTCCTGGTCGTACCCCCTGAAAAGCATTAAAAATGACAACTTGTATAAATTTTGTTATTCTTGCTCTAAACTTGCAGGCTTTTCGCAAGTATTCATTGACCCGTAAACTGCACATATGGCCAAGAATTTATTAATAGTGGAGTCGCCCGCAAAAGCGAAAACCATTGAAAAGATACTGGGAAGTGACTTCGAAGTAAAAAGTTGCTATGGCCACATCCGTGACCTGGAAAAAGACGAAATGGGCATCGATATCAAAAACGATTACCAGCCCCGTTATATAGTACCTGAAGACAAGGAAAAAGTAGTTAAAGAACTCAAACAACTGGCCAAGAAAAGCGACGAAGTGTGGCTGGCAACGGATGAGGACCGCGAAGGGGAAGCCATCAGCTGGCACCTGTGCGAGGTGCTCGGCCTCGACCCCCACACCACCAAACGCATTGTCTTTCATGAAATTACCAAGCCCGCCATCGAAAGTGCCGTGGAAAAGCCCCGCACCGTGAACATGGACCTGGTGAATGCCCAGCAGGCCCGCCGGGTGCTCGACCGCATCGTGGGCTTCGAGCTGAGCCCCGTGCTCTGGCGCAAGATCAGCATGAAAAACAACCTCAGCGCCGGCCGGGTGCAGAGCGTGGCCGTGCGGCTGGTAGCCGAACGCGAACGGGAGATCAACGCCTTCGTTCCCCAGAGCAGCTTTAAAACCGAGGCCACCTTTACTGCCAAAGACGCCTCCAACCGCAGCATTTCCTTCAAGGCCGAAGGCACCAAGTTCCCGGATGCCGACTCGGCCGAAGCCTTTTTGAACCAGTGCATCGGCGCCTCCTATAAGGTAAAGGACATCCAGGTAAAGCCCTCCAAGCGCACGCCGGCCGCCCCCTTTACCACCTCCACCCTGCAGCAGGAAGCCAGCCGCAAGCTGGGCTACAGCGTCAGCCGCACCATGCTCATCGCCCAGAAGCTGTACGAAAACGGTCACATCACCTACATGCGTACCGACAGCGTGAACCTGAGCGAAACGGCCATGACCGACATCCGCAACACGGTGACCGGCTCCTACGGCAGCCGCTACTACCAGTCGCGGAAGTTCAAAACCAAGAACGAGTCGGCCCAGGAAGCGCACGAAGCCATCCGCCCCACCTATATGTCCGAGCCTACCGTGTCGGAAGCCGACTGGCGCCCGCTCTACCAGCTGATCTGGAAGCGCACCATGGCCTGCCAGATGGCGGATGCCGAACTGGAACGCACCATTGCCAAAATTTCCGTTTCCACCAATAACGCCGAGCTTACCGCCCAGGGCGAAGTGCTGAAGTTCGACGGCTTCATGAAAGTATACCGCGAGGACGTGGACGACGAGGACCGCAAGGACGACGAGCACCCCGAAGGCATGCTGCCCCCGCTGACCGTAGGCCAGCAGCTGCCCCTGAAGGAAATGGTCGCCATCGAACGCTTCACCCGCCCCCTGCCCCGCTATACCGAGGCCTCGCTGGTAAAAAAGCTCGAAGAGCTGGGCATCGGCCGCCCCTCCACCTACGCCCCCACCATTTCCACCATCCTCAAAAGAGGCTACGTGGACAAACGCGACAAGGAAGGTACCCCCCGCCCCTACCGGGTCTTTACACTGCACAACGACAACGTGAAGGAAAAGGTGGAATCCGAGAACGTGGGCGTCGAAAAGGCCAAGCTGTTCCCTTCCGACCTGGGCCTGGTGGTGACCGACTTCCTCAAGCGCCACTTCGACGACATCATGGACTACGGCTTTACCGCCAAGATCGAAGGCAACTTCGACGAGGTAGCCCGCGGCAAGCTGCGCTGGAATAAAATGATCGACACCTTCTACAACCCCTTCAAGCAGGAGGTGGAAAAAACCATTGAAACGGCCGAACGCGTCAAGGGCGAGCGTGAGCTGGGACACGATCCCCAGAGCGACAAGCCCGTCATTGCCCGCATGGGCCGCTACGGCCCGATGGTGCAGATCGGCCGCACCGAGGACGAGGAAAAGCCCCGCTTTGCCCGCCTGAAGACCAACCAGAGCATCGAAACCATCTCGCTGGACGAGGCCCTGGAACTGTTCCGCCTGCCCCGCAACCTGGGCACTTTTGAGGATACCGACGTGACGGTGAATATCGGCCGCTTCGGTCCTTACGCCGCCCATGACAAAAAGTTCTATTCGCTCGGCAAGGAAATGGACCCCTACAGCGTGTCGCTGGAAGAGATCGTGCCGCTGATCGTGGAAAAGCGCGCCGCCAAGGACGAAAGGACCATCAAGCTGTTCGAAAAGGAAAAGATCCAGGTGCTGAAAGGTCCCTACGGACCCTACATCAAGCAGGGCCTGCGCAACTACAAAATCAGCAAGGAGATGCAGGAACGCGCTGCCGACCTCACCATTGAAGAAGTGAAAAAGGTGATCGAGGATGCCAAAGCGAACCCGCCCAAAAAAGTGCCCGCCCGCAAAAAGAAAGAATAAGGTGCCTGGCCCGGGATTTATGGTTTATGGCGGACGGAAAAATTGAAGGCCCCCGGATGAATAGGAATATTATTTGTTCTGGAAAACAAGACCTTCTTTCCTTTGTGTTCACCATAAACCGTAACTACCGATTGCTTGCCGGACAAATAATAACTATGGAAGAAACGAGAGAAATATCTGCCCTTTTACACCTGATTGACGACCCGGATGAAGAAGTTTTCGGCGCCGTGACGGACCGGATCGTCGGGTTTGGAAAGCCGATTATCCCCAACCTGGAACACTTGTGGGAAAACACCCCCAATGAGGAGATCCAGACACGCATCGAACTGCTCATACACAAGTTGCATTATACCGACCTGACCGAAGAGTTCCGGCAGTGGAACGTGTCGGGTTCTTTCGACCTGATGACCGGCGCCCTGCTGGCCAGCCGGTTCCAGTTTCCCGAGCTGTCCTCCACCTCGGTGCTGCAGGATGTGGAAAAGATCCGCCGCAACATCTGGCTCGAACTGAACAATTACCTGACGCCGCTGGAGCAGATCCGCATCGTCACCGGCATCCTTTACGGTTATTACGGGCTGAAAGGGGCCGAAATTTCCTACAACAACATCAACGACTTCCTGCTGCCCAAGGTGCTGGAATCCAAAAAAGGCAACCAGCTGGGCAACGGCATCCTGTACCTGATCATCTGCGACCTGCTGGACATCCCCGTAAAAGCCATCGGCATCCCCAAGCAATTCGTGCTGGCCTACTTCAAGCCGGGCTACAGCGCCGAAAATATCAAGGAGTATACCAGCAAGATCGACTTCTTCATCGAGCCCGCCAGCGGCCAGGTGTTTACCCAAAAGGACATTGAAAGCTACTTCAAGCGTATTTCGGTGCCGTCCACGCCGGCCTACTTCCGGCCGCTCTCCAACAAACGCATCATCCAGCACCTGCTGGAGGAGTTGTCCAACTGCTTTGAAAAGGACAAGAACCCCTACAAAAAACAGGAACTGCTGAAACTTGCCGGCCTGCTCGATTAAAGAGCAGGCTTTTTTCTGCGGGTTTGCCTAAATTCACCCCGCTGAACAAACACAACTATTTATGGAACAAGCCGCTGAACAACAACAACGAACCATCAGCTGGGACGATTTCGAAAAAATCGACATCCGGGTGGGCACCATCACCGGGGCCGAAACCTTTCCGAAGGCCCGCAAGCCGGCCTATAAGCTCACCATTGACTTTGGCGCCGAACTGGGCATCAAACGCTCCTCGGCCCAGATCACCCGCCATTATACCCCGGAACAGCTGGTGGGACAGCAGGTGGTGGCCGTAGTCAACTTCCCGCCCAAGCAAATCGCCACCTTCATCAGCGAGTGCCTGGTGCTGGGCATTTACGACGAGAATAAGGAAGTGGTGCTGCTGCAACCGCAAAAGGGAGTCTCCAACGGTTTAAAGATCGGCTGATGCGGGAAAACCTTTCCTATACTTATTACGCCTCTCCTGCCGGCTGGCTGCAGCTGGAGGCCACGGACGATTTTATTACCGCCCTTTCCTTTATCGATGATGGGGAAGCAACCGCAGCGGTCGCGGCGGCCCCTGTTCCTCCAGGCAGCGTGCTGAACCAATGCCGCACCCAGCTGGACGAATACTTTGCGGGCAAACGAAAAGCCTTTGATTTTCCCTTCCGCCAGGAAGGCACCGCCTTCCAGCAACAGGTCTGGAACTTACTCACGGCCATTCCTTATGGCCGCACCCTGTCGTACCTGGAGCTGGCCCGGCAGTTCGGTAATACCAAGGCCATCCGTGCCGTCGGCACCGCCAACGGCCGCAACCGGCTGGCCATCGTCGTGCCCTGCCACCGCGTTATCGGCAGCAACCAAAAGCTGGTGGGCTATGCCGGCGGCCTGGCCCGCAAAAAATGGCTCCTCGACCACGAAGCCCGGTTTTTGGGCGGCGTACAGGAACTAGGGTTCTGAGGAACAGGGAATTGGTTCATTGGTTCATTGGTTCATTGGGAATTAGGCGGAACAGGCAAAGCGTACAGACACACCGTTGCCGCCGCCAGGCCCCTAATTCCCAATGAACCAATTCCCTTTATCCCCTATCACTTATCTCAACTCTTCACTGGTAAAGGCTAAGGGCAGCAGCTTGCTGGCGCTGTCGATGACGTAGACCGGGCCGGTCATGCCGCCGAGGATCAGCTGCACGGGCTGGTTGGTGCGGGTTTCATATTCCTGCAGCGACTGGCGGCAGATGCCGCAGGGTGAAATGGGATGGTCGCTTTTGACGTTTTCGCTTTTATAGCTGATGGCCATGGCCTCTACCGGCACCCGGGGAAACAACGAAGAAACCGATGCCAGCAACACCCGTTCGGCACAGAGGCCGGCAGGGAACGAGGCGTTTTCCTGGTTGCTGCCCGGCACCGTTTCGCCATTGGCCAACCGGGCCACCGCCCCTACCTGGAAATTGCTGTAGGGCGCATAGGCCTGTTCGGTCACCTCCCGGGCAGCCTGCAACAGTAAACGCTGGTCCTCGGGCAGTTCGTCAATGCTTTGGTAAACTTTATAGGAAAATTCAAACCGGTTCTCTTCCATAAAAACGCTTTAGATCAGGAATGTAAAATATACAATGTAAAATGTAAAACAGCGCCTGAAAAATGCAAATGCTGTTCCTGTTATAAAAAAAGAACAGCCAACGTATCCACGTGGCTGTTCTCCTTATTTTAAATTTTACCTGTTTGAACACTTATTTCACGGTGCGGAACAACCGGTTCCAGCGGGGACCATGCTCCCAGCTGAACCAGATCAGCCAGGCCTTGCCCACGACCCGGTCCTCGGGAACAAAGCCCCAGAAACGCGAGTCCTGCGAACCATGGCGGTTGTCTCCCATCATCCAGTAATAATCCATCTTAAAGGTATAGGAAGTAACTTCCTGCCCGTTGAGGTAGAACTTGCCGTCGCGCATCTGGAAATCATTGTGCTCGTAGGTGCGGATGGCCCGCTCATAGATATAATAGGTTTCCAGGGTCAGCGGCAGCGTACCGCCTTTTTTGGGAATCCAGATGGGCCCGAAGTTGTCGATGGTCCAGCCGTGGTGGATCACGTAGCTGTTGAACTGGTAGTTGTTGTAGGCCGAATCCTCCAGCTGCGGGGTCATGGCACGCACCAGGTTGCTGGTCTTCATTTTCTCGGCAGCAACGTAAGGCAGCATCATCAAAAACATGTTGTTGTCCATAGGCTGGAACTGCTCGGCATTGGTAATGTCGATATTGTATTCCTCCTTCATGACATCGGGATCCAGCATTTGACCGTTGGTTTGCACAATGTAAGGCATTACCGAATTCGGGGGGTAAGGCTGTGCCTTGCTGTTAATGAACACCTGGCCCTTCCGGATCTGCAGGGTATCGCCGGCAACGGCTACGCAGCGCTTGATGTAGTTGTCGGTCTTATCGGCGGGGTGCACGGCCAGGGGAAACTCTTCGGGATTGCTCTGCAGCACCTGGCGGCCGCGGGCCTCGTCGCCATTGCCCAGCTCTTTGATGGTTTGGTAGTACGGGTGAAAGGATTGGTAGTCGGGGCGGTTGATGACCGTATCGCCGGCAGGGAAATTAAACACCACCACGTCGCCCCGCTTCACCGGAGAGGCAAACCAGCGGATATAGGGCAGGCTCACCGCTTCGGTATACGACTTGCGGTCCGTGCCGGGAATATAGTTATGCACAAAGGGAATAGACAGGGGCGTATTGGGGATCCGGGGTCCGTAGCTGAACTTGCTGACAAACAAAAAGTCGTTGATCAGCAGGGTTTTTTCCATGGAGCCCGAAGGGATGGTATAGGCTTCAAATACGAAAGTGCGGATGAGCGTGGCGGCAACAATGGCAAAAATGGCCGCATCCACCCATTCGCGCCAGCCCGGCTTCTTGTACCGCTTTACCCCTTCGGGACCAATATAGCGGACCATTTTGGAAGAGCCCAGGTAAGGAAAATAGAAGGGAGCGAAGAGGGCGGCGAGCACATGGTCGCCAAAAGAAAAACGCCCGTACAGCTTTACGAACTCGATGAAAATGCCCGGCGTGATGAACCAGCCCACCACAGGGATCAGTTGCCAGTACACCCAGTGGGTCGGCCGTTGGGCCAGCCGCTGCATCACCCAGGTATTATAAAAAGGAATGTACGCTTTCCATTCGGGAACTCCGGCTTTTTGAAACATCTTTGCCAAACCAAAGGAGGGAAGAAACACCAGAAGCACCGAAATCAAATAAACAATCAGAACGTGTGAAAGCGGCATGTACGAATTTTTTGAACGGCCAAATTTATTATATTAAAACCCTTATGAAACCTGCTTTAAGCAAAGTTTTTGCTAAAGTACAGGAAGGGATTTTAACCTGTAGGAAAAGAATGCAATATTTTGCTATTAAGGATATTGAAAATCTCTGCGGCATAAAAGCCCACACTTTACGGATATGGGAACAGCGCTACGACTTTTTTCAGCCCAAACGAAAAGGCACAGCCCACCGTATCTACGACAACGATGACCTGAAACAATTGCTGCGGATCTCCTTCCTCTACCACAACGGATGGAAGATTTCCAAAATCGCAGCATTGGATAACCAGGGCATACTGGAAGAAGTACGAAAGGCCGAGGTCACGCCCTCCAACTACCCTTTATACCTCCTGCAGCTGCTGGAAGCGGCGGTAGACTTCAACGAGGCGCGCTTTACGGGGCTGATGGACGAGATCTCCCGGCAGGTCGGCTTTGACAAATGTATTGTGGAAGTGTGCTATCCCTACCTGCAAAAGGTGGGCATGCTGTGGGTCACCAACCGGGTAATTCCTGCCCAGGAGCATTTTTCCAGCTACATCATCCAGAACAAGATCATCGCGGAAACCGAAAAGCTGAAGGCGGTCGAAGGCGCGCCCCGGATGGTGCTGTTTTCGCCCGAGGGCGAATTCCACGAGCTGCCCCTGCTGTTCCTGAATTATTTGCTGCGAAAAGGAGGACGGAATGTGATTTACCTGGGCAAAAACATCCGGCGGGACGTACTGCGGGAGTTTAAGGAGGATGCCAGCATCCACTACCTGTTCCTGCACCTCATCACCAACTTCACCGGCCTCTACGCCGACGAATACTTCGAGGAGCTGTGCCGCACTTTTCCCGACAAAACCATCGTGGCCTCCGGCACCGTCGTCCACGACATCCAGCGTCCCTTCATGAATTTAAAACTGCTGAAGTCGGATAAGGAGATTCTGGAGTTTGTGAATGCTTCATAAAGTTTACGAGTTTCCGGGTTTACGAGTTGTTCCCGCCTGGGCGGAACTCGTAAACTTGTAAACTCGTAAACTTCGCCGAATGCCTTAAGCATTCGGCAAAACGTAACTCTTCACATCGTCTTTCGTGATGGTTTTGCCCGACAGGATGACGAGGCGCTCCACTACGTTGCGCAGCTCGCGGATGTTGCCGGTCCAGTTGTAGGACTGGAGGGTTTTGAGGGCATCGTCGGAGATGAGCTTTTTGGCCGTGCCGTAATCGCTGCAGATCTCGTCCAGGAAGCTGTCGACCAGCAGCGGGATGTCGTCGCGGCGCTCGTTCAGGGCGGGCACATGGATGAGGATCACGCCCAGGCGGTGGTACAGGTCGAGGCGGAAGTTCTTGGCGTCCACTTCCTTCAGCAGGTCCTTGTTGGTGGCGGCCACTACCCGCACGTCCACGCTGATCTCCTTTTCGCCGCCCACGCGGGTGATCTTTCCTTCCTGCAGCGCCCGCAGTACCTTGGCCTGGGCACTCAGGCTCATGTCGCCGATCTCGTCAAGGAAGAGCGTGCCGCCGCTGGCCTGCTCGAATTTGCCGATGCGCTGCTTGATGGCCGAGGTAAAGGAGCCTTTTTCGTGGCCGAACAGCTCGCTTTCAATCAGCTCGGAGGGGATGGCGGCGCAGTTTACTTCCACCAGGGAACCGTCGGCCCGGTTGCTTTTTTCGTGGATCCAGCGGGCCACCAGCTCCTTGCCCGAACCGTTCTCGCCGGTGATCAGGATGCGGGCGTCGGTGGGCGCCACTTTCTCAATCGTATCTTTAATTTTCCGGATGGCCGGAGAGTCGCCGATCATTTCCTGCACGCGGTTGGCGCGGCGGCGCAGCACCTTGGTCTCGCTCACCAGGCTGTTGCGCTCCATGGCGTTGCGGATGGTGATGAGCAGGCGGTTCAGGTCCGGCGGCTTCTGGATAAAATCATAAGCCCCTTTCTTCACTGCTTCCACGGCCGTTTCGATATTGCCATGCCCGGAGATCATGATAATGGGCACGTCGGCGTTGGCCTCCACCGCTTTTTGTAAAAATTCCAGCCCGTCGATCTTGGGCATCTTGATGTCACACAACACCACATCAAAGGTCTTTTCCTTGAATTTTTTTAATCCTTCCTCGCCATCCGAAGCCTCTTCGATCTTGTATCCTTCGAAAGAAAGGATTTCGGTAAGCGTCTTCCGGATTGCTTTTTCATCATCGATAATCAGAATGCTGGCCATATGTGCTATGAATGGTTAAGGTTTAGGTTAACGTATGCAACCCTTGTTGCAGTATGAAGCTAAGCGAAAAAGAGGGAAAAGAGATAAAGAGGTGGGCCTTAAAAAGCAAAAAGTTGCGTGCAGAACACGCAACTTTTCACAAAACTATCTCAGAACGGGAAGCGGTAGGCTCCGCCGCGCTTATTTCTTCAGGTACATCACTTCCTTCACCAGTTGTACGGTGCGGCCCACGCTGGGGAGGGCGGCAGCTACCAGGTTACCGGCATAGTGCAGGGGAGCGTCGGCGCCGGTGATGCGGCGAACCGGGGCGTCCAGGTAGTCGAAACCTTCCTTCTGGATGCGGTAAGCCAGCTCGGAAGAAACCGAAGCAAACGGCCATTCTTCCTCAACGATCACCAGGCGGTTGGTCTTCTTCACGCTTTCCAGGACGGTCATCCAGTCCAGCGGGCGAATGGTACGCAGGTCGATCACCTCGGCACTGACACCTTCTTTTTCCAGTTCCTGGGCGGCGCCTAAGGCCACCTTCATCATTTTGCTCCAGGAAACGATGGTGACGTCGCGGCCTTGCTTTTTCACATCGGCCTTGCCCAGTTCGATATAATATTCTTCTTCCGGCACTTCGGATTTGTCGCCGTAGGAAAGCTCGCTTTCCAGAAAGCAAACGGGATCTTCTTCAAAGCGGATGGCTTGCTTCAGCAGTCCTTTGCCATCGTAGCCGTTGCTGGGGGCAACCACTTTCAGGCCGGGGATGTTGGCCAGCATGGCGTCAAAGGAGGTGGAGTGCTGGGCGCCCAATTGACCGGCCGAACCGTTGGGTCCGCGGAAAACGATCGGGCAGGAAACCTGTCCGCCGCTCATGGCCAGCATTTTGGAAGCGGTATTTAAAATTTGATCTAACGGCAGCACGGCAAAATTCCATGTCATGAACTCTACAATCGGCCGTAAGCCTTTCTGGGCAGCGCCCACCGCAACCGCGGTAAAGCCCAGCTCTGAAATCGGGGTGTCGATCACACGACGGGGTCCGAACTCGGCCAGCATGCCCTGGCTTACTTTATAGGCGCCGTTGTATTCGGCAACCTCTTCACCCATTAAAAAAACACGGTCATCACGGCGCATTTCTTCACTCATGGCTTCCCGTAATGCCTCGCGAAATGGAATTTGTCTCATTTAGGATAATTTAGAATAAGCGGGGGCAAAATTAGCGGAGCAACTCCATAAAACCTAAATTAAGAACAGGATTCGTGGGATTTTATAATAAGCCCGCTCCCGGCCCGCAATGGGGGATTGGGCCCATAAAAGGGCGAACGGCTGTTTCTTTTGGGCATCCCTCCCTCCTTTTTCTCCACGGCCGGCCTTTAAAGAAAACATACACAACAATTTACATATAAAAACTCGTCGCCGACCCTCTCCGGCGTTGCCGATAGCCCAGAAAAAAACTGGCGCTATTTTTTGTTGCACCTTTTTATGGAATTGATGCAAGTGATCGGGATGGCGGCGGGCGCACTGACCTCCGTGTCCATGTTGCCCCAACTGGTAAAAATCGTTAAGGAAAAAGAGGCCGACAATGTTTCGGTGGTGATGCTGGTGGTCCTGCTGTCCGGGCTGGCCCTGTGGACCGTTTACGGGCTGATGCGGGAGGACTGGCCCATTATCGTCACCAACAGCTTTTCCTTTTTGCTGAATGCAACGGTGCTTGCCCTCCGCATTAAATACAGCGGGGTAAAGGAATCCGGCAACGCCTGATTGTGCCTCCTTACTTGGTGCCTCGTACTTACCTTTACACTCTTTCCAGCAGCAGGGCGCTGGCGCCGCCGCCGCCGTTGCAGATGCCGGCCAGGCCATAGCGGCCCCCGTGGCGCTGCAGGATCGAGCAAAGAGTGATGGTTATGCGGGCGCCGCTGCTGCCGATGGCGTGGCCCAACGCCACCGCCCCGCCCCAGACATTGAGCTTTTCGGTAGGAATATTCAGCTCGCGGGCATTGATGATGGCCACGCAGCTAAAGGCCTCGTTCACCTCGAAAAAGTCGATATCGTCCACCGTCAGGCCGCTTTTATCGAGCACCCGCTGCATGGCCATTACCGGCGTGGTGGTGAACCACTCGGGATTCTGCGACGCATCGGCATAGGCTACCAGGCGTGCCAGGGGTTTTACGCCCAGCTCCTTCATTTTCGCCTCGCTCATGAGCACCACCGCCGAAGCCCCGTCATTGAGCTTGGAGGCATTGGCCGCCGTGATGGAGCCTTCTTTATCAAAGGCGGGCTTCAGGGCGCCCATTTTATCGAAATTCACCTTTTTGTGTTCTTCGTCCTCGCTCACCAGCACGGGGGTTTTGCCGCCCACTTCCACCGGCACGATCTCGTCGTTGAAGAGCCCCTCCTCCCAGGCTTTGGCCGCCCGGATGTAGCTGTCCTTGGCAAAGTTGTCCTGGTCTTCGCGGGTAATATTGTAGGTGGTATTGCACAATTCGCCGGCATTGCCCATGTGGTAATCCTTGTAGGGGTCCCAGAGGCCGTCGCGGATGAGGCCGTCGATCAGCATGCCGTGGCCCAGGCGGTAGCCGTTGCGGGCTTTTTCGAGGTAATAAGGAATGTTGCTCATGCTCTCCATGCCCCCGGCCACTACAATGTCGTTGTCGCCGCAGCGGATGGACTGGGCCGCCAGGGTAATGGCCTTCATGCCGCTGGCGCACACTTTATTGACGGTGGTGCAGTTGACCGAGGTGGGGATGCCGGCATAGATGCTGGCCTGCTGGGCGGGGGCCTGCCCGATATTGGCGCTCACCACGTTGCCCATGAACACTTCCTGCACCTGCGCGGCAGTGATGCCGGCCCGCTCCAGGGCGGCTTTAATGGCGATAGCACCCAGCTGCGGCGCCTGCACCGATGCCAGCGCCCCGTTGAAACTGCCCACCGGCGTCCGGGCCATACCCACGATAAATACGGATGTTGACATAATGGCAATGATTTCTTTAAAGGTACGTTGTACGGGGAATTGGTTAATTGGTTAATTGGGCCCTGGCCTCCGCTACGTTCATTTCGAATTTGATTTTTTCATTAGCCCGAACCTTTCAGATGCACCAGTCAGCTCCACTAGCCCTAATTCCCCAATTAACCAATTAACCAATTCCCTTTACCTTTAGTAAATGTCCGTTTTCCTCACCGCTGCCTGGCAGAACCTGCTGATGGCCAATTATGCCATCGACCCTTCCGTGCTGCAACGCTACCTCCCCTACCAAACCGAGCTGGACGAATTTAACGGGGTGCATTACGTCAGCCTGGTGGGCTTCCTGTTTGCCAATACCCGCATCCGGGGCGTGCAGGTGCCCTTTCATTCCACGTTTGAGGAGGTGAACCTGCGCTTTTATGTGCGCTACAAGGAGGACGGGCTGTGGAAGCGGGGCGTGGTGTTCCTCAAGGAGCTGGTGCCCAAACGCATGATCACCTTTGTCGCCAACACCATCTACGGCGAAAAATACGCCACCCACCGCATGAAGCACCACTGGGGCCGGGCGGAGGAGCGGCTGCAGGTGGAGTACCACTGGAAGGTGGGCCGCGAATGGAATTTTCTGAAAGCCCAGGCCGAACAGCAGGCCCACCCGCTGGTAGCAGGGTCGGAAGAGGAATTTATTACCGAGCACTACTGGGGCTATACGGCCATCGGCCCCCAGCATACGGGACAGTACCAGGTGGAGCACCCCAAATGGCGCGTACATCCCGTCCTCAGCTATGACATTCACTGCAATGCCGCCGCCTTGTATGGAAAGGAATTCAGCGAGGCGCTGCAGGCGGCGCCCCTTTCGGTTTTCCTGGCCGAAGGGTCCGATATAAAGGTGATGAAAGGAAGCCGGTTCCGTTTTTGATTGCCGCTATCTTTGCTGCCCTTATATTCGGAGCGAAAACACAAGATCCTTATGGCATCACATATTCTTTTGATCAACTGTGCCGACCGCAGCGGGCTGGTGCACAAAATTACCGGGGTAATTTTCAGGCACAACCTGAACATCATTTCCAACGGCGAGTTCGTAGAGCGGCACCTGAACCATTTTTTCATGCGGACCGAGTTTTCGGGTGAGTTCGACCGGGACCAACTGCTCGCCGAGTTGCAACAACTGCTTCCGGATGCCGACATCAAACTGACCGGCCGCAAAAAGAAAAACATTGTGTTGCTGGCCACCAAGGAGCACCACTGCCTGGGCGACCTGCTGGTGCGCCATGCTTTCAATGAGCTGCAGGCCAACATCCTGTGCGTGATCAGCAACTACCGTACCCTGGAAGAGCTGACTAAAAAGTTCGGCATTCCTTTTCATTTTATCAGCCATGAAGGCATCAGCCGGGAGCAGCATGAGGCCGAGGTGCTGAAGACCGCACAGCGGTACGAACCCGAGTTCCTGGTGCTGGCGAAGTACATGCGCATCCTGTCGGCGCAGTTCGTCGCTCATTTCAGCAACCGCATCATCAACATCCATCATTCCTTTTTGCC
This sequence comes from Huijunlia imazamoxiresistens, assembly GCF_037132455.1. NCBI lineage: Bacteria > Pseudomonadati > Bacteroidota > Chitinophagia > Chitinophagales > Chitinophagaceae > Huijunlia > Huijunlia imazamoxiresistens. The sequence goes on along the minus strand of NZ_JBBBEI010000007.1, from coordinate 256,229 downwards.
GGCCTTCATCGGCGCTAATCCCTATGCGCAGGCTTACGAGCGGGGCGTCAAGATCATCGGGGCCACTGCCCACTTCGTCAACGACAACCTCGACGAAGGGCCCATCATTGCCCAGAACGTGATCCCCGTCACCCATTCGCAGAGTGCCAAGGAAATGGCCCAGGCCGGCCGCGACGTGGAAAAGATCGTGCTGGCCAATGCCCTCCAACTGGTCTTCAACGAACAGGTCTTCGTCCACCGTAATAAGACTATAATTATGGAATAAGAAAAAAATAGGCAATAGGCAACAGGCAACAGGCAATTGGCAATAAACAATAAACAAGGTAACCCCTCCACTCAGGAACTCAGAAACTGAACTTTGGAACCCAACTCGTGAACTCGTGAACTTGTAAACTCGTAAACTTGTTCTTAGTGGCATACAATTTTCGGCAAAAACGTATTGTCTCACCTTAAATATTCTTTATGGCCAATGCGAACAACCGATACGCCCTGATCACCGGGGCGACCAGCGGCTTCGGGTATGAATTTGCCAAACTGTTTGCTGCCGACGGCTATAACCTTGTCATCGTGGCCCGGCACGAGCAGCACCTGGATAAAACGGCAGAGGAGCTGTCGCAGCAATACGGGGTGGAGGTGGTGCCCCTGCCCAAAAACCTGTTTCACCCGGAAGCCCCCTTTGAAATTTACGAGGCGGTGAAGGCGCAAAACCTTACCGTGGATGTGCTGGTCAACAATGCCGGCCAGGGTGAGTGGGGCAAATTCTTCGAAACCGACCTGGAACGGGAGCTGGACATCATTCAGCTGAACGTTTCTTCTCTGGTAGTGCTGACCAAGCTGTTTTTAAAGGATATGATGGCCCGCAACGAAGGCAAGATCCTTCAGGTGTCCTCGCTGCTGGGCGAGATCCCGGCCCCGCTGATGGCGGTGTACGGGGCCTCGAAAGCCTTTGTGCTGAAATTTTCAGAAGCACTGATCGAGGAGTTGAAAGATTCCGCCGTTACCCTGACGGTGCTCGAACCGGGCGTCAGTGATACCGACTTTTTCCGGAAGGCCGGGGCCGAAAAGACCAAAGCCTACCAGGAATCCGATATCGCCGACCCGGCGGAAGTGGCCCGCGACGGCTACCGGGCCCTGATGAGCGGCAACAGCCGTATCATATCGGGCGCGAAGAACCAATTCCAGTCGGTCATGGCCAACGTGTTGCCCGACAGCCTGAATGCCGCCCAGATGCACCGGCAAATGAGCGAATCCGGCGAAAGGAACCGGCCGGTCCATGGCGGTGGCGATGCGCCCCCGGATCATATCTGAGCTGAAGTAAAGCAAGCCTCTAAAAGATTTCCCCGGTGCGCCACCGCAGTCATTCCCGCCGGCACACCGGGGATTTTGTTTTCAACAAAAAGCCGTTTACCGGTAAAATCCTGCCGTTTACCGGCTGCCCGCCTGCCGGTTACCTATCCGGCCTTGCCTCCCAGCCTGCTGCGCTGCAACTTTGAGAAAAAATCAAAGCAACATGAGCGATTTTAATAACGAGGCAAAGGATAGGGATCACTACTTTCAACCTGCTTCGAAAAGAGGACAGAATCAATTCTGGGCCGGCTTGCTCGTCATCGGCGTTGGCGTGGTGTTGCTGTTACGGCAAACAGGCGTACTGTTCCCCAACTGGCTGTTTACCTGGCCGTCGATCCTGATCGTTGTGGGCCTTTTTTCCGGCATTCGCCATGGTTTCCGCCGCGGCCCCTGGTTCGTGCTGATCCTGGTCGGTTCCCTCTTCCTGGCAGACAAAGTCAATCCCGGCTGGCAACTAAAGAACTACATCTGGCCTTTTCTCATAATCATCGCCGGCCTGGCACTGATGTTCCGTCCCAAAAACCGGCACTGCCGGAACCGGTGGCAACGCGGCTCCTGGCAACAACAACAGCCGGGCACAAACGAAATGCAGGAAATAAAAGTGGAAAGGGACGGCAATAATTTTATCGATGTCACCGCCTTCTTCGGCGGTGTAAAAAAGGTAGTGCTGTCCAAGGATTTCAAAGGCGGCGATGTGACGACCTTTATGGCAGGCACGGAGATCAACCTGGCACAGGCCGACATCAACGGCACCATCACCCTGGACGCCACCAACATCTTCGGCGGCACCAAACTGATCATCCCTCCTACCTGGGACGTGCAAAGCGAGATCGTGACCATCTTCGGCGGCGTGGATGACAAGCGCCAGAACCAGGGCGTTCCGCCCGACCCCACCAAAGTAGTGCGCCTCGAAGGCACCTGCTTGTTTGGAGGGATCGAGATCAAGAGTTACTAACCAGGGTTCCTGAGTTCCTGAGTTAAAAGGATAGATGTTTACAAGTTCAATTGTTCGGTTATAATAAAATAATTTCTGCATGAAATGGTATATCGCTAAAATTGTTTTCCGCATCGTTTGCGGCGACGGGACGCACCGGCCGCAGTTTGACGAGCAGTTGCGGCTGATCGCAGCTGCCGACAGGGAGGAAGCTTTTCAAAAAGCCTGTGACCTGGGTAAAGCCGAGGATGAAACTTTTTATAACCAATACGGCCAGCCCGTACACTGGGAATTCATTAACGTACCGGAAGTCTACCGGTTTGCCCTAACCGAAGGCACCGAACTGTATTCGCAAATACAGGAAGTGGATAACGCCGAAACTTACATCGAACTGGCCCACGCCAAAGCAGAACGAATGAGCAGAAAAGCAAAACTTACAATGTAAACAGCTATTAATGAATCCTGCCAACAACTCTTCCAAAACTAAAACCGAAACCCAAATCCATTCCACTGAACTCAGGAACTTAGGAACTGAACTCTGGAACAGAACTCTGGAACTCGTGAACTTGTAAACTCGTGAACGCTCCTTTTCGCATACACCGTTTTCGACTGTTGTTCGCCGCCTGCTGGCTGCTGTGGATGGTATTGCATGTGCAGGTGTTGCACTGGTACGGCTTTGCGTACCCCCTGGCCCTGCTCGACAGCGTGGTGGGCAACGGCCTGCTGGCGGGCGCCTGCCTGCTGGTGAGCACCATCCTGGGCTACTACCTGCCCCGCCAGCAGCGCTACGGCTTTTACCTGGGACTGGTGGGCATGCTGGCGCTGCTGTGGCTGCTCCTGAGCCGGTCGCTGCTGATGCTGCTCACGCTCAACGTGGCCGATTACGCCTACTTTTTTTCCCAGTCCCTGCCGGTACGGCTGGCTATCGGCTTCCTGGTCATCGGCAGCATGACCCTGCTGAGCGTGCTCTGGTACACCCTGCAGGAACAACAGGAGGCTGAACAGCGCAAGGCCGAGGCCGAGCGGCTGGCCCGCGATGCAGAACTCTACAAGCTGCGCCAGCAACTGCAGCCCCACTTCCTGTTCAACAGCCTCAACTCCATCAACGCCCTCATCGGCCTGCGGCCGCAGCAGGCCCGCACCATGATCCAGCAACTGTCCGACTTCCTGAGGGGCACGCTCAAAAAAGACGAAGCCCAGTGGGTGAGCCTCGACGAAGAGCTGCAACACCTGCAACTCTACCTCGACATCGAAAAGGTGCGCTTCGGCCACCGCCTGGCAACGGTGATTGAGCGGCCCGAAGGAGGCACGGCTATGCTGCCGGCCCTGCTGTTGCAGCCCATCGTGGAAAACGCCATCAAGTTCGGCCTGTACGATACGTTAGGCGACATTACCATCACCGTCCGGGCAGCGCTGGAAAACAACCTGCTGGTGCTGACGGTGCAAAACCCTTTCGATCCCGCCACTACCCTGCCGCGGCAGGGCACCGGCTTTGGCCTGAGCTCCGTGCAGCGGCGGCTGTTCCTGCTCTTTGCCCGCAACGACCTGTTCCGCACCGAAGCCCGGGACCACCAGTTCTTCACCACCATAAAAATCCCGCAAAAAGGATGAAAGCGATTATCATAGACGATGAACCCCTGGCCCGCCTGATGGTGCGGGAATACCTGCAGTTTTACCCGCAGATGGAAGTGGTGCAGGAATGCGGCGACGGCTTCGAGGGCGTGAAAGCCATCATGCAGCACCAGCCCGACCTGGTTTTTTTGGACATACAGATGCCCAAGATCAACGGCTTTGAGATGCTGGAGCTGCTGGAGCAGCCGCCGGCAGTGATCTTTACCACGGCTTTTGACGCATACGCACTGAAAGCATTTGAGACCCATGCGGTGGACTACCTGCTCAAGCCCTTCAGCCAGGAGCGGTTCGACCGGGCGCTGGAAAAGTTTTTGAACCAGGCCCCGGTGCAACGGGAGGCCGCCACGCAGGCCCTGCTGCAGTCGGCCGGCAGCCTGCCCCAGCAGGCCGGCCGCATCGTGGTCAAAAACGCCGGCAAGATCCAGATCATTGCTGTACCCGAAATACAGTACCTGGAGGCGGCCGACGATTACGTCCGGATCCATACCCGCGGCGGCATTTTTCTGAAAAACAAGACCCTGGGCCATTTTGAAAAAACCCTGCCGGAAGCCCAGTTCGTAAGGGTGCACCGCTCCTACCTGGTCAACGTATCGGAGATCACCCGCATCGACCCGTATGAAAAGGAAAACCACCTGGCCACCCTTAAAAGCGGCGCCCGCGTGCCGGTGAGCAAGGCGGGATACCCCCGGCTGAAGGCCGTGCTGGGATTATAAGCGGACAGGAGAATTCTGGGCCAAATTCAGTAAATTTATTTTCTGAAACCTATGGTTATGACCCGGGATGCGATTATACAGAAGACGGTGCAGACGATGCAGATGCTGCCAAAAGAAAAAGCCCAGGAGATTTTTGAATTCGCCAATTTCCTGATGAAGAAATATGAGAACCAGATCCTCCAGAAAGGCATCGAGGTGCTGACCTCCGATGAACAGGCGTTCAGTATGCTGAACAACGAAGAAGACTTTTTTGCTCCCGTAGAGGAAAAAGAAACCCCTTAGGCCCCAAGCCTTCTTCATGTTCCCGCCGGGACCGGCCTTGCCGGCACATGAAAGACTACGGGCGGGTTTACCAGTTCGTATAATTCGTTGAGCACACAGGCATTGATGAAGAGCGTGCCGCCTTTTTTCTGGCTGCCGTAGGCTTCGTGGATATGCCCGCACAGGTGCACGCGGGGTTTTACCTGCTTTACCTTTTGCAGCAGGTCGAGGCAACCCGCCTGCCGGCCATTGATCACGGTGTCGTGTATTCCGAAAACAGGACCGTGGGTGATGAGGATGTCGGTATCGGCAGGGATCTTATCCCAGTGCTTTTTGATGGGGGCGCCCCGGGGCCGGTTAAAGGCCCAGTTGAAGAACCAGGGCGTGATGGGCGAGCCCCAGATGCGGATGCCGTTGATCTCCACACCGCTGTCATTGAGGTACACAACGCCCGGGGGCAGCAGGCCCGCGATCTCCGCCGGGCTGGCCTTTTCAAAGTAAAAGTCGTGGTTGCCGGCAATGAAGATCTTGTGGGTGTACGGCAGGGACGCCATCCAGTTGAGGAAGTCCACCACCTCGTTTTTCTGGCCCTTGTAGGAAATATCGCCGCAATGCAGCAGCACATCGCCCGGCGGCAGCTTCAGGCTTTTGTGGCGGCAGTGCGTATCGGATATGGCAACAAATTTCACGTCGGTAGTTTAGGGAGTCCTGGGCGGTGAATGTACAATAGCTGCCTGAAAAAACGGAAAGCCCGGAAGCCTTTCCTCAGCGGTCAGGCATCCGGGCTTGTGCGCTTCCGGATGTTCCGGCATCGCCTGCCGGCAGGACCCATTAAACCCTTCCGGAGCTTTGGTTCCTGTCAGCCGACTGGTCGCGCTTCTTTTCCTGCGGTTCCGAACGCTGGCCGCCGGTTTGCTGTCCGTGGTTGGACTTGCGGTCGGCACTCGATCCCAGTGCCTGGTTGCTCTGGTTGCTGGCGCCACGGCCAGAGGATCCTTTTTTATTATTATCTCCACGTCCCGACATAATCATGAATTTTTAATGAATAAATAAATAGGGTTCAGAATCATTTTGCAGTTATTGTGCCAGAGAGAAAGTTTACGGGTGCACGAGTTTACAAGTTCACGGGTTCGTTGGAAGGCAGCGGCAGGATAAAAAGAGAGGCAGGGTTGTTGAGTTTTCTTTTACATTTTATATTCTACCTTTTACCTTTTACATTTCCGGAATGATGGCTCCCATAAATAAACATTATTGTTTCGCATTGTCCCTTTCCGTTTGCAGCCAGTTTGCCCGGGCACAGGCCGACACGGCCCGGGAAATAAAGCTGGAGGAAGTGGTGGTGAAGGCCTATGAGCAAAACCGCCGGCTGCGGGAGGTGCCTGCCGCCGTGAATTACGTGGGCCGGCAGGCGCTGGAACGCTTCAGCCCGGCCTCCGTCGTGCAGGCCGTCAATACCCTACCGGGGGTGCGTATGGAAGAGCGTTCGCCCGGCAGCTACCGCTTCAATATCCGGGGCAGCTCCCTGCGCGCGCCGTTCGGGGTGCGCAACGTAAAAGTGTACTACAACGACCTGCCCCTGACCGACCCGGGCGGGCAGACCTACCTGAACCAGCTGGGTTATTACAATTTCCATTCGATGGAGGTCATCAAAGGACCCGGCAGCTCCCTTTACGGGGCCGGCACGGGCGGCGTGCTGCTGGTGGAAAGCCTGGACGATGGGGCGGCCGCCGGCGCCGAGGGGGGCTATACCGCCGCCAGCTACGGCGGGCAGCAGGTGTATGGCGTCCTCACCACCCGCAAAGGCCAGGTGGTCAACCGCCTGAGCTTCCAGCACCAGGAAAGCGACGGCTACCGAAGGCAATCGAAGCTGCGCCGCGACGTCCACAGCTGGGACCTCAGCGCCCGCTGGGACGGCGACCGCGAGCTGAAGGCCACCTTCTTGTACGGCGACCTTTTTTATGAAACGCCTGGCGCCCTTACCCTCGCCGAGTTCCGGGCCGACCCCAAAGCGGCCCGCCCGGCCGCCGGCGCCTTTCCCAGCGCAGCGGCCGCCGGCGCTTCCATCCGCCAGCAAACCTTCCTGGCCGGCGCCACCTACACCCAGCCGGTTTTCAGCCACCTTCAAAATAAAAGCACCGTTTACGGGGCCTTTACCTCCCTGCGCAATCCCAATACCCGGGGCTACGACCGCAGCTCCGAGCCCCACTTCGGCCTGCGCACCGTGTTTACCGGCCGGCAAACGCTGGGAAGGTCCGACCTGCGCCTGCTGGCCGGGCTGGAAGCCCAGGAGGGTTTTGCCAGCGCCTACAATTATAAAAATGTGGGCGGCCGTCCCGACTCCCTGCGCTATTCCGACGACATCCGCAACCGCAACTTTTTTGTTTTTACACAAGGTTCGTGGGAACTGAACAACTGGCTGCTGGAGGCGGGCGCCAGCTGGAACCTGCGACGCCTGTCCCTGCAGCGGTTTACGCCCCGCGCCCTGGGCGAACAAAAGCGCCGTTTTAACAACGAAGTGGCGCCCCGGGTTTCCCTTTCCAAAAGATGGGCAGCGGTCACCGCTTACGGCAGCGTGGCCAGGGGCTTTTCGCCGCCCAGCACCTCCGAGCTGGCCCCCACGGGCAGCAGCATCAACCTGGACCTGCAAGCAGAGGAAGGCATCAATTACGACCTGGGCTTCCGGGCCACCCTCTTGAAGCATTTGAATGTGGATGTTAACGCCTTTACTTTTTCCCTCGATCAAACCATCGTGCAGCGGCGCGATGCCGGCGGCGGCGATTATTATATCAATGCCGGCGGCACCCGCCAGCGGGGCCTGGAATCCTATGCCAGCTACCCCCTGCTGCGGCCATCCGCCTTTTTCCGCCGCAGCCTGCTGTGGGCCAGCCATACCTGGCACTATTTCCGGTATAAAGAGTTCAAACAAGCTGCAGCCGACTATTCGGGCCACCAAATGCCGGTAGCGGCCCCGCATACGGTTTCCTCCGGCTTCGACCTGCTGGCCCATAACGGCCTGGGCGCCGCCCTTACTTATTATTTCAGCGACCGCATCCCACTGAACGACGCTAACACGGATTACGCGCCCGCCTACCACCTGCTGGGTGCCCGGGTGAGCTTCGAACGAACGATCAAGGAGGTCTTCCGCTGGAAGCTGTCGGCCGGCGCCGACAACCTGCTGGACCAGCGCTACAGCCTTGGCAACGACACCAACGGCGCCGGCGGCCGCTATTATAATGCCGCCCCCGGCAGGAATTATTATGCTTCTTTGGTATTGCAGTGGATAAAGCCCAATAAGGAATAGGATAATTGGTTGATCAGGAAAGTGTCGCAAGAATGGAAATGTCCAACCAGGCCCAACGGGCCGTAATATCATAACACAGGGCATAGCCCGTGTCCAAGCGTACATGTCTCTAAGCCCTGTAAGGGCGCAAGATGCTGCTCAGCCTACGAACTGTTGCATTCTTTTGAAGGTCTGACGCCCTTTCAGGGCTTTTCCCGGGAACCATTCATGAGCACAGGGCTGCGCCCTGTGCTATGAAATTACGGCCTTTCAGGCCTGTAGGAAATGACTGTAGTTGAAGGGACCCTCTCCATTTGGAGAGGGTGGCCCCCGCTTGCGGGGGACGGGTGAGGTCTTTATTTCACCACCACGGTACCCAGCTTTTTGGCCAGGTCCATCTCCATGCGTTTCAGGTATAACTGGGTCTGCATCAGGTTGAGCTGCTCGGCTATGGAAGCCTTTTCCATATCGGCATTGTTTTGCAGCAGCAGCCGCTTGATCTTGCGGAGCTTCAGGTAGTTGATCACCTTATCCACATCCTCCATGAAGCGGTCCTCGGTGATCTTCAAAAACCGCGTCAGCTGCTCTTCGTTGCCGGGCTTGATGGCGCTGAAAAACGTGTCGTACGTCTGCTGGAACAGGGCCCGCTGGAAACCCGACGACTGGCTGGCGTTGCGCGTCCAGCGCTCGCTTTGTTCGTAGGGCACGTGCAGGATCGAAACGGTCAGCGTGCTGATCTCCGTATCGGTACTGTACACGAAAAAGCTGCTGTCGGGATACTGGTGGGTCGCCTGGCCGTCGCGGAAGGCATGGATCACTTTCAGCACCGAAGTGTTGTCAAAAAGGTCATCCTCGGGCAACTCGCCCAGGATAAAATCGGCAATGACCTGGCCGTCCTCCATCTTCTTTTTGCCGTGCTCCATGAGGATGCGGACAAGATCCTTTTCGTAAATATCGTCGCGGAACAGCAGCTCAAAGGTGTTGTCGTCGAAATTGCCGGCATCCGCCGTGCGGGCGTTCTCCTCGTGCACCTGGGCTTCCTCGAAGGGGATCTTGTTCTCGTTGATGGAGATGCGGTTGCGGATAAACTTATTGACCAGGTTGGTAAAGCCCGCCTCGTCGATGTTCAGCAGCTGGGCGCACTGGCGCACGTATTCCTGGCGGCGGGTGAAATCCTCGGCCTTGTCGATCCGGGCCACCGTTTCCGCCATCTGGTTCACCACCTCCGCCTTTTTGCTGGCATCGCCGCCGGCATCCTTCAGGGCCACCTCCAGCTTGAAGAGGATAAAATCCTTTTTGTTGTGCTGGATAAAGTTGCGGAAGGCCTGGGCCCCCTCCTTGCGCACATAGCTGTCGGGGTCTTCGTTGCCGGGGATGAGCACCAGCTTCACGTTCAGGCTTTCCTCCAGCGCCATGTCCAGGCCGCGGAGGGCGGCCTTCACGCCGGCGGCATCGCCGTCGTATACGATGGTGAGGTTGTTGGTGTATTTCTTAATCAGCCGCAGCTGGTCCTGGGTCAGCGAGGTGCCGCCGCTGGCCACCACGTTCTCGATGCCCGCCTGGTGCAGCGAGATCACGTCGGTATAGCCTTCCACCAGCAGGCATTCGTCGGCCTTGTCGATGGCCTGGCGGGCGAAATAGGTGCCGTACAGGATCCGGCTCTTGACATACAGCTCGTTTTCCGGCGTGTTGATGTACTTGGGCGCCTTGTCATTCTTTTTAATAAGGCGGGCGCCAAAGCCAATGATCTTGCCCGTGGGGTTGTGGATGGGAAAAACAATGCGGTCGCGGTAATTGTCCACCCACTGGTCGTAGCGGTTCACCACCAGGCCGGCCTTCTGCAGCAGCTCGGGGTTGTAGTGGGCGGCCAGGGCTGCCTGGGAAAAGGCGGTCCGCTGTTCGGGGGCATAGCCCAGCCCGAATTTCTGGATGACGGCGTCTTCGAATCCCCGCTCCTTTAAATAAGAATGCCCGATGTTGCGGCCCGTTTCGGTTGCCCATAACTGTTCGGAATAAAACTTCTGGGCAAACTGGTTGATAATGTAGAGGCTTTCGGAGGCCTGGGCCTGGGCTTTCTTCTCGGGGGAGGCGCCCGTTTCCTCTACCTCTATATTATAGCGGTTGGCCAGCCAGCGCAGCGCTTCGGCATACGTCAGCTTTTCGTGCTCCATGACGAAGGAGATGGTATTGCCGCTTTTACCGCAGCCGAAGCATTTGAAGATCTCCTTAGCCGGGGAAACCGTAAACGAAGGGGTCTTTTCGTTGTGGAAGGGACAGAGGCCCAGGTAATTGGCGCCGCGCCGTTTGAGTTTGACCACCTGGCCCACGATGTCCAGGATATCGATTTTGCCAAGGATGGCCTGTATGGTAGTTTGGGAAATCACAAGGGGGCAAAGTTAGGCGTTCGGCCGATCCGGATGCAGGAGTTCCCGGGTTGTTTTCCGGTGGAGGAGCCGGCAGGCGTCCTATCCCATTAGCCAAATTCCGAATATTGTCGTAGACCGGATTTTCCGCTGCGGCAACCGTAGTTTCCCTCAATTTTGTAGGTGATTCTGCTCAGTTTGGTATCAAAAGCGGATATAAAATTTAAGGGATTCGCCGCAAAAAAAATTAACTTTTTATAGAAATAAGATTTTTACATTTAAACATCCATACTACCGGCGATGAATTTTTCCTCAATACACTTAATTATCAAACCTTTAAATTTTCAGCTATGGTTCAGACTGACATCTCACAGCTCGCATCGGAGTGCACCGAATGGCGCCAGATTTTAAGGAATTATCGCGAAGAATTCCAGGATTGCAGAAAAGCCCTCCAGCAGGCCTGCCGGAAATCCCTCTCCAAAGACCAACTCCAGGAAGTCGAACACTTCGACAATCAGTTCCACATCCAGCTCATCAACATCCACGACCTCAAGCAGGAAATCAAGGGCCACGAAAAAAAGATCAACCTGGAAACCGCCCACGCCGACCACGTCACGGACGAAACCTTCTCCCAACACGAACAACTCCTGGAACAATTCATCGGCCTGGAAAATACCCTCCAGGAATTACGCGAGGAATTCCGAACCTTCATCAACGGCGCCAGCAGCTGAGCCGGCCCTGACCCATCGCCTTCCCGTTCCTCTTAGCACATACCGCCGGGTATGTGCCGGATTTCTATTGTCTTACCTCCAAACTAAACGATTATGCCCGAGTTTGATACTTCACATGTAAAAAACATTGTTTTGCTGGGCCATGCCGGCTGCGGCAAAACAACATTAGCGGAGTGTATGCTCTTTGAAGCCGGCCTCACCAACCGAAGGGGTTCCATCAACCAGCAAAATACCACCGGGGATTACCACCCGCTCGAACAGGAAAGAGGCAACTCGATCTTTTCCAAGCTCATGCACGCCAAATGGCGCGGCTACAAAATCAATATCCTGGACACGCCGGGCTATAACGATTTCGTGGGCGAAGTGCTGTCCGCGCTTCGGGTAGCCGATACCGGTGTGATGCTGCTCAACGCCACCACCGGCGTGGAAGTGGGTACCGACGTGATCTGGGAATACACCGAAAAGTTCCGCACGCCGATGATCCTGGCCGTCAATAAGCTCGACGACGACACCGCCGACTTCGACCGCACGGTCCAGCAGGCAAAGGACCACTTCGGCTCCAAGGTCACCGTGGTGCAATACCCCCGCCAGCAGGGCGCCGGCTTCCACGAGATCGTGGACGTGCTGCGCATGGTGCTGTACAAGTTTAAAGACACCGGCGGCAAACCGGAAAAACTGCCCATACCCGCGGAGGAACGGGAAAAAGCCGACCGCCTGCACCAGGAACTGGTGGAAGCGATCGCCAGCAACGACGAAAGCCTGATGGAAATCTATTTCGACAAGGGGGAACTGGAGGAAGATGACATGAAAAAAGGCCTGAAAAGCGCCATGATCCACCACGACATCTTCCCCCTGTTCTGCCTGTCGGCCGAACGCAATATGGGCAGCGGCCGCCTGATGGGCTTTATCGACAACGTCTGCCCCAGCGCCAACGAAATGCCGCCCCAGGAAACCCTGGCCGGCGAAGAACTCGCCTGCGCGCCCGAAGGACCGCCCTGCATGTTCGTCTACAAAACCGTGTCGGAACCCCATGTGGGCGACCTCTCCTTCTTTAAAGTGTACTCGGGCTCCATCCGCACCGGCATGGACCTGGTGAACGAATCGAACGGCTCGGCCGAAAAGATCAGCCAGCTGTTTTTAATGGAAGGCAACAAGCGCCTGCCGGTAAACGAACTGGTGGCCGGCGATATCGGCGCCACCCTAAAGCTGCGCAACACCCACGTAAACAATACCCTGCACGCCAAGGGCCGCAACTACGAACTGCCGCCCATCGTCTTCCCCTCGCCGAACATGACGGTTTCCATCGAACCCGTCAACAAGGGCGAAGAGGAAAAGCTGGCGCAGGCCCTGCACCAGCTCCGCGAAGAAGACCCCACCCTGATCGTGGAGGTGTCTTCGGAACTGAAGCAAACCCTTATTCATTGCCAGGGCGACATGCACCTGGCGGTCGCCCGCTGGAAGATCGAAAACCAGCAAAAGGTGGCGGTGAAGTTCGGCCGACCCCGCATTCCCTACCGCGAAACCATCCGGAAGATGGCGGAGTCCAGCTACCGCCACAAAAAGCAATCCGGCGGCGCGGGCCAGTTCGGCGAGGTCTCCATCCGCATCGAACCGTTTTATGAAGGCATGCCGGAACCCGCGGGCCTGACCGTGCGGGGACGGGAAAGCTACGACCTGGACTGGGGCGGCAAACTGGTTTTTTACAACTGCATCGTGGGCGGCGCCATCGACAACCGCTTCCTGCCCTCCATCCTGAAGGGGTTGATGGAAAAAATGCAGGAAGGCCCCCTGACCGGCTCCTATGTGCGGGACGTGAGGGTGTGCGTCTACGACGGGAAAATGCACCCCGTCGATTCCAACGATATTTCCTTTAAGATCGCGGGCATCATGGCGTTCAAGCAGGCCTTCCAGCAGGCCGATCCCCAGGTGCTCGAACCCATTTACCAGGTAGAGGTTACCTCCCCCGAAGACCTGACCGGGGCCGTCATGGGCGACCTGCAAAGCCGCCGCGGCCTGGTGGAAGGCATGGATACCGAAGGGCACTTCCAGAAAATCATCGCCAAAGTACCCCTGGCAGAGCTGCACGATTTCTCCTCTTCGCTGCGTTCCATTACCCAGGGAAGGGCCAAATTCAGCATGCACTTCGACAATTATTCACCGGTATCCTTTGATATTCAACGCAAACTGGTGGATGAGTACAATAAAAACTACGCCGAAGCATTAGCATAATTTTTCACGTAAGAATTTATGGCGTTTTACTGCCAGGCCGGGCAAAGGATAAAGCCTATTTAACGATGAAAAAATGGATGTCACCGATAAAATGACTTTTTCCTGTTGGCCTTAAGCAATTCTTCTTAATTTGAACCTGAAAAGTAAAACACCATAAATTCTTTTTTCTCATGCACGCATACTTCCGCAATCATCAGTTGTATTTAGCCGAAAAATGTGAGTGGTTAGACCGTCATGTGGCCAAAACCAGCAAGCGCGCCCTGTTGAAAATCGAAAGCTGGAAACTGATCGCCGAGTCGGGCGACCAGGATGAACAGTACCGCCTGGTAGAGAAACTGGTTAAGGATTCTTTACTGACGCCGATTCACAACCGTTCCGTTTTGCATAAGGAAGGCTTTTACGTTTCGAACCTGAGTAACTAGGCCCCGGGCCCGGTTCTTCCGTCGCTGCCGCCGCCGGGGTTTTCCCGCCGCCGGCTCGCCAGGGACGACTCTTCCACACTTTTCCCGTTTTCCCTGTTTCAGGAACAGGGCGCCGGCCGCAGCCACCTTTCCCGGCCTCCTGTTCCTGAATCATTATCGCTTCTGCCCGCTTATCTTCCCTTCACTTCCACCCGCGAGGGTGTTACGATTCCATTCGTCTGCCCATTGGCATAGGGCACCGGCTGATTCTTCATGAGCTTTTTAAACAACGTCAGGGCCTGGGCTACTACCTGGTCCATATTGTAGTACTTATAGGTGGCCAGGCGTCCCACGAAATACGTATTGGTTTCCGATTCGGCCAGCTGTTGGTATTTCCGGTAAATCTCGGCGTTCTCGGGCCGCGGCACCGGGTAATAGGGGTCGCCCTCCGCTTTGGGAAATTCATACACCACCGTGGTCTTGGAATGTTTTTGCCCGGTGAGGTGCTTAAAGTCCGTAATGCGGGTATACGGCTGCTCATTGGGATAATTCACCGTTCCGGTAGGCTGGAAGTATTCCGCATCCACGGTTTCAAACTTGAACTCCAGCGAACGGTACGGCAGCTTTCCGTATACATAGTCAAAATACGCATCGACGGGCCCGGTGTAGATCAGGTTATGGTGCGGGATCTCGGCTTCAATTTCCCGGTAATCGGTCTGCAGCATGATTTTAATGTTCGGGTGCGACAGCATTTTCTCGAACATCTTGGTGTAACCATACAGGGGCATGGCTTGGTAGGTATCGGTAAAATAGCGGTCGTCCTTGTTGGTGCGGGTGGGCACGCGGGCCGTTACGCTGGCGTCCAGCTCCGAGGGGTCGAGGTCCCACATCTTGCGGGTATAGCCGCGGAAGAATTTTTCGTACAGCTCCCGCCCTACCGTGCTCACCACCACGTCTTCGGAGGTACGCACCGGGGTGATCTTCTCGGCCCGGGCGGCAAAGAACGCCTCCGCTTCCGGCGCGCTCAGGTTCAGCCCGTACAGCTGGTTGATGGTATTGAGGTTGATGGGAATGGGCACCAGCTGCCCGTCCACGCTGGCCAGCACTTTATGCGCATACGGCCGCCAGGGCGTAAATTGGCTGAGATAGTCGAAGACATCCTTGCTGTTGGTATGGAAGATATGCGGGCCGTACTGGTGCACGAGGATCCCGTCGCTGTTATAATAGTCAAAGGCATTGCCGCCGATATGGGGGCGTTTGTCGATCAGCAATACTTTTTTATTTGCCTGCGTTGCCAGGCGTTCGGCCAGTACACTACCGGCAAAACCCGCTCCTACGATCAGATAATCAAACATAAGCCTTTTTGTTTACGGATACAGAATGATTGGTTTCGGACGCTTCGGTCAGTGCCTCCAGCTGGCGTACCATCCCGCTCCAGGTCCGGTCCCAGGATTGGTCGGCCAGGAAGGCATCCACCTGCTCCAGCCAGGCGGTTTTTTCGGGGGTGTTCAGTTCGGCTTCCGCCTGGGCCACCCACTCCCCTGCTGTGGCGGCAATACGCACCAGGCCCTGGTCGCCATAAGGGCGCACCACATCGCGAATAGGCGTGCTGATCACCGGCTTACCGGCGGCCAGGTATTCGGGCGTTTTGGTGGGGCTGATAAACTGCGTGGATTCGTTCAGGGCAAAGGGAATCAGGGCAATATCCCAGCCCGCGATATACCGGGGCAGTTCGGAATAGGTTTTTCCGCCCAGGTAATGAAGGTTGGGCAGTTGCGGCAGGCTGGCGGGATCGATCTTGACCACGGGGCCGATCATCACAAACTGCCATTGGGGCCGGGCCGCAGCGGCCTGCGCCACCAGGTCGATATCCATCCGTTCGTCGATGACACCAATGAAGCCCAGCCGGGGGTGCGGGATCGCTGCCTGGTCATCCGGGTCGGACTGGGGCGCCCGGGCTTGAAGGAAATGGTGTTTGTCGATGCTGCTGGGGAAGGGATGTATGTTGGCATGCCGGTCTTTCTTGGCTTCGTAGATGCTGTAGCCGCCGGTAAACACCACATCTGCCCGCTGCAGCAGTTGCTGTTCCCGCTCCTTTAATTCGGGCGGGGCAAACTTGAAGGCCGATAATTCATCCATACAATCGTAGACCACAAATTCGGGCTGCAGCTGGCTGGTGAACGACAGGGCCATCGGGGTATAGTACCAGCAGAAATAGCGTTGGATGTTGTGAGCAGGCAATAAATCCAATACCAGTTGTTGCAGGCGTCCTTCCACCGCTTCGCTCTTATCCTGCTGCAGGTGCGGCACCACTACATACAGCTGCTGTTCCGGCTGCTGCACCTCCAGGCGGTCGGGCCCCTCCTGGAATACCGGCTCCTCTATGTAAAACACACGGGTGTGCCGGGCAAACCGGCTAAGCAGGTGTTGCGGCCGCTGGTATACAAAAGCCCATCTCAAATGCGAGAAACAAATCAGGTCCCTGCCCTGCAGGAACCCGCATGTGACATCTTCGATATTTTTTATCATGCCCTATGTGGTGCTATTTATATGCCAGATGATTTCTTAGGACTTTTTAATGCGAATTGTCACTTGCAGGCAGAGCTTTAACGGAACATGTAGAAATTTGTCCGCAGCAAACCGGTTTCCCTGCCCGCAGGCAGCCGGAAAAAAGGAAATGCTTTTTTTCCCACATGCAAAGAAAACACGAATGGCATTTTCCCATGCGCCCTGTATTTTATACACGCTTTTTTAAGAAGGCTTCACCTGCAGGGTACAAATATCCGCTGTGCATAAAAGGATGCCCCAACAGGAAGCCACAAAGCATCATCGAGGAAATCTATTAAAAAAGCAAAACAGATAAGCAAGCCGAAGCGATACAGTATGCAAAAGAAAAAGAGCATGTGCTTTCTTTTCGAAAACGCATGCTCTTTAGTTTTTTAAACAGGATAAGCAACTAAGCTGTTACTGCTTTACGCTTTTTAGCAGGGGTGCTGACCACTTGTACTTGTACGGTGACTTCGGGTTCTGCTATGGTTGTTGTTGCGGCTTCCAATTCATCATCGCTTCTTTTGTACTGAGCGGCATCCCATACATGGTCGAGCGATACCTGCTCAATGCTTTCGTAACCGGCGTTGATCAATTTATTCCAGCTGCTTTCCCGGTTCAGATCGGTAACGATCTTGGAGGTTTGTTTCGGATAAGCCACCCAGAGTTTGGAATCTTCTTTCAGGGCCGGCATGATGTCATCCAGGATTCCATTCAGCTGGTTTTCGTTTACGGCAAATACCAGGGCGAAATCGATTTTCCTGCTTTTGAGTAAGGGAGTGAGGTTTTTAGCGAAAGAAAGTTTGCTAAACTGCTTTTCGATGGAAGAGGGCAACCCCTGAATTAAAATATTTTTTTCGTTTTTAAGTTGTAACTTGTCAAAAATAGATAGCGACATACTTTTTTAGATTTTATTTAGCGAAAGCAGTTAGATGATGAACATTTTCTAACAAACAGGCATGCAAAATTACTAAAAAAAAGCTTATAAATCAAGGACCATCAAGAAAAAACCCGCTAAAATGAATATTTTAGCGGGTTTTTGTATTATATAAGGGCTTTTATTTACCGACGGGCTTGTAGTATTTTAATGCCTCATCCATATATTTCGACAGCTGCTCGATCCGGTGTCCCTCGGCCGGGTGCGTGCTCATGAATTCCGGCGGCTTGCCGCTGCCTTCCGAAGCTTTTTCCATCCGCTGCCAGAGCGCGATGGCTTCTCGGGGATTATAACCGGCCATAGCCGTCCAGCGGAGCCCGTAGCGGTCGGCTTCCAGCTCCTGCTTGCGCGAGAACGGCAGCAATACGCCTACCTGGCTGCCGATACCATAAGCCTGCATGAACAGGTTGGAGGTGGCCGCCGGCTTGTTGGCCAGGGCCACGGACAAGGCCGCGCCGCCCAACTGCTGGGCCAAGCCCTGGGTCATCCGCTCGTTGCCGTGCTGGAAGAGCGCATGCGACACTTCATGGCCCATTACCACCGCCAGGGCCGCTTCGTTCTGCGTAATGGGCAACAGGCCCGTATACACCACAATCTTCCCTCCCGGCATACACCAGGCGTTGATCTGCTTATCGTCGACCAGGTTGTATTCCCATTTATAACCGGCCAGGGCATCGGTCAGCCCCTGGCTCCTGTAGTATTGCGTGACGGCGTTCGCCACCCGCTGGCCCACCCGCCGAACCATTTCGGCATCGCGGTCCTTGGAGACGCTCACCACTTTATTGGAGGTAAGGAACTGCTGGTACTCCTGCGTAGCCATGGACTGCAGCTCGGCTTCGGAAACCATCTTGAATTGCGACCTGCCTGTGACCGGGTTCGTCGAACAGGCTACTACCGCCGAAAGAACCAGGAAGAAACCCGTAATTTTTCGAATCATCTCGTACTTTTTTTGCTTTAAATTCAATGATTATACCAAATCAGCTGTACTGACCTGCAAGCAAAAAAAAGGATTAATAAAAGAAATGAAAAATTATTTACGATGACGCTGCTTCCGGCGGTCGCGGTGCTTGAAGATGGGCACCTTGCTTTCGTTTCCCTTCAACAGGCGGCCGATATTCTTTTGGTGGGTAAAGACCACCATCAGGGCCACCACGATGGCAAACACCCGGTATAAATGCTCGGGCTCGTTAAAGATCACCAGGATGAAAATAGGAAAAGCAATGCCGGCCAGGATCGAGCTTAAGGACACCCAACGCGTCAGGCACAGCACCAGGATGAAAATGCCCACGCAGCAAAGCGCCACGTTGGGCTGGATGCCCAGCACCATACCGAACAGCGACGCTACGCCCTTACCGCCGCGGAAACCGGCCCAGACCGGGAAGATATGGCCGATGACGGCAGCCAGGCCCAGCCCCAGCTGCAGGTTGATCAGGTATAGCTCGTTATCGAACGATTCCGGCAGGAGAAAGGCCAGCTTCACGGCCAGCACGGCTTTCAGCATATCCACCGCCATCACCAGCGTGCCCCATTTGGGACCCAGCACCCGGTACGTATTGGTGGCGCCGGCATTGCCGCTGCCATACTCGCGGATATCGATATCGAAAAAATGCCGGCTCACCCAAACCGAAGTGGGAATGCTCCCCAGGAGGTAAGCCAGTAGGATAATTAACAGTTCATTCATAGATGGCGGCAGTTGGAATACGGTTGTAAAATAAAAAATAATTGTCAAACCAACACGTTAGAAGCAGGCAGTGCCTGCTAAAAGTCCTCAATCCCGTTCACGAAACAGGAGCGAAATCCAGTTTTGGCGCTCCAAGATACGAATCCGCTTCAATTTTATCGAATCACATTCTTTTACAATATCCGTTTCGTCCTCTTTTAACAACCCGCTCAACAGCAGCAATCCCCCGGGCTTCAGCCGTTTTTTCAGCAGCGGCAGGTATTGCAGGATCACGTTGCGGTTGATATTGGCCAGGATGATGTCGTAATCCTTGTCCGGGATGTTGGTGGAAAGCGAAAGGGCAATGCGGCGGCAATCGTTGCGTTCGCTGTTTTCCTGCGCATTGGCGATGCTCCATTCGTCCACATCGATAGCGTCCACGGCCGCCGCTCCCAGCTTTTCCGCCAGGATGGCCAAAATGCCGGTGCCGGTGCCGAAATCGAACACGTTCTTACCGCTGAAGGGAAGCGCTTCCATTTGCTTCATCATCATGTAGGTGGTGGCATGGTGCCCGGTGCCAAAGCTCATTTTAGGGGTAATGATAATTTCGTGCCGCACCGTGGTGATGGGCTCGTGGAAATGCGCCCGCACGGCACAGAAGTCCTCTACGATCACCGGCGGGAAATTGCGCTCCCACAGCTCGTTCCAGTTTTGCTCCTTTACCGTTTCCTGCGTATAGTCGTACCCCTGCAACAGCGCTGTCAGGGTGGCCCCGTCGAATCCTTCCCGGGGGAAGAAGGCCAGCAGCCGGTCGTCCTGCTGTTCAAAGCCCGTGCTGTTCAGTTCGGATAACTGGCTGATCAGTAATTCCTGCTCCGTCTCTGCCGCTTTAATGGCAATTTGTATATAGTCCATAGTCGAAAATAGGAAAGGCTGCCCGAAGACAGCCTTTCTGTTATTGTTTTTACCGCCTGAACGCTGCGGTCTATCGGTCACGATGGGGTCTGTCTTCCCGATGGGGCCGGTCTTCCCGGTGGGGCCGGTCCTCTCTGGATTGTTGCGGCCGCTCCTGGTAGCCTTCCGGCTTGGGCAGCAGCGCCTTGCGCGACAGCTTGAACTTGCCGGTCTTGGGGTCGGTACCGGTCAGCTTCACCTTCACGGTGTCGCCTTCGTTCAGCACGCCGTCCAGGCTTTCGAGGCGCTTCCAGCTCACTTCGGAGATGTGCAGCAGCCCCTGCTTGCCGGGCAGGAATTCCACAAAGGCGCCATACGGCTGGATGGTCTTCACGACCGCCTCGTACTCGTCGCCCACGGTGGGAACGGCCACGATGCCTTTGATCCAGTTGAGGGCTTTGTCCACACCTTCCTTGTTGGCGCCGAAGATGCCCACTTCGCCCTGGTTGTTCTTTTCCTCGATGTTGATGGTGGTACCGGTTTCGCGTTGGATTTCCTGGATGATCTTGCCCTGGGGCCCGATCACGGCGCCGATGTACTCGCGGTCGATGAAGATCTTCACCATGCGCGGTGCATGCGGCTTTACATCCTCGCGGGTAGCCGGGATACAGTTGTACATCGCATCCAGGATATGCATCCGTCCGCGGCGGGCCTGCTGCAGGGCATTGCTCATGATCTCGAGGGTCAGGCCGTGCACCTTGATATCCATCTGGATACCGCAGATACCATCGCGGGTACCGGTTACTTTAAAGTCCATATCGCCCAGGTGGTCTTCGTCGCCCAGGATATCGGTCAGTACGGCGTACTTGCCTTCCTGGGTGATGAGGCCCATGGCCACGCCGGCCACGTGCTTCGGAATGGGCACGCCGGCATCCATGAGGGCCAGCGAACCGGCACAAACCGTTGCCATGGAAGAAGAACCGTTGGATTCCAGGATGTCGCTCACGATGCGCACGGTATAGGCAAAGTCGCCGCCGGGCATCATTTGCTTCAGCGAGCGCAGCGCCAGGTTACCGTGGCCTACTTCGCGGCGGCCGGGACCTCTGAGGAACTTCACTTCCCCGGTAGAGAAGGGCGGGAAGTTATAGTGCAGGATGAATTTGGAATAAACGGAAGTGGCGGCGCTTTCCACCAGCAGTTCGTCCAGGGGGGTACCCAGGGTAACGGTGGTCAGCGATTGGGTTTCGCCACGGGTAAAGAGGGCGGCACCGTGGGGAGTGGGCAGGATGTCCACTTCCATGTCCAGGGGGCGCACGTCGTCCAGGCCGCGGCCGTCGAGGCGTACACGGTCGTTGATGATCATGTCGCGCACCACGTGGTACTGCAGGTCGGCCAGGTAGTTTTTGACCATTTTCTTGACGTCGCTGCCCAGCTCTTCGCCTTCGGGCAGGCCGGCTTCCTGGCGGATGACCAGGAGCACCTCTTCGGTCAGTTTTTTATAGGCATCCTTCCGCTCCGCCTTGGGTTGGTTGGCGCGGGAGAGGACGGCCATTTTATCTTTAGCCAGGGCTTCTACGCGCTCGCGCAGCACTTCGTTCTGGGCGGGCTTGGGATAGTCGCGCTTGGTGTTGACGCCGAGCATATCGCGCAGTTCCTGTTGGGCGCGGATCTGCACTTTAATGGCTTCGTGGGCAAAGGACAGGGCCTGTACCAGCTCGTCCTCGCTGCACTCCTTGGCTTCCCCTTCCACCATCATGATGTTTTCGAGGGTGGCGCCGATCATGAAATCCAGGTCGGATTTCTCCATTTCGGAGCGGGAAGGGTTGATTTTTAATTTTCCATCCACACGGCCCACGCGCACTTCGGAAATGATTTCCTTAATGGGAATGGTGGATACCGCCAGGGCAGCCGAAGCAGCCAGGCAGGCCAGGGCATCGGGCAGGATTTCCGCGTCGCTGGAGACCAGCGTCACGATCACCTGCACTTCGCAAAAGTAATCTTCGGGGAACAGGGGCCGCAGGGCGCGGTCGATAAGGCGGGAGGTCAGTACTTCATAATCGTTCAGCTTGCCTTCGCGCTTGAAGAACGAGCCGGGAATACGGCCGGCGGAAGCAAATTTTTCCATGTAGTCCACGCTGAGGGGGAAAAATTCCTGGCCTTCCTTCGGCTCTTCGTTGGCAACAGCGGTAGCCAAAAGAATACAGTTACCCATCTTCACTGTAACCGAGCCATCCGCCTGACGGGCCAGGCGGCCGGTTTCAATACTCACCTGCCGGCCATCACCTATATCAAAGGTTTTACTGAATTTTTGTGTCAACATAACATATCCTGTGTTTTGATGGTAAAAAGAGCAACATACGTACAAAAAAAATTATTCCCAACCGCTGTTTTCAGTTGGGAATAATTTAGTATAACGTCTTGAATTACTTTCTGAGTCCTAATTTTTCGATCAAGGCGCGGTATCCCTGCAGGTTATGCTTTTGCAGGTAAGTCAGCAGGCTTTTGCGCTGTCCTACCAGTTGCATCAGGCCGCGGTGCGTGGAAAAATCTTTTTTGTTTTTTTGAAGGTGACCAGAAATCTGGGAGATGCGCTCGGTTACGGCAGCGATCTGCGCTTCAATGGAGCCGGTATTTGCTTCTTTACCACCAAAATTGGCAAAAATGCCTGCTTTCTTTTCTTTAGTTAATGACATCGTAGTTTTTTTAAAAAGACATCCGATTAGATACCCGATAATTTTGGCGGCGAAGGTACGGAAAATTCCAAATCCTGAAAGCGATATAGGAACTTTTTTTTAATATCGGCAGGCTTTCCAGTTTACGAGTTTACAAGTTTACGGGTTTACGAGTTGCCGGCGCCCGTCAGGAATCCGTAAACCCGTAAACTTGTAAACTCGTAAACTACTTTTGCCGCATGCAACAACAAGAAGAAGCTTTATCCGCCGATACAAAGGCCATTCTCGGCCTGCAGCTGCCCACCGACCCGCGCTGGGTGAACCTGGCGGAAAAATCGATGCAGGACATCCTGACCGACCATGCCTATTGCGAACAAAAGGCGGCGACTTCCTGCATTTCGCTGATCCAGCGGTTCAGCGACCGCGAACGGCTGGTGAGCGAGCTGGCGCCGATCGTTACCGAGGAATGGGGTCATTTCCGGCTGGTACTGTCCGAACTGAACAAACGGGGCCTGAAACTGGGCCGCCAGCGCAAGGACGAATACGTGAACCAGCTGCTGCCCTTTGAAAAGAAAGGCGGCAGCGAGGAAGAGCGCCTGCTGGACAAGCTGCTCCTCTGCGCCCTGATCGAGGCCCGGAGCTGCGAACGCTTCAAGCGCCTCAGCGAAGGCCTGGACGACGCCTACCTGCGCACCTTCTACCGCCGCTTCATGGAAAGCGAGGCCGGTCACTATACCTTATTTATCGAGCTGGCCGAAACCTACCTGCCCAAAGAAAAAGTGCGCCAGCGCTGGAAAGAGTGGCTCGAACACGAAGCCGCCGTCATCCGCAGCCTGGATGTGCGGGGCGACCGGATGCACTGAGAAAGTTTACGAGTTTACGTTTTCAGATGCGGCCCCATTTCAGCACAACAATCATAAAGCTGATGACCACCTTTAAGACTGTCATGCCGAACGCAGTGAGGCATCTCCTCGGGATAGAAAAGCGTCTTCTATTCGAAAGCGGGCCTTCCTGTATCTGTAAAAGGCTTTTTGTGCCCCGAGGGGATGCCTCACTGCGTTCGGCATGACAGTCTTAAAGGTGGTCATCAGCTTTATGATTGTTGCGCCATTACAGGTAAAAGTCGTCCCCTCCCCTAATTCCCAATAAACCAATTGACCAATTCCCCTTACCTACCCCAGTTCGCCCGAAAAATAGGCAATCTCCTCTCCCAGGTTCAATTCCGGGAATTGGTTCTGGAGGGTGGTGGCTTTTTCGAGGTTGCTTTGTAAAAACCTGCGGTGGGCATCGGTGGCGGCATGGGTAGGCCGGTGCCTGCGGGCGATGGCGATCTTGCGGAGCTCCTGCAGCAGGCGCCCCGTTTCTTCGGACGTATAGGTTTCCAGGAACTTTTTCAGCACGAAGTCGGTGGCCAGGTAGTTGGGATGCACCATGTCGATATCGTAAAAGCGGTAGTCACGCAGGATGTCGATGACGATCTCGTAAGAAGGGAAATAATACATCCGGGCGAACTTGTTCACCATATGGTGCACCGCCTCCAGCAGGCGGGCCTTGCTGCGGTTGTTTTCCACCACCCCGTCGCGGATATGCCGTACCGGGCTGATGGTAAAGATGATGTTCACCTTGGGATTTATATAAAACAGCTGGTGCAGGGCGTTGTCCAGGCGCTCCACGGTTTCGGATATGGGCATCAGGTATTTTTGGAACCACTGGGCCGGCGCCCGGTGGCAGTTGGCCACGGGACTGCCCGGGGCTTCCGGCGTCGGGGCTGCGGACGTCAGCCGGTACGAAAAGGAAGAACCCAGGGTGATGATCACCCAGTCGGCCTGCAGCAAAAAATCATGGGCGGCCTGTTGCGATTGGTTGATCTGCGCCACCACGCTGTCCCGGTCGGTGCCGGAAAAGCGGCTGTGGTGCTGCCAGCTTTGCCAGACCTCGTTCAGGTAAAACAGGTCGTCGCCGGTATACGGCTTGTTCTTGATATAGGATACCAGGCTGGAGCAGACGCTGGCCGGGTCGAAGAGGATGCCGTTGGGATTCTGCAGCACGTTGAACTTGAGGTCCATCAGGGCCTTGCCGATGTGTTCGGTAAAGCAGGAGCCGATGGAAAGGATGCGGTGCTGGTGGTGGATCAGTTTTTCCGCTTTGGGCAGTTGGAGATCGAGCATGAAGTTCATTACAAACCGAATATTTCAGCGGCAATGCTACCACTGTTTTGCAAAGCGGCAAAATCAAGCGGGGGCAAAACGCCTTTTACGCTGAAAAAGTCCACCATGACCTCGGTGGCCATGTTGCCCACCAGCTCGTCATCGGCCATGGGGCAGCCGCCAATGCCTTTGAGGGCGCCGTCGAAGCGCCGGCAGCCGGCGGCAAAGGCCGCCTCCAGCTTTGCCCGCCGGTTCAGCGGCGCCGCATGCAGGTGCACGCCGATGGTGGTGCCGGGATATTGCGGCACCAGGGCGGCCACCGCCTCCCCCACCTGTTCCGGCGTTGCCAGGCCCACCGTATCGGCCAGGGAAATAATCGTAATGCCCCGCCGCACCATTTCGCCGGCCCAGTGCAGCAGGATGCCGGGATGGTAGGCATCGCCATAAGGATTGCCGAAGCCCATACTCAGGTACACCACCAGCTGCCTGTTTTTCTGCAAACAGAGCTCCTGGATTTCTGCCACTCTTCCCAGGCTTTCCTCCATCGTGCTGTTGGTGTTGCGCTGCTGGAAGGTGGGCGAAAGGGAAAAGGGAAACCCCAGGACGTCGATTTCCTCGAAGGCCAGGGCAGCTTCGGCCCCGCGCCGGTTGGCCACGATGGCCAGCAGCTTCGACCGGGTGCCGGTCCGCTCCAGCCGCTGCAGCACCTCTTTGGTATCGCTCATCTGGGGAATGGCCCTGGGTGAAACAAAGCTGCCGAAGTCGATGGTGTCGAAGCCCACCTGCAGCAGCGCATTGATGTAGGCGGCCTTTTTTTCCGTGGGAATAAATTCCTTCCATCCCTGCATGGCGTCGCGGGGACATTCAACCAGTTGAACGGGCGGGGCGGGTGTGGGATGCAGCATGGAACAGCGAAAGGGGTTTGGGTCTGTTCCAAATGTACCATTATTTCCGGGAAGCCCCGGACGGGCAGCGGGGCTTGACAATACGTCGGATTCGACTTATTTTACAGGAAATGAAATACCTGATCCTGCTCCTGATTTCCCTGGCAGGTACCGGGGTATGGGCCCAGGACACCAGCCTGCACTTCCGGAAAGTCACCTACCAGGTCAAGCTGATCACTACCTCGGACAGCGTTATTTCGGGCTACCTGCGCCTGGTCGGCGACAGTAGTGTCCGAATCTGCTTTATACCGGTGCGCTATGGCGCGCCCTGCGGGTATACTAAGGACATCGCTTACCAACAAATACGGAGCCTACGGATCCGGCGGGACGGAAGGATCCGCCGGGGCGCCCTGCTAGGCATTGTTGGCGGCTCCCTTCTTGGCGCCCTGATCGGGTGGATCGCTTATCAACCCCCGGATTGCAACGGGAGCTATTTCTGCATCGATTTCGGCCCCGGCCTCTCCGCACTGGCGGGTTTGGCAACGGGCACCCTGGCCGGGGCGGGCCTGGGAGTCGCCCTCGGAGCGGCTTCGGGAATGGAGTTCCTGACCGCCGGAACCTACGAAGGTTTTTCCCAAATGAAAGCCGCGATCACCAAAAGAGTCAGCACAGGAGCAACGAAAACGCCCGAATGACCGGCCCGTAACTCCTGCGCCTCCCTGTTTTATACATGATTCTTTATTCCGCCGTAAACATCCGCTGCTTCATCGCCTCGTACAGGATCATGCCGGTGGCCACCGACACGTTCAGCGATTCGAAGCTGCCGGCCATGGGGATCTTAAATACTTCATCGCAGGTTTTCATCAGCGCAGGGTAAACGCCTTTGTCCTCGCTGCCCATCACCACGGCCACGGGCTCGCGGAAGTCGGCTTCATGCAGCACTTTTTGCGCCTTCATTTCGGAGGCCAGCACGCGGATGCCGTTGAGGTGCAGGTCGTCCACGGCCTTCATCAGGCTGTTCACCCGGCACACGTGGAGTTTTTCCAGGGCGCCGGCCGAGGATTTCAGCGCCTCTTCATTCAAGGCGCCTACGCCCTTGTCGGGGATGATCAGCGCCTGGGCACCGCAGCAGACCGCCGTGCGGGCAATGCCGCCGATGTTGCGCACGTCGGTCACCCCGTCAAGGATCACGAACAGCGGTGTTTCTCCGTTGCCCACCACGTGGTCGATCACCTGCTGCAGGTCGAGGTACTGGACGAGCGCGGCAAAGGCGATCACGCCTTGGTGGTTGGCCCGGCTAATGGAATTGAGCTTTTCAATGGGCACTACCTGCACCGGGATATTGTACTTGCGGGCCAGCTCGCGGATGCCGGCAACGGCTTCGCCCCCGGCATTTTTCTGCAGCAATATTTTGTCGATGGCCCTGCCAGCGTTGATCGATTCGATCAGGGGCTGACGGCCGATGATGATGTTTGATTTTTTCAAGAGCGGTTATTTTATTTTGCCTTCCAGCAGTAAGATCTTCACTTTCAAAATGGCGGCCACGGCCAGCGCGTCGGTGATCACGCCTTCTTCCACCATGCGGTACGCTTCCGCAAAGGGCAGTTTCCGCACCTGCAGCTGCTCCGTTTCCTCGGGCATCGCTTCTTCCTGCCGTAACCGACGCGCCAGGAACAGGTGGCAGTGCTCGTCGGTAACGGAGTTGGACAAGTGCAGTTGCTGCAGCGGGATCCATTCTTCGGCCACCAGCCCGGTTTCTTCCTTCAGCTCGCGCCGGGCCGAATGCAGGATGTCGTCCACCAACGGCCCGCCGCCTTCGGGAATTTCCCAGCTGTACTGGTCCAGCGTAAAGCGGTATTGTCCCACCAGGTAGGTATTGAGGTCTTCGTCCAGGGGAAGGATGCCGATAGCGAGGTTCTTAAAATGCACTTTCCCGTAAATGCCTTTCCCGCCCGAGGGGTTGAGCACATCGTACTCTGTTACCTTGATCCACGGATTGTCGTACACTTCCGTTGCTCCCAGGACCGTCCAGGGATTATGTTGTTCGTCCATTGTCCAAAAATAAAAAACCTCCCGGAGGGAGGATTAGTTCCTGAGTTTCTTAGTTCCTAAGTTCCTGAGTTTCGTGTTGTTTAAAGGCAACTTTTTAAAAGCATCAACCAAAAACAACGTAGGAACCCAGGAACTCAGAAACTTAGGAACTTATAAATTAAATGCCTCTTTCACGCGTTCCACGTAATCCAGCTTTTCCCAGGTGAACAGCTCCACTTCGCGTTGGAAGGTGGTGCCGCCGGGGGCGAAGAATTCCTTGGTCACCACTTCCGGCTTGCGGCCCATGTGGCCATAGGCGGCCGTTTCGCTGTAAATGGGGTTGCGCAGCTTCAGGCGCTGTTCGATGAAGTAGGGACGCATGTCGAAGATGCCTTCCACTTTTTTGGCGATCTCGCCGTCGGTCAGCTGTACCTTGGCGGTGCCGTAGGTATTGACGTAGATGCCCATGGGCTCGGCCACGCCGATGGCGTAGGAAACCTGCACCAGCACTTCGTCGCAGACGCCGGCGGCTACCAGGTTCTTGGCAATGTGGCGGGTGGCGTACGCAGCCGAACGGTCTACCTTGGAAGGATCTTTACCGCTGAAGGCGCCGCCGCCATGGGCTCCCTTGCCGCCGTAGGTATCCACGATGATCTTGCGGCCGGTGAGGCCGGTATCGCCGTGGGGACCGCCGATTACGAACTTGCCCGTGGGGTTGATATGGTATTTGATGTGGTCGTTGAACAGGCCGGCATAGGTCTGGTATTTGGCCTTGATGCGCGGGATGAGGATGTTGATGATGTCGGTCTTGATCTTTTCCTGCATGGCCGCTTCGGTATCGAAATCGTCGTGCTGGGTGGAGACTACGATGGCATCGATGCGCACGGGACGGTTGTTATCGTCGTACTCCAGGGTCACCTGGCTCTTGGCATCGGGACGCAGGTACTTGATCTCGTTGTTCTCGCGGCGCAGCTGGGCCAGCTCCTGCAGCAGCTTGTGTGCCAGGTCGAGCGCCAGCGGCATGTAATCCTCCGTTTCGTTGGTGGCATAGCCGAACATCATGCCCTGGTCGCCGGCACCCTGCAGTTCCTTTTCCTTCCGGTCCACGCCCTGGTTGATATCGGAAGACTGCTCGTGGATGGCCGATAAAACGCCGCAGGAGTTGGCCTCGAACATATACTCGCTCTTGGTATAGCCGATCTTGCGGATCACCTGGCGGGCGATATCCTGCACGTCCAGGTAGGCTTTGGATTTCACCTCTCCGGCCAGCACTACCTGTCCAGTGGTCACTAGCGTTTCGCAGGCTACCTTGGATTCGGGATCAAAGGCAAGGAAGTTATCGATCAGGGCATCAGATATCTGGTCCGCGACTTTATCGGGGTGTCCTTCCGATACGCTTTCCGATGTAAATAAATAAGGCATGACTCGGGTATTTAGAATAGAGTGAAAAATTGTAGTTACACGCCCTTCAGGACCGGCAAATATACAGCCCGTCAGGGAACAACGAGATTTAAAGTTTTGAGTATACGACACGGAGCCGCAGTTGCAGCCTGGGGTCGGCGTAATTGCCGCCGGCCAGGGTCACCCGGCCCCTGGCGGGCTGGTCGATCACATAATACGACACTTTATTTCCCTGCACCTTGTCAAAAAGGGTGGTATAATAAGGAGCCGACAGCCGCAGGATGTTCGTCCGGGGCAGCTTGCCGGAAACCACGTCCTGTACGTACTTCGTGATATTGAACCGGTAGGTGCTGTCGGAGCGCAGGGTGCCGCCGAAGGAGGTAAAGTTGAGCGTTCCTCCCGAGATCAGCGGAAAGTCCCGTTCCATATTGAACAGGGTATCGCCGGCCGTATTCACCCGGTCGAGGAACAGGCGCGAAGGCGGCGCGAACAGGGCGTCGGCAGCCGAGGGTACCCGGTGGATGATCAGTTCGGCCAGGTGTATGAGCCTGGAGGAGTTGGCGAGGGTGTCCAGGCCGGGTACTTTTACCGTGGCATAGGAACCGGGCTGGCTCTGGATATATACTTTGCTGTCCTGGGCGGTGCCGTTCTGCAGCAGGCGGTCCCATTCGCCTCCGGGCGTGCGGCGGATGATATTGGCCTGGCCGCCGAAGGCAAACGGGGCATTGGTACTATCCCCACGCAGGCGGGTATTATGGGTAAAACTGACGGCCGTGGTATCGATGGCGCCGCTGCGCTTGACGCGGAAATAAAAGGTCAGGAAGGTTTTAGAGCTGTTGGCCAGGTCGAAGAGCCCGAGGCCGTTGCCCGTGTTGTCGGCCTTTACGGCCAGCCCGCGGAAAGCGGTCTTGAAGTTCAGGTCGCTGGCATAGGGTCCGGAGGCATTGAAACCGGCAAAGCGGTCGGCCAGTGTGTTGTTGAGGCGGATCCGCAGCACGTTGGCCACCTGTTGGGTGTCACTCTTCCGTACCAGCAGGATCGAGTCCTTCAGCGACTGGAAGGCGAAGGTGCGGGAACCCAGTTCGGAAGTGGTAGCAATATCGGCTTCGTTATAGGTATAAAGCGTGGTATCGTTGAAGTTGGAGGACGGGGCGATCTCGTACACCCGCAGGGTCTGGGGCGTAGCGGTGTCGCCGTGGGCGCCGCTAAAGGCCAGGGACAGCACCACCGAGTCCATGCCCACGATCGAATCGCGGGAAACAAAGGGGTTGCTGCCGTAGGTAGCCAGGCCCAGGTTAAAATAAGCCGCGGCATTGGTGGTGCCGAACTCGGGATCGTTGCCGATGTTGCCGATGGCTACCGCCAGCGGGTTGGCATACAGCAGCTTCGTGGTATCGTTCAGCCGGAAGTTGTCGGTTTCCGTGGAAAGGGAAGATTCGAAAGTAGTGATATTGTCCACCGCGGGGATCAGGTCACCGCCCAGTTCGGTAGCTTCGTTTATTTTTTTGCAGGAAGGAAAAAAGATCAGCGAGCAGGAGATCAGCGCCAGTAAGAAAATGCCCAGGCTTTGTTTCTTCACAAATAAGTATTGATCTGTTAAAAAAAATAGGAAAAATTTATGGTTTTCAGCGGGTGGTCCGAAGCCCCGCGAAACCGGAAAACCGGGGTTCCACCTGCTCCAAAGCTACCATCCGCCAAAAACCATAAACAAAAAATAAGGAACCACTTACTTCCCGGCAAGGTCGGTATACAACTGTAAATAGTCTGTTAAATCAGACTCGAGGTTGAACGGGAGGGTCTTTTTGCCCCGCACTTTCGAGAATTCTTCCACCAGTTTGGCCTCCACCTCTTCGGATCCGAAGGTGATGGCATCGGCAAAGGTAGCCCCGCCGCGCAGCAGTGCCGTGTTGTCGGCCGGCTTGAACACTTCCAAGTCCTTTTCCTTCAGGGAGGCGTGGATCATGGCTTTTTCAATGAAATCGGCGCCCAGGTTGTCGGGGAAAGTATGCTGCCCGATCGTGTAAATGACCTTGCTGTGCGAGAACACCGGCTCGCGCTTGTACACGCTCTTTAAATAAAAGGGGATCAGGCCGGTCATCCAGCCGCTGCAATGGATGAGGTCGGGCGGCCATCCGAATTTTTTCACCGTTTCCAGGGCACCCTTACAAAAGAAGACGGTGCGTAAGCCGTTGTCATCAAACCATTTATCATTGTCGTCGGTAAAAACGTGCTTCCGTTTGAACAGGTCTTCGTTGTCCAGGAAATACACCTGCAGGCGGGCATTGGGCAGGGAAGCTACCTTGATCTGCAGGGGAAAATCTTCATTATCTATGGAAACATTGATTCCGGACAGGCGTACAACTTCGTGAAGGCGGTGGCGACGTTCGTTGATGGTACCAAAACGGGGCATAATGCAGCGCACTTCAAATCCATTATCGTTTGCTTTTATTGCCAGTTTGTTAACAATTTCTGAAAATTCTGTCAACTCCAGGTACGGGGACATTTCATTGGCAATAAATAAAATTCTTTTCTTTGCTGACATTGTTACCGTTTTAAACTTTTTCCAAAAGGTTTGCAAAGGTAACCAATTATTGGAAATAGGCGTTAACACTACCACCTTCTATCTGTTAAAGGATGATCATATATAAAAAAGCATCAGATGTCACTTTGTTCCTGGAGCGGGCAAAGAACCAGGGAAAAACCACCGGCTTTGTACCTACCATGGGCGCCCTGCACCATGGCCACCTCTCCCTGATCGGGCTTTCGCAGGAACAAAACGACCTGACCTGCTGCAGTATTTTCGTCAATCCCACCCAGTTCAACAACCCCGAGGATTTTACCCACTACCCTATCACCATTGAAAAAGATATCGAACAGCTGGCGGCTGCCGGCTGCGACCTGCTGTTTCTGCCTGCGGTAAAAGAAATTTATCCACAGGGCTTTCCGCAACAACAGTATGACCTCGGCCCTATTGAAACGGTGCTGGAAGGCCATTACCGGCCGGGCCACTTCCAGGGCGTGTGCCAGGTGGTGGACCGCCTGCTGCGGATCGTGCAGCCCGACCGCCTGTACCTGGGCCAAAAAGACTACCAGCAGAGCATGGTGGTGAAAAAGCTCATCCAGCTTATGGGAAAGGAGCACCAGATCGAGCTGGTGGTCTGCCCCACCATCCGCGAGGCCGACGGCCTGGCCATGAGCAGCCGCAACCTCCGCCTCGACCCCGAAGAGCGCCGGCTGGCCCTGGGCATTTATAAGACCCTGTCGTACCTGAAGGAGCAATTGGGCAGCCACCCGCTGGCCGGCCTGAAACAGGAAGGGAAAAAACGCCTGGAAAGCGAGGGCTTTGCCGTGGATTACGTGGAGATCGCCGATGCCGACACCCTGCAGGCAGCTACGGCCTTCGACGGGCAAAAGCTGGTGGCCCTGGTGGCCGCCACCCTGCACCGGGTACGCCTGATCGATAATATGACCCTGAATTAAACCGCTCATCGCTTTCAAGCCTTACCTTTGCGCCGCTATGACTATCTCCGTGCTTAAATCAAAAGTGCACCGTGCCGTTATTACGGAAGCCAACCTGAATTATGTGGGCAGCCTG
The DNA here is from genome assembly GCF_037132455.1 of Huijunlia imazamoxiresistens. Classification (NCBI taxonomy): domain Bacteria; kingdom Pseudomonadati; phylum Bacteroidota; class Chitinophagia; order Chitinophagales; family Chitinophagaceae; genus Huijunlia; species Huijunlia imazamoxiresistens. The sequence goes on along the minus strand of NZ_JBBBEI010000007.1, from coordinate 223,570 downwards.
ACGCTGGACGAAGACCTGATGGATGCGGCCAACATGATCGAGAACGAAAAAGTGCAGATCGTAAACGTCAACAACGGCGAGCGCATAGAAACCTACCTCATCAAGGGTAAGCGCGGCTCGGGCGTCTGCTGCATGAACGGCCCCGCCGCCCGCAAGGGCATGGTGGGCGACGTGGTGGTGATCATCTCCTATGCCAGCATGCCGTTCGAAGAAGCCAAAACCTTCAAACCCTGGATCGTTTTTCCCAGAGAAGGCAACCTGCTGTAAGCTGTTTACGCGTTTACTTGTTTACTGGCTTACGACTTACAGGTCCGGACCAATGACCATTGTCTATTGACCATTGACGATTCACCAAACAATGGTTATTTTCGGCGGGCATGAAGAAATCGATTCTGACCATACTTCAATACCTGTTTTTCCTGGGGCTGGGCATTTTGTTCGTCTGGCTGACGGTGAAAAACATCGATGCGGAGCAGTGGGAACACATCAAGTCTTCTATCCGGAATGCCCGGTTGTGGCTGATCCTGCCCGTAGCGGCCCTGCTGCTGCTGAGTCACTACAGCAGGGCCCTGCGCTGGAAGATCCTCATGGAGCCGCTGGGCTATAACCCTTCCACCTTCAATACCTTCGCCGCCGTGATGATCGGATACCTCGTCAATGCCGGCGTACCCCGCCTGGGCGAGGTGGTGAAGTGCACCCTCCTCTCCCGCTACGAAAAGGTGCGGGCCGACAAGCTGGTGGGCACCATCGTGGTGGAACGGGCGGTGGACGTGGTGGGCCTGGTGGTGATCTTTTTCCTGGCCCTTATCCTGCAGGGCCACGTGATCGGGGAATTTACGTCCAACCTCTTCGGCAACTTTTTCCGCGACCAGTCCGGCCACTTCTCCCCCGTCCGCATCAGCATCGCCGTAGCGGTGGTGGTGGGCGTTGGCTTGCTGGTGTATTTCCTGCTCAAACGCTTCGGGCATATCGATGCCGTTTCGCGGGTGAAAAACGTGCTTTCGGGCATTGCCCACGGCCTGGGCAGCATCCGGCTGATCAAACACAAAAAACTCTTTCTGTTTCATACCGTCCTCATCTGGGTACTGTATCTTTCAAGTACCACCCTGGGCCTGATGGCCCTGCGGGAAACCGCCCATCTGGGCGTGCTGGGCGGGCTGACGACCCTGGCCATCGGCAGCGTGGGCATGATCATCACCCCCGGTGGCATCGGCGCCTATCCCCTGCTGGTGGCCACGCTGATGGGCCTGTACGGGCTGGACGAAAACACCATCGGCAACGCCCTGGGGTGGCTGCTGTGGTCGGTACAGACCCTTATCATCATCCTGGGCGGGGTCGCATTTGCAGCCTTATTTTCTTATTACAATAAAAAACGAAAAGAACGTGAAAACGGGGAATAGCATTGACGAAAAGATCGTAACGCCGGAAGAATTACAACGCAGACTGGCACGCTGGCGCGTGCTGGGCAAAAAGATCGCCTTTACCAACGGCTGCTTCGACCTGCTGCATGCCGGCCACATCGCCTCGCTGCGCCAGGCGGCCCAAACTGCCGATGTGCTTATCGTGGGACTCAACGCCGACGTATCGGTCAAAAAACTGAAGGGCGACAGCCGGCCCCTGAACAGTGAGCACGCCCGGGCCCTGGTGCTGGCGGCGCTGAGCATGGTGGATGCCGTGGTGCTCTTTTCCGAAGACACCCCCCGCGAGCTGATCAAATCCATCCTGCCCGACTTTTTGGTAAAAGGCGGCGACTACAAGGTAGAGGACATTGCCGGGGCCGAAGAGGTGATCGCCGCCGGCGGCCAGGTAATCATCAATCCCATCCTGGAAGGGTTTTCCACCACTTCCCTGGTGGACCGGATGAAAAACGGGGTATAGATGTTGTATTTTGTTCCAACAAAATGATTTCGTCTCGCCTCAGGCGAGACGAAATCCCCAATACCGACCTCCTCAATCTTAAACGGTACTATGGCCCATTCCAAAAGCAAGACCATTCCGAGAGACATCAGCTGGCTGGCGTTCAATGGCCGGGTATTGCAGGAAGCGGCGGACCCCTCCGTGCCCCTGCGGCAACGCATCCGCTTCCTGGGAATCTTTTCCAACAACCTGGATGAGTTTTTCCGGGTGCGGGTAGCCGCCCTCAAGCGCATGATCCATTACGGCCACAAGGCCAAGATGCACCTGGAAGAAAATCCCGAACAGATCCTGCAGTCCATCCAGATGATCGTGCTGAACCAGCAAAGCGAATTCAACCGCATCTGGGAAAATATCCTGGAAGAGCTGAAAAAGGAAAAAATCTTCCTGGTCACCGAAAAGGACCTGACGCCCGAGCAGGCCGTCTTCGTGCGCAATTATTACGACGGGGAAGTCAGCTCCAACGTCATCCCCCTGATGATCGAAAGCATTCCCGACTTTCCCAACCTGCGCGACAAATCACTCTACCTGGGCGTGGTGATGTCGATGCAGGACAGCGCCCTGAAAAAGAAATACGCCCTCATCGAAGTGCCCTCAAGGGTGCTGGGACGCTTCGTGATCCTGCCCGCCCCCGCCGGCGAGCACCATATCATCCTGCTGGAAGACATCATCCGCTTCAACCTGCCGGAGATCTTTTCCTACTTCGGCTACAACCGCTACGTGGCCCACGTGTTCAAGGTGACCCGCGACGCGGAGCTCGACCTCGACACCGACCTGTCCACCACCCTCATCCAAAAACTCCAGAAGGGACTCAAAAACCGGCGCAAGGGCAAGCCCGTGCGCTTCGTGTACGACCGGGAAATGGACCCCGGCCTGCTGGAATACCTCTTCCAGCGGCTGAACCTCACCAAGCGCGACAACCTCATCCCCGGCGGCCGCATCCACAACTTCCGCCACTTTATGGACTTCCCCCAGCAGGTATTCAACAGTGAAAGCCACCGCCGCAAGCCCTTCGACCACCCCCTGCTGCTCGAACGCCGGGTGACCGACGTGGTGATGGAACGCGACATCATGCTGCACTTCCCCTACCACGACTTCTACCCCGTGATCGACCTGCTGCGCGAAGCCGCCATCGACCCCGAGGTGACATCCATCAAGGTGACCTGCTACCGCCTGGCCACCCAGTCGAAGGTGGTCAACGCCCTGGTCAATGCCGTGCGCAACGGCAAGCAGGTAACGGTGATGCTGGAGCTGCGGGCCCGCTTCGACGAGGAAGCCAACCTGGCCTGGAAGGAACGGCTGGAAGACGAAGGCGTAAAAGTGTTCATCGGCATTCCCAACATGAAGGTGCATGCGAAGATCTGCGTGATCCGCAAGCGCTTCCAGGACCGCATCCTGCATTACGGTTTTGTAAGCACCGGCAACCTCAACGAGAGTACGTCAAGGGTATATGCCGACCACTGCCTGCTGACCTCCAACGGGGCCATCATGGCCGATGTGAACCGCATTTTCAACTACATCGAACACTACAAGACCGGCACCCATTTCCTAAAGGCCTGCAGCACCATCATTCCCAGCCCCGAGTTTACCCGCCGCGAGCTGATGAAACTGATCCGCATCGAAACCCGCAATGCCCTCAAGGGCCGGGAGGCCCGCATCATCGCCAAGATGAACTCCCTGTCGGACGACCAGCTGATCGAAGCCCTGTACGATGCCGCCCGGGCCGGCGTGGAAATAAAGCTGATCATCCGCGGCATTTTCTGCATGTATTCGCAGGACCAGAAGTTTGCCCGCCCGGTAACGGCCATCAGCATCGTGGACGAATACCTGGAACATGCCCGGGTTTGGTTTTTCCACAGCTGCGGCAAAGAAAAAGTGTATATTTCCTCGGCCGACTGGATGGTGCGCAACCTCGACCACCGCGTGGAAGCTACCTGCCCGATCCTGGACCCGGACATCCGCGAGGAACTGAAGCAGATCCTCGACATCCAGTTGCAGGACAATGTGAAGGCCCGTTGGCTGGACAATGACCTGAACAATGAGTACGTGCGGACAAATGACGAAAAACCGGTACGTTCGCAGGTGGAGACATACAAATACTTATACCAAAAAACCCTTTCAGCCATTGAGACTGTCAGCGATTGATATCGGCAGCAATGCCTGCAGGCTGTTGATCAGCGATGTGATCAAGGACCCTATGGGTCGCCCGGAATTTTTAAAGGAAGCCCTGGTGCGGGTGCCCCTGCGACTGGGCTTCGACGTGTTCGAGCGGGGCGAGATCTCGCCCCGGAAACGCGACCAGGTCATCAAAACCATCCAATCGTACAAGCTGCTGCTCGACGTATACGATGTCAAACACCTGAAGGCCTGCGCCACTTCGGCCATGCGGGATGCCGCCAATGCGGCGGAGATCCTGCAGCAGGTGAAGGAGGAAACGGGCATCACCATCCGCGTGATCAGCGGACAGGAAGAGGCCACCTACATTTACGAGAACCACATTGCCGAAAACCTCAGTTCCGAAGAATCGTACCTGTACATCGACGTGGGCGGCGGCAGCACCGAGCTGACGTTCTTCAGCGACGGCCGCCTGGTAGCCAAGGAGTCGTTCAATATCGGCACCATCCGCCTGCTGAAAAACCAGGTCGGCGACAAGGAGTGGAACAGCATGAAAGAGTTCATCAAGGCCAAAACCAGCGGCTACCACCATATTACGGCCATCGGCTCGGGCGGCAACATCAACAAGGTGTTTTCGCTGTCGAAGCGAAAGGAAGGCAAGCCCCTGAGCCTGGAGCTGCTGCGCAGCTACCACAAGGACTTCAGCAACCTCACCGTGCCGCAACGCATCCTGCAGTACAAAATGCGCGAAGACCGGGCCGACGTGATCGTGCCGGCCCTGCAAATTTATATCAACGTCATGCGCTGGTCCGATGCCGAAGACATCTTCGTGCCCAAGATCGGCCTGGCCGACGGCCTTATCCACACGCTTTACGAAGAAGTGATGGCCAGCGGCATCGTGCATTAGTTCATTGGTTCATTGGTTCATTGGGAATTAGGCGGGAATGCCGGTATCGTTAAATACAGTCCCGGGTAGTAAATGATCCCTGCAAATAATGAACTTACAGTCATTAAGGTTCCCTTGAAAAAGACACTTCAACCTTATTCCTAATATCCCAATGAACCAATTAACCAATTAACCCAAATTCCTTTGTATTTTGCCCCCCCAAATTTGTGCAAATGAGTGTTTCCAAGGAAGTAAAACGGATAACGACCAACACCCTGCAGAAAATGAAAGCTGCAGGAAAAAAGATATCGATGCTCACCGCCTATGATTACTCCTTTGCGCGGCTCTTCGACGAAGCCGGGATGGATGTGATTTTGGTAGGCGACTCCGCTTCCAACGTGATGGCCGGCCACGAAACCACCCTGCCCATTACCCTCGACCAGATGATCTACCATGCCTCCTCGGTGATCCGCGGGGTCAAAAGGTGCCTGGTGGTGGTGGACATCCCCTTTGGCTTTTACCAGTCCAACGGCGACATTGCCCTGGCCTCCGCCATCCGCATCATGAAGGAAACGGGCGCCCACGCCATTAAGATCGAAGGCGGCGAAGAGATCATCGATTCGGTCAAACGGATCCTGTCGGCCGGCATCCCGGTAATGGCCCACCTGGGCCTGACGCCCCAGTCGATCTACAAGTTCGGCACCTACAGCGTACGGGCCCGCGAAGAGGACGAAGCCAATAAACTGAAGCGCGACGCCAAGCTGCTGGAAGAAGCCGGCTGCTTTGCCGTGGTGCTGGAAAAGATCCCCGCCGCCCTGGCCAAGGAAGTAACCGAAAGCCTGGAAATCCCCACCATCGGCATCGGCGCCGGCAAGCACTGCGACGGGCAGGTGCTGGTAATGCACGACATGCTGGGCATCAACGTCGAATTCAAACCGAGGTTCCTGCGCCAATACCTCAACCTCCACGAACTCATCACCGGCGCGGTTCAGCAATACATTTCGGATGTCCGGGAGAATACCTTTCCTACGGACGAGGAATCGTACTGAGTACAGGGCATTGGTTCATTGGGAATTAGGACGTTAGACAGAAACAGCTTTCCAGCAGGGAATAAACCTGCAACATATAGGGTTCGGAACTTTTTAATAGTTCCGAACCCTTTTTTATAATACTGCCCCCCTCCCTAATTCCCAATGAACCAATGAACCAATGAACCAATTCCCCCGCCGCAGGCCTACTTTTGCGGCCTTAAATTGAAATAACATGCTGCGTTTACGAAACGTACTTTTAAGTGCGTCCGCCTGTGCCGCCCTTTCTGCAGGGGCACAGGATGCCCCGGTGGAACTGGACCCGGTGACGGTTTCCTCTTCCCTGAGCCCGGTGGCCGCCTCCAAAACCGGCCGGAATATCCTGGTGATCCGGGGCGAGGAAATCTCCAAGCTGCCCGTTCATTCCCTCGACGAACTGCTGCGGTACGTACCCGGCCTGGAAGTGCAGGCCCGCGGGCCCATGGGCGCCCAGAGCGACCTGGTGCTGCGGGGCAGCACCTTTCAGCAGGTACTGGTGGTGCTCGACGGCCTGCGGCTGAACGATCCCAATACCGGCCACTTCAGCTCCTATATCCCCGTGGCCCCTTCCGAGATCGAGCGCATCGAAGTGCTGAAGGGCGCCTCCTCGGCCATTTACGGGTCCGATGCGGTGGGCGGCGTCATCCACATCATCACCAAAACCTTTGCCCGGAAAACCGCCCGTAAAGAGCTGTCGATTCAGCAAACAACCGGAGAATACGGCCTGCAGAATATTTCGGCCGGCGGCTTTTACAGCAACGGCAAAACGGCCGTCAGCGCGGGCGTGCTGAGCAACAACACCAATGGGCAGCCCCAGCGCGGTACCCGGGGATTTCTGAACAACCATACGGCTTCCGTCGCTGCCAGCCACCAGCTCAGCGACAGCTGGCAACTGGCCTGGCGCAGCGCGTACGACCACCGGAACTTCAGCGCCCAGAACTTTTATACCCTTTCCGCAGCGGATACGGCCACCGAAAAAGTGCAGTCGCTCTGGAACCAGCTGCGGGCCGCCTACCAGAAGGGCCGCAACAGCTTTTCGCTCCAGGCCGGCTACAAAAAAGTGGACGACCGCTACCAGTTCAACCGGGTGACCGCTGCCAACCGGAACCGCTCGGAACTCTGGCAGGCCCTGGCGGTGTATAGCCACCAGTTTGGCGAGCAAACGACCCTGACGGGTGGCGCCCAGTTCCTCGACCGGGCGATCCGCTCCAACGACCGGGGCGACCACAGCGATCAAACCGCCGGCGCCTTTGTCCAACTGCACCAGCGCATCGGCAGCGCGCTGAACATCAGCCCGGCCCTGCGGCTCGACGGCCACGAAGGCACCGGCGCCCAGCTGGTGCCCCAGCTGAACGCCTCCTACCAGCTGGCAAAAGTGCTGTTCCGCGCCAGCGCCGGCCGGACCATCCGGTATGCCGACTTCACCGAACAGTATAACAACTACAACAAGCCGCCCTACCTGGCCCCCGGCACCCGCGTCGGCAACCCCGGCCTGGAAGCGGAACGCTCCACCAGCTACGAGGCCGGGGCCGACTGGACGCCCCTGGAGGGCCTGAAGGTGGCCACTACGGTTTTCCGCAGGGAGAATGACGGGCTGATCGACTACGTACTGACGCGCTATGCCCAGATGCCCCGCAAGGAGAACCTTCGGGATACCACCTACCTGCTGGCCAAAAACGTGTACGAGCTGACCGTAACCGGCTGGGAAACGGACGTGCACTACCACCGGAACTATGCCAACGGCCGGCAGTTGTTTGCCTCCTGTGGGTTGGTATGGATGGATGCCCAAACCACCGAAACCAACCCCTCGCTCTATATCCTGTCCGCGGCAAAGTTCCTGACCAATTTTACCGTGCGTTATTCCCTGCCTTGCGGCAGCCTGAGCGTGAACGGACTGTACAAGAAACGAGCCCGGATAGCCGGCGCAACGTTCCTGACGCCGCTTTCGGGCGACTATTTTGTCCTGAACCTGAAGGCCGAAACCTTTTTGCTGAAAGACAAGGTGAGCCTGTTCGGCGAGGCCGACAACCTGCTGGACCGCCACTATACCGACCTGCTGGGCGCCCGTATGCCCGGCCGTTGGCTGATGGGCGGACTAAAGGTATCGCTCTGATTTATTGCCCCCTTACCGCTTATCCGCAAACAAGAGCACCCGTACGGTAAGGGGTGCTTTTCTTTTGCAGGAAACCGTTACCTTTCAAGAGGAACCCTTTCACCTTCTAACCCTAAACGCTTCATCCCTATGCACGATGTGTTGAAAGAACTGCGGATACCGGCCAACAGCCACGGCGCCTCCACCGGCTTCGTTTGGCTGCCCACGAAGGGCCGGCAGCTCGCCTCCCGCTCTCCCGTCGACGGGCAGACCATCGCCACGGCCTCGCTCTGCGACGAAGAAAGTTATGATACCATCATCTCCTCGGCCCAGCAGGGCTTTCTCGAGTGGCGCACCTGGCCCTCGCCCAAACGCGGCGACGTGGTGCGGCAGATCGGCGACGCGCTGCGGCGGCACAAGGCGGCCCTGGGCCGGCTGGTGTCGTACGAAATGGGCAAAAGCCTGCAGGAAGGCCTGGGCGAGGTGCAGGAAATGATCGACATCAGCGACTTTGCCGTAGGGCTTTCACGGCAGCTGCACGGCCTTACCATGCACAGCGAGCGGCCGGGCCACCGCATGTACGAGCAGTGGCACCCGCTGGGCGTCGTGGGCATTATTTCGGCCTTCAACTTCCCCGTGGCGGTATGGAGCTGGAACGCCCTGCTGGCCCTGGTGTGCGGCGACGTCTGCGTCTGGAAGCCCTCGGAAAAAACGCCCCTCAGCGCCATCGCCTGCCAGAACCTGGTATCAGAAGTATTTCGAAAGAACGACGTGCCCGAAGGCGTCTGCAGCCTGGTGGTCGGCGAACGCGACCTGGGCGAGCGCATCGCCCACGACCGCCGCATTCCCCTGGTGTCGGCCACGGGTTCCACCCGTATGGGCAAAGCCGTAGGAGCCGCCGTGGGCGCCCGCCTCGGCCGCTCGCTGCTGGAGCTGGGCGGCAACAACGCCATCATCATCACGCCCGAGGCCGACCTGGACATTGCCGTCATCGGCTCGGTATTCGGGGCGGTAGGCACCGCCGGCCAGCGCTGCACCACCACCCGCCGCCTGATCGTTCACGAAAGCATTTACGACACCCTAAAAGAGCGGCTGGTAGCGGCCTACGGCCAGCTGCGCATCGGCAACCCGCTGGACGAAGCCAACCACGTGGGCCCGCTGATCGACAAGGAGGCCGTGGAGCACTACCTGCAGGCCCTGGACAAGTGCCGGGAAGAAGGCGGCCGCTTTGCCGTGGAAGGCGGACGGCTGCAGGGCGCCGGCTTTGACAGCGGCTGCTACGTGAAGCCGTGTATTGTAGAGGTTGAACCCCATTTGGGCATCGTGCAGCAGGAAACCTTTGCCCCTATCCTGTACCTGCTGAAATACAAAACCCTCGACGAGGCCATTGCCATCCAGAACAACGTGCCCCAGGGCCTTTCCTCCGCCATCATGACGCTGAACCTGCGGGAAGCGGAGCAGTTCCTGTCCGTGGCGGGATCCGACTGCGGCATTGCCAACGTAAACATCGGAACATCAGGGGCCGAGATCGGCGGCGCCTTCGGCGGCGAGAAGGAATCCGGCGGCGGCAGGGAAAGCGGCAGCGACGCCTGGAAGGTGTACATGCGCCGCCAGACCAACACCCTGAACTACAGCACCAAACTGCCGCTGGCACAAGGCATCAGGTTCGACCTGTAAGCCGGCCCTGGCCCGCTTTTTTTCACAAAACCCTATGATGGGTTTCGACTACTTTTACAAGAATCGGGATATCTTATTAACATAACCCAGCAATTACTCTTAACCAAATGAAGAATATGAAGCCTGCACTGAAATCCTCCCTGCTCACCCTGGCCCTTGGTTTTACCCTGGCCGCATCGGCCCAGGACGCCCAGGACGACGTACCCCGGGGATGGCACCTGAAAGACTTCCAGAAGGATGGCTACTACGGCATCAGCCTGGATAAAGCCTACGAGTTCCTGAAAAATAAGAAGAACAATACGGTGATCGTGGCGGTGATCGATTCCGGCATCGACACGACGCATGAAGACCTGAAAACCGTTCTGTGGACCAACGCCAAAGAAATCCCCGGCAACGGCGTGGACGACGACAAGAACGGCTACATCGACGACGTGCACGGCTGGAACTTCCTGGGCGGCAAGGACGGCCGCAACGTGGAAGAGGATTCGTACGAAGCGGCAAGGGTGTACCACCAGTACAAGCTGCGCTTTGGAAAAATCACCGACCCCACCGCCCTGAGCGCCGAGGACCGCAAGTCCTATAACATGTGGAAAAAGGCCGAACAGCAGGTAGTGGGCGAAGGCAAGACCAACGGCCTCGAGCTGCTGGTGATGCGCCGCAGCTACATGGCCATGACTGCCAGCGACAGCCTCCTGCGCAAGGCCATCGGCAAGGAAACCTTTACCGGCAAAGAGCTGGAAGCCTACACCCCTGCCACCGAAGAGCTGAAGCGGGCCAAATCCACCTTCCTCTACTTCTTTACGGTCAACAACATCATGGATGTAACCAACACTTCCTTCCTGGGCGACTTCAAAACCTACCTGGACAGCGAAGAGAAAAAGGCCGAGGCCGCCGAAAAGGCGCCCCGCGACTACCGTGGCGAGATCGTGAAGGACAACTACCATGACCTGAACGACCGCTACTACGGAAACAACGATATCATGGCGGGTACGCCCCTGCACGGCACCCATGTGTCGGGCATCATTGCGGCCGTTCGCAACAACGGCAAGGGCGTGGACGGCATTGCCAACAACGTCCGCATCATGTCGCTGCGGGCCGTTCCCGACGGCGATGAGCACGACAAGGACATTGCCCTGGCCATCCGCTATGCCGTGGACAACGGCGCCAAGGTAATCAACATGAGCTTTGGCAAGGGCTTTTCACCCGAGAAGAACTGGGTGGACGATGCGGTACAGTATGCCGAGGAAAAAGGCGTGCTGCTGGTGCATGCCGCCGGCAACAATTCCGACAACAGCGACAGCACCGATAACTTCCCCAACCCGAGCAATATCAATAACGGTAAACGAGCCTCCAACTGGCTGACCGTAGGCGCCAGCGGCGATCCGAAAGCCGGGGGCCTGGTGGCGTATTTCTCCAACTTCGGCAAGAACGAAGTGGATGTGTTTGCTCCCGGCGTGAAGATCTATTCAACCGTGCCCACGAAGAACCAGTACCTCAACGAGGACGGCACGTCCATGGCCTCTCCCGTGGTAGCCGGCGTAGCGGCGCTGATCCTCTCCTACTACCCCGACCTGACCCCTCACCAGGTGAAGACCATTATCGAGAACAGCTCGGTAAAGCCTACGGTGCAATTTAAAGGTCCGGGCGAAGAAGGCACCAACGTAAAGCTGTCCGATATCAGCCGGTCCGGCGGTATTGTGAACGCGTTTGAAGCCATCAAGCTGGCCGATTCCATCAGTAAGGCCAACGGCAAAAAACCCCAAAAGCGATAATCTTTTAAACAACCAGTTTTCAACAATTTTCACTAGCAAACCCCGGTTACCAGCCGGGGTTTTTTGTTAGACCTTACCCCGGCCGCGCCAAGGCGCGTCCCACCTTCTCCAAATGGATAGGGAATGCGCAGCTCCGCGGAAGCACCTGCTTTAATAAGCCAGGTGACGGCCAATTGAGCTGTCATGCCGAACGCAGTGAGGCATCCCGTCGGTAACGCAAGGCTGATTCAGTATAAGGAGTTGTGTCCTTTTCTTGCAGAAGGCTTTTCAGGCATCCACGGGATGCCTCACTGCGTTCGGCATGACCGCTTGAAAATCGCAGGTTTCCCTATGGTCATGGATAACAGAATAACTTATTGAATACATTTCCGATCATTTGGAGAGGGGTGGTTTCGTCTCGCCCCAGGCGAGACGAAACCGGGGTGAGGTCTTCCGTCAACTCATAAAAAAACCAGGCGTAGCGCCTGGTCTTTTTGTATGAAAATATCCTTTGCAATTATTAATAACCCTGGACGGCGGTTGCCTCTTTCTTGGGCTGGCCCTTGGCCAGGGCGATCTGGGTTTCGATATCGCTGACCACTTTTACGGCCTGGTCGAGGTAGATATCGGTGCTCAGGTTCTTCAGCCACTGGTTGTAGCGCTCGGCCTTGTCCTTGTCGGCGGTATACCGCTCTTTATCGGTTTCCATGAACGACACGGACAACGGGCTCTTCAGCTTCATCAGGGTGTCGAGCTGTTTTACGGTATTCCGCAGCACCACCTGCTCCTTGCGGAACTTGTCGATCTGCAGGGAATATTCCTTGTCGTTCAGCTTCGACAGGGCTTCGGTGCTCTGCCGGATAGACTGGAAGATCGGGTTGGTGGCGATCCGCTTGGTGCTGATGTTCTTGACTGTCTGCATGTCGTAGCCACCGTTCCAGGTTTTGTAGGGAGCCTTGGAGATCTCATCCCAGGGCAGTGCCGCCGGGTTATCCTTCTCGCGGAACTTCAGGTACTCGTACTGGTCGGGGATCACTACGTCGGGGATTACGCCCTTCAGCTGGGTGGAACCGCCGTTGATGCGATAGAATTTTTGAAGGGTCAGCTTCAGCGAGCCCATTTCCGAGTTGGTCGACATAAAATTCTCGGGATCCAGGCCGATGCTGCGCTGCACGGTACCCTTGCCGTAGGTGCTGGTGCTGCCGATGACCACGCCCCTGCCATAATCCTGGATGGCGGCGGCAAAGATCTCGGAGGCGGAGGCGCTGAACTCGTTGACCATAACGGCCAGCGGTCCGTCGTAGAGCACGCTTCCGTCTTTATCCCGCATCACGGTGGGTTTGCCCTGGCGGTCTTTTACCTGTACGATCGGGCCTTCGTCAATGAACAGGCCGGCAATCTGCACTACGTCGTAGAGCGAGCCGCCGCCGTTGTTGCGCAGGTCGATCACGATGCCGTCTACTTTTTCCTGTTTCAGCTTGATCACTTCCTTGGCCACATCCACGCCGCTGCGGCTGCCGGAGGGGTCGTCGAAGTTGGCGTAGAACTCGGGCAGGAAGATATAGCCAATACGGCTGTTGCCCTGCTGCACTACGGCGCTGCGGGCAAAGGTTTCGTCCTGCACGATCTTATCGCGGATGAGCGAAATGGTCTTCAGCGTACCGTCTTTCTTTTTCAGCGTCAGGCGCACTTCGGTGCCTTTTTTACCACGGATCAGTTTTACGGCATCCTCCACGGTATAGCCGGTCAGCTCCACGGGAGTTTCGGCGCCCTGGGCCACTTTCATGATGAGGTCGCCTACTTCCAGCTGGCCGGACTTCCAGGCCGGGCTGCCGGTGAGCAGGGTATTGATCTTGATGTTGCCGTCGTCATTGGTCAGCGAAGCGCCGATACCATAGAACTGGCCGCTCAGCTGCTCGTCGAAATAACGCTTATCTGCCGGCGGGAAGAATTCGGTATACGGGTCCATCAGGTTGGTAATGGTATTGACAAAAACCGCGAACTTCTCGTCGTCGTTGAATTTAAAGCGGTAGCGGTCGAAGGTGCGGTTCATAATTTTGAGCACCTTGTCGCGGGCTTCCTTTTCCAGGGCCGCGTCGGTCTTAACCACGAAGCTGTCCTTGCCCTTGTTCTTTTCGCGGATATCCTGCAGCTCCACGTAGCGGTCCAGCGTCAGGTATTTCAGGCGCTTGCGCCAGGTTTCGCGGTATTGCTGCTGGTTGGAAGCAAAATCCTGTTTCTTGGAATCGGCGGCGAAGGATTCGTCCACCGTAAAGTCGAAGGGTTTGGCCAGGATGTCTTTGTAAATAAGGCTGGCGTCTTCCACTCTTTTATTAAACAGCTTCCCGGCTTCCATGAAGAATTCCACGGGTGCCCCTTTGATCTCGTCGTCGATCTTCGTCTCGAATTTTTTCAGCGCCTGCACATCCTGTTGCATCAGGATATCCTTATCGGGATTGAGTTCTTCAAGATATTTCGAAAAAACGGTCTTGGAGAAATTGTCGTTGAAATCTTTGGGACTGTAGTGGCCCTGCATCAACATTTCGCCGACACTTTGCAGGATGCGCTCGTATTTGGTGGGGGGTGGAACTTTGCCGGTAGTGCCCAGGGTACGGAACGTCACAAAAATTCCGGCCGTGAGCATTAACAGCAACAAGGGAAGTCTTTTCATACTAAACAGGTATTTAATAATTGCCATAGGCTTATCTATCAAAAATAGGGCAAAAAAAGGGGGATTTCCGTCATGAAGGTCATTATAACAAACGTTTTTGTGCAGCGGCAGAAGGAAAGGGATAACCGGCAGGATACAAGGAGCGATGCCGGGGCAGGCAGCACCCAAACTGCGGCTGTCCAAACAATGTTGGTGGCCGGGCGAAACCGGCGCCCTGAAATGCAAAATTGCGTGCGTAAAAAAAAATAAAAAAGTTTTTGGAGGTTTCAACCCTGCCCCCTACTTTTGCATCCTGTTCGACACACAGTAAGAATAACACGGTGATTGTAGCTCAGCTGGTTAGAGCACCAGATTGTGGTTCTGGGGGTCGCCGGTTCGAACCCGGTCAGTCACCCGAAAAAGCCTGGAGAAATCCAGGCTTTTTCTTTTACCCCCCTCCTAGTCAAATCTACCTAACTGCCTGTTATTCATTGTTAATTATGGTTAACGGTCCCCAACCAAGCAGGGCAATGTGCGTACCTTGCACCGGTACTTATTTCTAATTGGAAATAAACCTGTCAGACAAACATTGTGTATGAGAAAATTCTTCGCTTTTTGTGTTCTTTTTTTGCTGTGTACGGCTTCCTTTGCCCAGCAGCCCGGTGGTAACCGCGGCGGGCGGGCCGGCGGACAAATGCCCCAGGGGCGCTTGTATGGAAAAGTAGTGGATGCCTCCAATAAAGGTATCGAAGCCGTTTCGGTCACCCTGGTCCGCAAGCAAATGGATTCGGTTACCAAGCAAACCAAGGATGCAGTGGTCGGCGGCATGCTCACCACCTCGAAAGGCGATTTCAGCGTGGAAAACGTTCCGGTGATGGGCAGGTACTTCCTAAAAATTTCCGGTATCGGCTATAAAACATACGAACAGCCCGTAGGCTTCCAGCTGCCCAACCGCAACGGCGGCGGCGACCCTGGCGCCCTGATGGGTGCCCTGGACAAAGACCTGGGCAACATCAAACTCGAAATCGACGGCAAGCTCCTGGGCAACGTTACCGTTACCGCCTCCAAGCCGAGTATGACCATGGGCATCGACCGCAAAGTGTTTAACGTAGAGCAGAACCTGGTTTCGGCCGGCGGCTCCGCCGTGGACGTGCTGAAGAACGTGCCCTCCGTAGCCGTGGACATCGACGGCAACGTGAGCCTGCGCAACTCCTCGCCTACGGTGTTCGTAGACGGTCGCCCCACCAACCTCACCCTCGACCAGATCCCCTCCGACGCCATCGAAAGCATCGAAGTGATCACCAACCCCTCGGCCAAGTACGACGCCAGCGGCGGCACTGCCGGCATCCTCAATATCGTGCTGAAGAAGAACAAGCGCGTGGGCTATAGCGGCAACCTCCGCACCAACCTCGACTCCCGCGGACGCGTGGGCGGCGGCATCAACCTGAACGTGCGCCAGAACAAGGTGAACTTCTTTGCCATGGGCAACTACAACCAGCGCAAGTCGAAAGGCTCCGGCACCACCGACCGTACCACCATCTTCAATGATACCACCACGAAGATCAACCAGCAGGACCGCAGCACCATGACCGGCGGCTTCGGCTTCGGCCGGGCAGGCTTCGACTATTTCATCGACAACCGCAATACCCTGACCATCAGCGGATCGATGATGCGCGGCGAAATGAAACCCGAGAACAGCAGCGACATTTACACCGATGCCTTCAAGACGTTCTCCACGAAAGACGACTCCCTGCTGTGGCAGCAGACCGACAACCGCCTCACCAACGGGCATAACATCTTCCGCAACATGGGCGCACAGGCAGGCTTCAAGCACAACTTCCCGAAAACCGGCCACGAGTGGACGGCGGACCTTACCTACCAAAAAGGGAAAAACGAAAACAACAGCCTGATTAGGACCCTCACCAATAATACCAACGGCAAGAACGGCCTCTCCTCCCTGCAACAGGAAGGCGCCGGCGACAACGACAACATCATCGTTCAAACCGACTACACCAACCCCCTGACCGAGAATGCAAAACTGGAAATGGGCGCCCGCGCTTCGGTGCGTACCGTCAACAGCGCCACCAATTATTTCAACGTAGATCAGGCGGGCAACCGGTTTCCCCGGGCGAATCAGAATATCGACTACAACAGCCGTGACCGCGTGTATGCGGCCTATGCCAACTTTGCCAACCGCATCAAGAACTTCGGCTACCAGTTAGGCCTGCGGGCGGAAAGCTCGAACTACGAAGGCGAAGTGGTGAGCCGGAAAAGCGAGTTCAAGATCGACTTCCCCCTCAGCCTCTTCCCCAGCCTGTTCCTGTCGCAAAAGCTGAATGAAAGCGGCGACGAGATGCAGTTCAACTACAGCCGGCGCATCAACCGCCCGGGTTTTTGGCAACTGTTTCCCTTTTATGACCTGACCGACTCGCTGAACATCAGCCGCGGTAACGAGGCCCTGCGTCCCGAATTCACCAACTCCTTCGAATTGTCGTATGCCAAGACCTTCAAGAACCGCGACAACCTGCTGGCATCGCTTTACTTCAAGAACACTACCGACCTGATCACCCGCATCCAGACCAAGGAGTTCGTGGAAGCGATCGATACCTCGGCTTACGTGCTGACCTACACCAACGCCAACAGCAGCTATGTGACCGGCCTGGAACTGACCTCCCGCAACAAGGTGACCAAGTGGTGGGAAGTGACCACCAACGCCAACTTCTTCACCTCGAAGATCGACCTGGAAGAAGAACAGGACCCCGACCAGTTCCTGAGCTACTTCGTGCGCCTGAACAACAACATCAAGCTGCCCAAGAATTTTTCCGTACAGCTCTCCGGCAACTACAACTCGAAAAGACAGGTAGTGGGCGGCAGCAACTTCGGCGGCGGCGGCGGTGGCCGTATGGGCGGCGGCGGCTTCGGCGGCGGTTCTTCCGCCCGTGGCTTTATCCGTCCGCAGTACGACGTGGATGCAGCCCTTCGCTTCGACTTCCTGAAAGAAAAGGCCGCATCCATCACCTTAAGCGTGAACGACCTGTTCAAGACCCGCAAGTTCGACTCCTTCTCCGAAGGCATCGGCTTCACCCAGAACTCCCTGCGCATCCGCGACCAGCAGATCTTCCGACTGAACTTCAACTGGCGCTTCGGCAAGTTCGACGCCAGCCTGTTCAAACGCAAGAACAACAAGGCCGACAACGGCGACGGCGGCATGGAAGGCGCAGGATTCTAACAGACAATAAACAATAGGCAAAGAAGGAAGAGGAGCCTGTTGTTTTAATAGAAGTTCCACCAGAGCTTCACCCCACCAACCAGAAAACCCGAAACCAGGGTATTACCAAAGGAAGTCAATTGAAAAAATTGGCTTCCTTTTTTTATGACCTTTCCCTTGCTTATTGCCTATTGCCCATTGCCAATTGCTGATTGCCTATTGCCAATTGCCGTACTTTTGGCGCCGCTATGTATACGTTTGCGCTTATTGGCTGTGGCAGGATTGCCCGAAGACATGCGGAGAACATCCGGAAGGTGGGAAAGCTGCAGGCGGTCTGTGATACCGACCCGCAAAAGGCCGGTGAATTCGCCCGCCTGTACGGCGCCAACGCCTACAGCTCTTTAGAAGATCTATTAAGCCATGAAACGACCATTGACATCGTCAGCATCTGCACGCCCAACGGCCTGCATGCCGAACACAGCATAGCCGCACTGCGCGCCGGCAGGCACGTGCTCTGCGAAAAGCCGCTTTGCCTGTCCACCGCCTCGGCCCGGCAAATGATCGATGCGGCGGCAGCAGCGGACTGCAAGCTTTATGTGGTGAAACAAAACCGCTACAACCCCGCCGTTCGCTACGTAAAAGAACTGCTGGAGCAAAATGGGCTGGGCACTATCCTGAGCTTTGAAGTGAACTGCTTCTGGAACCGCCCGCAGGCCTATTACCCCGGCGACTGGCGCGGCACCAGGGACCTCGACGGCGGCCTGCTGTTTACCCAGTTCAGCCACTTCATCGACATCCTGTACTGGTTCCTGGGCGACGTGGCCGCCGCCACGGGTTACCGCAAGAACTTCCACCTGCGCCAGCACCTGCAGTTTGAAGACACGGGCGTGGCCCTGCTGCACCTGGAAAACGGCGCCATCGGCACGCTCCACTACACCATCAACGCCTTTGAAAAAAACCTGGAAGGTTCCCTCACCCTCATCGGTGAAAAAGGCTCCGTCAAGATCGGCGGCCAGTACCTGAACACCCTCGAATGGGACACTACCGGCAGGGGCGGATCGATCCTGGAAGGACAGCCCTCCAAAGCCGCCAACGACTACGGCTTTTATACCGGCTCCATGAGCAACCACGACAAGGTGTACGAAGACCTGGTGCGGGCACTGAACCACCACGACCATAACCTGCTGGAAGCCACCGAAGGGGCTAAAACGGTAGAAATCATCGAAAAGATCTATGGCGCCACCCTTGAATGCTCCTGACATGAAACGCATCGTCTGTACCGTTACCAACGACCTCCATTACGACCAGCGCATGATCCGCATCTGCAGCTCGCTGGCCGTCGCCGGCTACGACGTGCTGCTGGTGGGCCGCAAGCTGAAAAGCTCTCCCCCGCTTTCCAATAAGCCGTTCCGGCAAAAACGGTTGTCGTGCTTTTTTGAAAAGGGCTTTCTCTTTTATGCCGAATACAACCTTCGGTTGTTGGTTTACCTGTTGTTCCGCAAATGGGATCTTATTTGCGCCATCGACCTCGATACCATCACCCCCTGCCTGCTGGCTTCCGCCCTCAAGGGTACGCGCCGCCTGTACGACGCCCACGAACTTTTTTGTGAGATGAAGGAAGTGGTGAGCCGCCCCCTGGTGCACCGGTTCTGGAAGGCTATCGAACGGAAGACCGTTCCGCGCTTCCGCAACGGCTATACGGTGAACACGCCCATCCGCGACATTTTTCAAAAAGATTACGGCGTGCGGTACGAAGTGATCCGCAACATCCCGCCGCTCCGCCCCGGCCCGCAGGCAATGACGGAACCGGAAAACTTTATCATCTACCAGGGAGCCGTAAACGAAGGCCGCAGCTTTGAAACGCTGATACCGGCCTTTCAATGGATCGACGTGCCCCTGCACATTTACGGCGACGGCAATTTTATGGAAGAAGCAAGGCGGCTGGTAGCCCTCCACGGCCTGCAGCAGAAAGTAATTTTTAAAGGAAAAAGAAGCCCGGACGAACTCAGGACCATCACGCCCAAAGCGCTGATGGGCGTGACGCTGTTTGAGAACCGGGGTCTGAATAATTACCTGTCGCTGGGCAACCGTTTTTTCGACTACCTGCATGCCGGCATTCCCCAAATTTGCGTGGATTACCCCGCCTACCGGGAGCTCAACCAAACCTACCGCATGGCCGTGCTGGTCCACGACCTTTCGCCCCGGGCGCTGGCCGGCAGCATCAACGCCCTCCTGGGCGACAAAGCCCTCCAAAAAGAAATCCGGCAAAACTGCATCGCCGCCCGGAAAGAGCTGAACTGGCAGGCCGAGGAAAAAAGGCTGCTGGCCCTGTACGCCCAAATCTTTGCGTCATGAGCCGGACCGTGCACGTGGTCTGCCTCGATGCCCCCGCCCCGCCCGACTACGGCGGCGCCCAAGACATGTACCACAAGGTAGTGGCACTGGCAGAAGCGGGCTGCGCCGTGCACCTGCACTATTTTGCCTACCGGCCCGGCCGGGATGCCGCCCCCCTGGCACCTTATTGCCGGCAAATCACCGCCTACCCGCGCCGTACCGGTCCCGGCGGCCTTTCGCCCCGC
The DNA here is from genome assembly GCF_037132455.1 of Huijunlia imazamoxiresistens. Classification (NCBI taxonomy): domain Bacteria; kingdom Pseudomonadati; phylum Bacteroidota; class Chitinophagia; order Chitinophagales; family Chitinophagaceae; genus Huijunlia; species Huijunlia imazamoxiresistens. The sequence continues at coordinate 203,631 of NZ_JBBBEI010000007.1, read as the reverse complement.
CTGCCCTATATCGTTTCCTCCCGCATCAACGCCCAGCTGGTCCAAAACCTGAACCGTGACGACCATCCCCTCCTGCTCGAAGGGCTGCACTGCACCGGCCTCCTGCCCTTCCTGGAAAACCGGCAGCGCCCCATCGTGGTACGGATGCACAACGACGAGGAACGGTACTACCATTTCCTGGCAAAAGCCGAACAAAACCCGTTGAAAAAGTTGTACTACAGTTGGGAAAGCCGGCGGCTGAAAGCGTACCAGCAGCGGCTGGACCCGGCGCTGACCTATGCCTGCCTGTCGCAGCGGGATGTTCAGACCTTCCGTGAAACATATGGATTGCCGCATACGGTGTTCCTTCCGAGCTTCCTGCCCTGGCAAACCGTCAGCGGTCCCGAAGGCCGGGGCGCCTACTGCCTGTACCACGGCAACCTGGAGGTGGCCGAAAACGAAAAGGCCGCGGCCTGGCTGGTGGAAGAAGTATTTTCGAAGATGGAGCTGCCCCTGGTCATCGCCGGCAAAGGGGCAGGCCATCGCCTGCAGCGGCTGGTGCGGCCGCACCGCCACCTCCGCCTGGTGCGGGATCCTTCGGACAGCGAGCTGGAAACGCTGCTTCGCGACGCCCACCTCCACGTGCTGCCCTCGTTCAACGAAACGGGAGTAAAGCTAAAGCTGCTGCACGCCCTGTATTCGGGAAAGTTCTGCCTGACCAACGAGGCCGGGGCCGCCGGCAGCGGGCTGGAGGGCGGCCTGGACATTTTCCGGGACGCCCCCTCCTGCATCGAACAGGTGCAGCAGTTGTGGGCCCGTCCCTTTACGGGCACGGAAAAAGCCCAAAGGGCCACCTTGCTGGCCCTGTACCACAACGGGACAAATGCCGGAAAGCTTATTGGATTATGGTAGCGTTGTCGAGCAGGCGGCCTCTTTCGGTCCGCACCATGCGGGCGGGGAATTTCTGGATCACGATATAGTCGTGGGTGGCCATGACCACGGTGGTGCCGTAGTCGCGGGAGATCTGGAACAGCAGCTGCATGATCTCGTCGGAGGTTTCGGGGTCGAGGTTGCCGGTAGGTTCGTCGGCAAGGATCAGCTTGGGAGAGTTCAGCAGGGCGCGGGCAATGTCCACCCGCTGTTGTTCGCCGCCGCTCAGCTCGAAGGGCATTTTAAAGCCTTTGGACTTGAGGCCCACCTTATCCAGCACGTCGGCGATCTTTTCGTTCATCAGCTTTTCGTCCTTCCAGCCGGTGGCCTTCAGCACGAACTTGAGGTTGTTGTTCACATTGCGGTCGGTCAGCAATTGGAAATCCTGGAACACCACGCCCAGCGTGCGGCGCAGGTAAGGAACGGTTTTCCAGGTCAGTTTCTTCAGGTCAAAGCCGGCAACGGTGGCCTCGCCATCCTTCAGGGGCAGCTCGCCGTACAGGGTTTTCAGCAGGCTGGATTTGCCGGTACCGGTTTTTCCCACCAGGTAAACAAATTCGCCCCTGTTCACCGTCAGCTCCACATCCTGCAACACGAGGTTGTCGCCCTGGTAAATATTCGCTTGCTTAATATCAATGATTGCTTCAGCCATGCCCTGTAACATTTTGTGCAAAATAAAACAAGAAACGAAAAGCCGGCCGTTTTATTTGCCGAAAACGAAAAGCCAACTGCCGATTAATGAATACTTTTAACCCCTCGTTCCGGCTGCCCGCAAACAAAAGCGGCCGGAACCCGAATGAAAATGAAACAGCCGCCGCTCCCCTTTTTCCAGGGGTTTTCCAATAAAGCTCCTATGTGTAAACAACCCACCAGACGTTCCCCTGTTTTCCGGGGCCTTTCCGCCCTGCTGCTCCCCGCCCTTTCCGCCCTGGCGCTGACCGCCCGGGCAGCCGGCCCTGCACCGGCCCCCGCCCTGCCCCTGCATCAAATGCACCAGGCAGCGCCCGATACGTCGGGCAAAAACTTTTTGCTGGTGATCGACGGGGTGGTCAAGGGAAGGCAGCAGGACCTGAAAGCGGTGGACAGCCTGGTCAAGCCCGAAGAGATCAAGGCCATTAACGTGCTGAAGGGAGCGGCCGCCCTGGAAAAATACGGCGAGCAGGGCCGAGAGGGTGTTTTGGAGATCACCACCAAACATGCCCCCCCGACGGCAGCTGCCGATGCGGGCGGTGAGGCCCCGGATCCCCTCATTTTTGAAAAGGTGGAACAGCAGGCCCAGTTCCCCGGCGGACAGAAAGCCTGGTCCTCCTTTTTACAAAATCACCTGAAGGCCGCCACCCCGGCGCTGCAGGGAGCCCCTGCCGGCATTTATACCGTAGCGGTCCGCTTCGTGGTGCACCGCGACGGCGCCCTGTCGGGCTTCGAAACCCTTACAAAGCCCGGCTTTGGCGCCGAAGAAGAGGCGCTGCGGGTGATGAAGCTCTCCCCCTCCTGGCGGCCCGCCGTCCAGAACGGCCGCCGGGTATCCTCCTTCCAGACCCAGTCCATCACCTTCGTGGTCGGCAGCAAGAAGCCTGTAAAAAAGACGGCACGGCATTAAGGCGGGCAAAAAAATGGCCTCCAGTTTCCTGAAGGCCATTTGCTGTTTAAATCCTATTCGTATTTTATTTCCGCGCCATTTACTTTCAGCACCAGCTCCTGGCGGTCGCTTTCCTCCACCCTTCCGATCACCTGGGCGTCGATGCCGAAATTTTTGGCAATGCTTACCAGGCTGTCGGCAGCCTTTTCATGGGTATACAGCTCCAGGCGGCAGCCCATGTTGAACACCTGGTACATTTCGCGGTCGTCGGCGCCGCTGTTCCGCTGCATCAGGTGGAAGATCTCGGGGGCGGCAAAGAGGTTGTCCTTCACGATCCGTACATTCTCCGGCACGTACTTCATGCACTTGGTCTGGCCGCCGCCGCTGCAGTGGATCATGCCGTAGATATCGTCGAAATGTTCGGTCAGCACCTTTTTGGCCACCGGCAGGAAGGTGCGGGTGGGCGACAGCAGCAGCTTGCCCACGGTGGTCTGGAACGACTGGTTGCGGAAATTCACCGCTATCGGGTCGGTCAGGTCGTTTTTGCCAATGTACACCACTTCGTCCGCCAGCGAGGGGTCGAAGGACTCGGGAAATTCGTTCTTGTATTTCTTTGCCAGGGAGTCGTGGCGGGCGCTGGTCAGGCCGTTGGAGGCGATACCGCTGTTGTATTCGCTTTCATAGATGGACTGCCCGAAGGAGGCCAGTCCCACGATCACGTTGCCGGCTTTGATCTTTTCGTTGGTAATGAGCTTTTCTTTTGGCCAGCGGGCGGTCATGGTGCCGTTCACCGCCACGGTGCGTACCACGTCGCCCACGTCGGCGGTCTCGCCGCCCATGAAGGTGAGCTGCACGCCTTGCTGCGCCACGTTATCGAAAAACTCCTGGGTGCCTTCGATCAGGGCCTGCAGCACCTCGCCGGGGATCAGGCTTTTGTTGCGGTCGATGGAGGAGGAAAACAGCAGCTTGTCGTGGATGCCCACGCAGATCATATCATCCGTATTCATGACGATGGCGTCCTGGGCAATGCCCTTCCAGACCGAAACGTCGCCGGTCTGCTTCCAGTACAGGTAGGCCAGGATGCTCTTGGTGCCGGCGCCATCGGCATGCATTACGTTCACCCATGCCTCGTCCTCGCCCAGCACATCTGGATAAATCTTACAAAATGCTTTTGGATACAAGCCTTTGTCAATGTTTTTGGTGGCGGCATGCACTTCTTCCTTCTGAGCCGACACTCCCCGTTTTGCATAAAGAGACATGAGTGTAACGATTTTAAGGCTGCAAAGCTAAGTTTTAGTTTGTAGTTTCAAACTACAAACCATAAACTACAAACTCCCTTATCTTAGCGGCAGTATGCAAGTCCATCGCAGTTTAGCGTCGTTACCTTCTTTCCGGAACGCGGTCATTACCATCGGCACCTTCGACGGGGTCCACCTGGGCCACCAGAAGATCATTGCGGCCCTCCTGGAGGAGGCCCGCCGGGTACAGGGCGAATCGGTGATCATTACCTTTCATCCCCACCCCCGCAAAGTAGTGCACCCCGACCAGAGCCTGCAACTGATCAATTCTCTGGAGGAGCGGATCGAGCTGCTGCAGCAAAAGGGCCTCGACCACCTGGTGATCGTTCCCTTTACCAAGGAATATTCGGAGCAGAGTGCTGAAACCTATATTGAAAAGTTCCTGATCGCCCATTTCCGCCCCCATACCATCATCATCGGCTACGACCACCACTTCGGAAAAAACCGGACGGGGAACTTCCGGCTGCTGGAAGAAAAGGCGCCCACCTTCGGCTACCACCTCCAGGAAGTGCCCAAGCACATCCTGGACGAGATCGGCATCAGCTCCACCAAGATCCGGGCGGCCCTGCACCACAGCCAGGTGGAAACGGCCGGCAAGCTGCTGGGCTACGACTTTTTCTTTGAAGGCCGCGTCGTACCCGGCGACAAGCTGGGCCGCCAGCTGGGCTACCCCACCGCCAACCTCGAATATACCGATGCCGATAAGATCCGCCTGGGCGAAGGGGTTTATGCCGTTTACGTCACCCTTGGAGGCACCCAATACAAGGGCATGATGAGCATTGGCAAACGCCCCACGCTGAATGATACGGTGGAAAAAGTGGAAGTCAACCTCTTCGACTTCGAAGGCGACCTCTACGGCCAAATCCTCCGGGTAACGGTAAAAAAATACCTCCGCGGCCAGGAAAAATACCACTCCCTCGAAGCCCTTACCGCGCAAATTTCTCAGGACAAGCTTGATAGTCTGGCTGTGCTTTAAAAAGTTTACGAGTTTACGGGTTTACGAGTTCCTGACGGGCGCCAGCAACTCGTAAACTTGTAGACTCGTAAACTCTAAATCCCGCTCATCATCTTCACCACCATCTCCTTCAACAGTAAGTGATCGTCCGTGCCGGCGTCGTTGATGCCGAGGCTTTTCAGGTTGTACTGGTGTAAGAGCAGCAGGTTGCGCTCCACGCCCTGGGGGCCGTAGCGCTGTGCTGCCTGCAGGTAATCTTTCATAAAGAAGGGATGTACACCGATGGCCTGGGCAATGCTCTTTTCGTCGCGGGCCGGAACGCCAAACGTCATCAGTACTTTACTGAAATACGTATACAGGGAAGGAAAGATCAGTTGCAAGGGACCCGCCTTGGGATTGCTGCCGAAATACTGCACGATGCGCATGGCCTTGTACAGGTCGCGGGCGCCCATGGCCTGCTGCAGTTCAAAAACGTTAAATTCCTTGCTGATGCCCACGTAGCGCTCGATATCATCTTCGGTAATGTTCTTGCGGTCGGCCAGGTTCAGGGCCAGCTTATCGATCTCGTTGTTCAGGCGGCTCAGGTCGTTGCCGATATGGTCGATCAGCAGGAAGAGGGCCTTGCTGGTGAGGGTAAAGCCTTTGGAGGCCGCCAGCTGCTGGGTGAAGTCGGGCAACTCGTTCTCGTACAGCTTTTTGGTGGTCAGCACCACGCCTTTTTCTTTCAGGTACTTGCCCAGCTTGGTGCGGCCGTCCAGCTTCTTGCCCTTGTAGGCGATAAACAGCAGGGTCGAGGAAAGGGGTTTATCCACATACACCTCCAGCTTTTCAATATTCCGCATGGCCTGGGCTTCCTTCAGGATCACCACCTGGCGTTCGGAAAACATAGGGTAGCGCCGGCAGGCATTGACCACTTCGGTCCATTCGGCATCCTTCCCGTAAAAGACGGTCAGGTTAAAGCCGGCTTCCGCTTCGCTCAGAATTTCGTTCTCGGCATACTGCACCACCTTATCGATGTAGTACTCCTCCTCTCCTTCCAGCAAATACACCGGTTTGTATATTTTCTTCTTTAACTCGGCGAGAATTTTTTCTGCAGACATAGATTTTTATAAAATTGACGAAATAGACGATTACCTTTCTGGCACGGTTTTCGGTTAACGTAGCGCGAATTCAGCAAGGAAAGAAAAAAAATTTACTCTAACTAACTAAATCATCTGATAATGGCAAACACAAACTACCCGTCTGCAAATCCGCAGAGCTCTGAACCCCGGAACAACAACACCAAAAATATCCTCATTGGTGTTTTAGCGGCAGGTCTTTTAGGTACATGGGGCTATGTTCTGTATGACAAAAACCAGACTGGCGAACAGATCCAGCTGTCGCAGACACAGGCCAACACTGCCATGTCCTCCCGTGACTCCGTACAATTACTGTACAACGACGCCCTTACCCGCCTGGATTCCATCACCGGCAACAACAACAACCTGCAGGGACAGTTAAGCGACCGGCAATCAGAAATCGGAAAACTGAAAAGCGAAATTAACAGCATTCTCCGGAAGAAAAACGCCTCCCAGGCCGAACTGGCAAGAGCCAAATCGCTGATCGCCGAAATGAACGGCAAGATCGAAAACCTGGAAATGGAAGTTGCCCGCCTGACCGGTGAAAACCAGCAGCTGGCCAGCGCCAACACCCAGCTTGCCTCCGAGAAAACCGTGCTCGAATCGAACCTCCAAACCACTACTTCTGAAAAAGAAGAACTGGCTTCCACCGTGGACGTAGCCTCCACCTTCTCCGCTTCCAACTTCGCCATCAAACCGATCGACGAAAGAAGAAGAGGCAAGGAAAGAGAAACCACCAAGGCCAAACGTGTGGACAAGCTGCTGATCTCTTTTGACGTGGAAAACCGTATTGCCCGCAGCGGTCCCGCCGACATGTACGTGATCGTAACCGCTCCCAACGGACAGGTGATCTCCGACCCCTCCCTGGGTTCCGGCACCCTGACCACCCGCCAGGAAGGCGACAAGCCCTTTACTTTTAAAACTACCCTGAACTACGAACAAGGTACCCGCAAAACCGTGCAGGTTCCCCTGAAACAGGATGACTTCCAGACCGGCGACTACAAGATCGAAATCTATCAAAACGGTTTCAAGATCGGTGAAGGCGTTCGCGCTCTGAGAAAAGGCGGCATCTTCGGCTAATAGCTTTTAACGCAGAGTACCCAATAAAAAAAAGTCCCGGTTCTGATGAACCGGGACTTTTTTTTGTTTACGAGTTTACAAGTTTACGAGTTGGCGTAACTCCGGAGGGGAAAGCCTGAAGGAGGGCCAAACTACAAAAGTCTTGAAGACTTTTGTAGTTTCTTCGATCTTCCATGGAACTCGCAAACCCGTAAACTTCTTCAAAAAACATTATAACCTACAGAGGCATAATACAACCCTCCGACATAGGGCGAGCCGAAGCCGGTGCGCTGGTAGTTGTTCAGGAGGTTGGTGCCGCCCAGGCGGAAGAGGACTTTGGATTGGGGCAGCTTGAAGGATACCTGGGCGTCCAGCCAGCCGAAGGAGGGCAGGGTGCCGGAAACGAAGGTGCCTTCATACTGGTTTTCATCCTGCCATTTGTACACCAGGTTCACGCCAATGTTTTTATAAATGTTCTCGTTGCGCAGGCCCGCGTTGAAGCGGTATTTGGGCGCATTGAAGAAGGTGGCGTAGCCGGCCGGCACATCGCGCAGCCTGTCGGAGTAGACGTTGCCCGACAGGATAAATTGCTGCGGCAGCTGGTACTCGAGGCTGGCGCCCCAGCCATAGGTTTTCACATTCTGCTCGCTGTTTTGCGGATAGGCAAAGTTGTTGGTGGTGGCCGGGTTGAGCAGGGCGGCAGGCTGGCCGGTCTGGGCCTGGCCTACGGCGATCACGCCGATAAAGTCCACGTTCACGCTGTAATAACCATAAGCGTCCAGCAGCAGCTTGTCGCCGATCAGGCCCTTGTAACCGGCTTCATAGGTGGTCACGGTTTCGGGCTTCATCTCCTTATAGGTATACTGCTTCAGGGCGGCGGCGTTGCCAGTGCGGCGGAAGGTATCGATGCTTTCCGCGGTGTAGCCCTTGTTGGTGTTCAGGTTGTAGTAGTCCTGGAATTCGGGCAGCCCGCCGATCAGCGTTACCGAGCTGGTGGCCAGGTTGATGTACTGGTCGCGGTTGGTGGGGAAGCGGTAGCCTACCTGGTAGGAGAAGCGGAGGTTGTTGTCCTTCGCCACCTTCACCACGGCGGTCAGGCGGGGGGTAAAGCGGCCCTTGAAATTGGTATGCTTGTCGTAGCGGCCGGCGGCGGTCAGGGTCAGCACGTCGCTGAACAGCTTTTTGCGCAGCTGCAGGTAGCCGCCGTATTCGTGGATACCGATCTTGCCGGCGGTATCGGCGAACAGGGTGCCTTGCGAATTCAGCACGTAGTTCTTCCATTGCACGCCCCCCAGCACATCGAGGAGGGACGAAAAGTTAAAGGCTTCCGAAAAGTTCAGCTGCGCCTCGGCGGCCCACAGGTCCGACTTGTCCAGGAAGCGGGCGCCATTGGGAATGGGCACTTTTTTCAGGGAGTCGGCGATCTGGTTGAAGCGGTCGGTTCCCGGCGTTACCCGGCCCTGGTCGGCATAGGTGCGGGCGGCGGCATGGGCCTGCGCCTCGGTCTGGCCGGCAGCACGGGCGGCAACGAAAGCGCCTGTGTATTGCGGGTACCAGGCGGTGCTTCCCTTCCAGGCTTCATTGACCAGGCGGCCCAGGGCGGTGGCGTTGTACGAGTCGCCGGCATTTTCCTGGGTGGTGTAGCCGCGGACAAACCAGTTGGTCGCCTTCAGCTCCAGCTTGTGCTGGGATATTCTGAAATTATTCAGCGAATAGCGGTCGGTACCGGTATACACGGTGGTGCCGGTGCCCAGGTAGGAGTTGAAGGAAGCTTCGAGGTTGGGATTGATCTTGTAAAAGATGCCGGCGGTGCCCTTGACGTTCAGGGTGCCGTAGTCCACCAGGTCCCTTTCGGCATAGCCGGTGCGGGAAACGTTCTGGTTGGGAATGATGCCGTTGCGCAGCCCGAAATAAAAAGGAACCAGGTTGGTGACGGCGGGGCGCAGCGGGGCCGGCAGCGAGTTGATGAACGCGCCTACCTGGGCCGGGGTGGCGTTGGCGGGCAGCTGGCCGTTCATCAGGGCCACGATGTCGGGACCGCCCTGGGCCAGGATCCCCTGCCTCGTCTGCTCCCGTACCGCCATGGCTACGGCGGACATGTTGGCGGAGGTTTCATCGCCGTAGATATTCACGCCATCGAAGTTGGGGTCGGTCTGGCGGTTGCCGTCCTTGATGTTGCTGATGATGTTGGCGCGGCGTACGTTGCTGCTGTCGTAGGCCTGCCAGTCGTCGGCCTTGACGAATTCACCGGCGATCTTGAAGGCGAACTTGTCCTTGAAGGCCCGGGCGTAGCGGATGGAGGCGTTATAAAAAGGCGTGGCGCCCTTGCCCGAGGGGTCGTTCAGGTGCATGACGCCCTGTTTCACCTGGGCGCTCAGGCCCTGGTATTTAAAGGGGTTTTTACTGTTGATAAGCAGGGTGCCGTTCATGCCGCCCGACCCGTAGAGGGCGGAGGAGGCGCCTGCCAGCAGTTCCACGTTGTCGGCGTCCAGCTCGGTCAGGCCGGCAATGTTGCCTACGGCAAAGTTCAGCCCCGGCGCCTGGTTGTCCATGCCGTCCACCAGTTGGTTCAGGCGGTTGTTGCCGCTGACGATAAAGCCGCGGGTGGTAACGGTGCGGAAGGTAAGGCTGGCGGTATGCATGTCCACCCCTTTGAGGTTGGCGATGCCTTCGTAATAGGTGGGGGCCGGCAGGTTGCGCAGGGCGGGACCGCTCATGCGTTCCACCGTTACCGGCGATTCCAGGGCCCGCTCCATGCTGCGGCTGGCGGCCACGATCACTTCCTGGCCCAGCGAAAAGCCCGGCTCCAGCTCCACGGACAGGGAGGCGTCGGAAGTCACCACCACTTCCTTGGTTTCGTAGCCCACGGAGGAAAACACCAGCGTTACCGGCAGGGCGGACGCCTGAACGGAGAAGGCGCCTTTTTCATTGGAAAAGGTGCCGTTGCTGCCGCCTTTGACGACAATGGAAATGGCCGGAACGGATTCATGCGTGGAACGGTTGGTGACCGTGCCGGTTATGCGGACCGCCTGTGCATGCGCGCTAACAGAAATAAGCGAGCCGACAAGCAGGGTCGCCAGGGTGCGTAGATTTTTTCCCATGGAATTCGGTTTAATGAATAAGTCGATTAATGTAAAAGTTAATTCCAAAAGCAATGTTAAAATAATTGAATAAATCCAACAGAAAAATTTCACCTGTTCGCTATGACGCCCAAATCCCCCATGAACCCATGCACCAATTGCCGAATTGCCGGTTCCTCCCCACGGTTTTCTTATTTTATCCTACTTTCGGGCATGTCTTCATTTCAATTTCCCGGTCAACTCAATTTTTACCAGGGTAAGGTACGCGACGTGTACACCCTGCCCAACGACCTGTTGGTGATGGTTGCCTCCAACCGCATTTCCGCTTTCGACGTGATCCTTCCGCGGCCGATCCCCTACAAGGGACAGGTGCTGAACCAGATCGCCGCCTACATGCTGCACCACACCCGGGACATTTGTCCCAACTGGCTGCTCGACGTGCCGGCGCCCAATGCCTCCATCGGCTACAGGTGCGAACCCTTCAAAGTGGAAGTGGTGGTACGCGGCAGCCTCTGCGGCCATGCCTGGCGTACCTACAGCAGCGGCCAGCGCTTCCTTTGCGGCGAGCTGATGCCCGACGGCCTGAAAGAAAACGACTTCTTCCCCCAGCCCATCATCACCCCTACCACCAAAGCCTCTGAAGGCCACGACGAAGACATCAGCGTGGCGCAGATCCTCGAACAGGGACTGGTGAGCGAAGCCGAATGGAAGCAGATCGAAAGCTATGCCCTGGCCCTGTTTGCCAAAGGGCGCGAAATGGCGGCCCGCCAGGGCCTGATCCTCGCCGATACCAAGTACGAATTCGGCAAGCGCTACGACGCCATCGTGCTGATGGACGAGATCCATACCCCCGACTCCTCGCGTTATTTCTATGCCGACGGCTTCGAAGAGCGCCAGCAAACGGGCGAAAAGCAAAAGCAGCTGAGCAAGGAGTTCGTACGGGAATGGCTGATCGAAAATGAATTCATGGGCAAGGAAGGACAAGTCGTTCCGGAAATGACCGACGAATGGGTGAACACCATTTCGAAACGCTACATCGAGCTGTACGAGCGCGTAGTGGGCGAACCGTTCCGCCCCGAAGACCTGGACGACCAGGAAACCGTGGCACGGATCAATGCCGCAGTTGATAAATATTTAAAGTGAGGATTTAACACATATGTGCGATCTTCGCCGGCCTGACTGATGACCTCAACCAAATGGATGATCATGAACCAACAGACCGGCGTACTGCTTCTTCTCTCCTTCTTATTATTTTTTAGTAACCGCTCCCTGCAGGCACAGCAAAGCCAGACCGTAAAAGGGCTGGTGCTGGACCGGGCTTCCGAAAAGCCCCTGCAGGGAGCTACTGTTTCCCTGCAGGGAACCGCTCTTGCCACCCTTACCAATGCCGAAGGCCGCTTTGCCCTGGCGGGCGTGCCCCTGGGCCGCCAGCGCCTGGCCGTGAACTTTTCGGGCTACCGCGAAGCCGTGATCCCCGAGATCCTCGTAACGGCAGGCAAGGAAGTCGTCCTCGAGATCGGCCTGGACCAGAAAGTCACCGGCCTGCAGGAAGTGACCATTACGGCTGCCCGTCCCCGTAAGGGTGCCGCCGCAAATGAATATGCCGTGGCCAGCAGCCGCTCCTTCAACATGGACGAAGTGCTGCGCTTCTCCGGCGGCCGCAACGATCCCAGCAAGATGGTGAGCAACTTTGCCGGCGTCGTTTCCAGCGACGACTCGCGCAACGATATCGTGGTGCGGGGCAACTCTCCCTCCGGCGTGCTGTGGCGGGTGGAAGGTATCCCTTCGGCTAACCCCAACCACTATGCGCTGCTGGGCACCACCGGCGGCCCCGTCACCGCCCTGAACACCAACGCCCTGAAGACCTCCGACTTCCTGACCGGCGCCTTCCCCGCCGAATTCGGCAACGCCACCGCCGCCGTCTTCGACATCCAGTTCCGCAACGGCAACAGCGACCGCCACGAACGCACCCTGCAGCTGCAGGCCTTCAGCGGCCTGGAAGCCCTGCTGGAAGGCCCCCTGCCGGGCAAAAAGAAAGGCGGCAGCTACCTCGCGGGCTACCGCTACTCCTTTGCCCAGCTGGCCCAGAAGGCCGGCATCAACATCGGCACCAAGGCCGTTCCCAAATACCAGGACTGGGTGTACAACCTGTCCTTTGCCAAAGGCGGCTGGGGCAAATGGAACCTCTACGGCATGGGCGGGTTCAGCACCGTCAACTTTATCGGCAGCGAGCTGGACTCCACCGACTTCTACTCCCGTCCCGACCAGGATGCCTACAACCGCAACAACTTTTCGGTGTTCGGCGCCAAACATATCCTGGACATCAGCGGCAAGGCCTATGTGAAGACGGTGGCTTCGTACAGCCAGGAAAACAGCCGCTACAATGCCTACCAGTACCCCCTGCCGGTGCCGCCCTACCACGACCGCTGGGAAATGATCACGGCAGATAACAGCACCCGCACCCTGCGCCTGGCGTCCTATATCAATTCGAAGGAAAGCGCCCGGCTGTCGTGGCGGGCCGGCGGTACGGCCGAACGCTACGGCCTGGCCAGCACGGTGCGCGACCGCGAAGGCCAGACCGCTGCCGCCCCTTTCCGCACCCTCCGCGACTACGACAACGGCTTTACCCTGCTGCAGGGCTTCGGCCAGGCCAAATACAACCACAGCGACCGGCTGTCGCTGACCGCCGGCCTGCACGGCATGTGGCTGACCTTCAACGGGTCCACCTCCGTGGAGCCCCGGGCCTCGGCCGCCTACCAGCTCAACCCCCGCAACAGCCTTTATGCCAGCTACGGCCTCCACGCCCAGATGCAGCCGATACCGGTGTACCTGTACCAGCAAACCGACGCCTGGGGCGCCGTCAACCGCTCCAACCGCGACCTGGGCTTTACCCGGGCCCACCACTTCGTGCTGGGCTATGAAAAACGGTTCGGCACCGACTGGCGGCTGAAGACCGAAGCCTACCACCAGCAGCTCTTCCGCGTGCCGGTGGAACGGACGCCCAGCGGCTTCAGTATGCTCAACGCCGGCAACAACTTTACCTTCCCCGACAAGACGAACCTGGTCAACAGCGGCACGGGCACCAATACCGGCCTGGAGTTCACGCTGGAGAAATTCCTGAGCCGCGGCTACTACCTGCTGGTGACGGCCTCGCTGTTCGACTCGCGCTACAAGGGCAGCGACGGGGTGGAGCGCAACACGGCCTTCAACTACGGCCGCGTGCTGAACGTGCTGGCGGGCAAGGAATGGAAGATCGGGCAGAACAACGCCCTCACCTTCGACACCCGCCTGAGCACCGTGGGCGGCCGCTACGAAACGCCGGTGGATGCCGCCGCCTCCCGCGCCGCCGGCAAGGAGATCTTTGACGAAAGCCGCTACAACAGCCAGCAGCTGGAAGGCTACTTCCGCTGGGACACAAAGGCCGGCTGGCGCACCAACAGCAAAAAGCGCCGCCTCACCCAAACCTTCTACCTCGACATCCAGAACGTAACCAACCGCAAGAACATCTTCCTGCGCCGCTACAACGCCGCCAAGGGAACGGTGGGCAATGTGTACCAGCTGGGCTTTTTCCCCGATGTCCTGTACCGGGTGCAGTGGTGATGGGGAATTGGTTAATTTGTTAATTGGTTAATTGGGAATTAGGGGGACCGCCCTTCAAAAACAAAGGCGCCTAATCGGCGCCTTTGTTCAGTTCGGTCAGTTTGGGCCGCAGGCGGGCCCGGGATTTATTGAAGATATTGCGTTCTTTCTCCACTCCTTTTCGCCGCTCTTTCTGCTCGTCCTCGGGCAGGTGGATAAAGTCCTGGCACGCCTTGCTGCAGCAGTTTTCATGCTTTTCGCGGCAGGCGTCGCACTGGATAAACAGCAGGTGGCAGGCCTCGTTGATGCAGTTCACATGCGTATCGGCAGGCTGGCCGCACTGGTGGCATTTGGAAATGATCTCATCGGTAATGCGCTCGCCCAGGCGGTTGTCAAAGACGAAGTTCTTGCCCCGGAATTTATTGGGCAGGCCCTTTTCCCTTGCCTGGTTGGCGTAATGGATGATGCCGCCTTCCAGGTGGTATACGTTCTTAAAGCCCTGGTGCAGCATGTAGGCGCTGGCCTTTTCGCAGCGGATGCCGCCGGTGCAATACATAATAATGTTCTTGTCCTTGTCGCCCTCCAGCATGCCGGCGGCCATGGGCAGCTGGTCGCGGAAGGTATCGGACGGCACTTCAATGGCCTTATCAAAATGCCCTACCTCGAACTCATAATGGTTGCGCATGTCCACCACGATGGTCTCGGGGTCTTCGGTCAGCTGGTTGAACTGCTCGGCGGAGACATACTTGCCCTTGCGGCTCATGTCAAAGGAAGGGTCGTCGATGCCGTCGGCAACGATCTTATCCCGCACCTTGATCTTCAGCACCCAGAAGGATTTGCCGTCGTCGTCCACCGCCACATTCAGGCGCAGGCCATTCAGCGGCTCCACAGAATACAGGAAGCTTTTCAGGGCCTCGAAATTCCCCGAGGGCACGCTTACCTGGGCATTGATGCCTTCCGCCGCCACGTAGATGCGGCCGAATACCTTCAGCTCGAATAAGTGTTGAAATAAAAAGTCCCGGAAAGCTTTCGGGTCATTGATGGGAAAATACTGGTAAAAAGAGATCGTTGTGCGGGGCTCGGTTTCCTCCAGCAAACGCTGTTTCAGCTCCTTTTGAGAGATACGGTTGTGTAATAATGCCATAATTGAAATTTTAAGATCGCCGCGCCCCCGGCGCGACGGCTGTGCAATTTGCCCGGCCACTTACAGTGTGAACAAAATTTCGAACGGCAAAGGTAAGCTGAGTTGGGGAAAGGAATTGTGAATGTTGGGAATTGGTCAATTGGTTAATTGGTTAATTGGGACAGGCAGAACACCCTAAATAAGCGGAAACAATCCGCTGGGGAAGCCCAATTAACCAATTAACCAATTAACTACTTTCTATAGGTTACCGGTCAGCAGCAGCACCAGGGCTACGATGGCCAGGATCAGGGCGGCAATGGGATAATAAATGACCAGGATCAGCAGGGCGATGCCCAGCAGGATATAGATCAGCACCTTGCGTTCGGAAGCCCGCGCGGCGCCGGAAAAGGCGGAACGGACTTTCTCTTTGACCAGCATCCAGGTCATTTTGCGCTGGAGCTGGCGCAGTTGGCGGCGGCTGGCGGTGCCGGCCATCATCGATAACATCAGGAGACCTAAAATGGAAGCGGCCAGGCCGTTGCCGCCGGAGGCGGCGGGTTGCGACGCTGGTGCGGGCGCCACGGGCTGAAGGGTTGAAGCACTCAAAGCCATACAATAATATTTGGTTAGGGAACCACGAAGATAACGAGTTTGACCTTTTCGTTTACCCTTACCTGTTATGCATCAGCTTTTTGGGCGGTGCGCAGCCTCAGGCGTTTCTTTTCCCGGGCGGGCGCCGGCGGGCGGGGCAACAGCAGGCTGCCCGTAAGGGCGGCAAAGCCGCCGACCAGTCCGCCCACCAGGGCGGTGACCAGGATCAGCAGGAGGGACGAAGGCCCGAGTGAAAACAGCTGGGCCACCTTCCGCGACAACAGGCTGTCGTTCTGGGCGTCGATCCACCCCGCCAGGATGCTCCACAGCAGGAACACGCCGGCAAAGCCCGAAACAAAGGCCCACAGGGGCGCAGGCCGCAGCAGCAGGGCCACCGCAAAGGCTACCGGCGCCAGGCTCCACCAGGGAAAGTACAGGCCGGCAAAAAAGCTGAGCAAGGCGATCAGCAGGATGGCAGGAATAATTTTGATCATTTTCAATGATTTTATTGTTTTAAACTTTAGGAGGCCCGGAGGGCCAGTTTCCATTTTACCCGCTGGTCCGCCGCCTCGCTTTCTTTCATCAGCCAGAGCGGGTAGTACTTGCCCGAGGCCCATTGGTCCACGAACGAATCGTAGAACCGGCTGCCGGGGTTGCCGCTCTGCCCGCCGGGATACACGCCATAGGCTTCGGTAGGCGTGGTCAGGTGCACGATCATGCGCCAGCTGGGGCCATGGCTGACCTTCATGGCATTAATCGCCTGCGATGCCCCGCCCACCTTCAGGTCCGTACGGGCAAAGGGCAGCACGGAGGTACGCAGCAGGTGGTAGATCGTGGGGTTCTTGTGTTTCCACCACCGCCGGTCCTTTTCGCCCTGCAGGGCGCCCACCGCCTTGCGGAACGAGCGGGACACCAACTGCTCCAGCGTTTCCTTGCCGGGCGTATTACGGTCGTCGATGTATTCCAGGGCGGAATCCTTCAGCAGCAGCTCCACCGTGGTATTGTCGTCGGGGAAAACGGTGGGCTTATGGCCCTCCCGGCTGAAGTCGTCCTGCCACAGGCCCACCATCAGGCTGTCCATCCAGGTTTGGTAGGTGGTCATGGCCGGCGATTCCCGGGCGGCCAGGAAGTTCCATTTTTTGACTTCCGACAGGAAGGATTGCTCGGTAGCGTTGAGGCTTTTTTCGTTTACATATTTCAGCAGCAGGGGCACGGCCTCGGCCGCCAGGCGGTTGTAGTAATCGTTCTGGAGGGCCATCATGGCCGAAGGGGTGATGTCCTGCATTTGTTGCAGGCGGCGGTGGAGGGTAAAGCCGCGGGGGTTGAGGTAGTTGCCCGGGATAAAGTAGGGATAGGTAGTGTCCACGGGGCGCTGGTTGGCGCTCTGGATAAAGCCTTCGGCGGGGTTGATCACGTGGGGGTTTTCGGTCCAGGGGATATAGCCCTGCCACATGTAGCTGCTGTCCTCGCCCGGCATCACGTACAGCCCCTGCCCCTTCCAGCGGGCGGGGAACTTGGCCTGCTGCCAGAGGGCGATATCGCCCGACTTGGTGGCCACCAGCATGTTCTGCCCCGGGGCGGCGAAGCGGCGGATGGCATTGAGGTAGTTTGCATAATTCTTTGCCCGGTTGAGGCGGAACCACATGGCCGCGTCGTTGGCCGTGTCGTGAGCCACCCACCGCAGGGCGATGGCGCCGTCGTAGGCGCTGTCCTTCCGGAAGCTGGCGTCCTGGATCACCGGGCCGAAGAGGGTGTAGGCGACGGTGTCTTTTACCGGCAGGGCGTTGCGCACCCTGATTTCCTCCACCCGCAGTTGGGCCGGGCGCCACTGGCCGTCGAACCAGTATTCCTTGCGGGAGGCGTCCTTAAAGCGGACGGCATAGTAGTCCTTTACGTCGCGCTGGGCGTTGGTAAAGCCGAAGGCCAGGCTGTCGTTGAAGCCGATGATGATGGAGGGCGCGCCCGGGAAGGAGGCGCCGTAGGCGTTCATGGTGGGCGTGCTCAGCTGCATTTCGTACCAGATGGAGGGCAGGGACAGCTCCAGGTGGGGGTCGTTGCAGAGGATGGGCGCGCCGCTGCGGGTCTTTTTCCCACTGACCGCCCAGTTGTTGCTGCCGTTGCTGCGGTCGGGCTTATGCAGGGGCACGGCCTTCACCGCCGTAGTATCTTTTTTGATTTTAAAATAGAGCGAATCGGCCGTGGCGGGCTTTACCGGGTGCAGGGAGGGCGGGGCAAAGGCGGTGCCTTTGGGCACGATGGGGGCCAGCGAATCGGGGGCCTGCGGGAACAGCAGGTTCATTTCCTTTTCCGAAAAAAGGGATTTCAGGCCGGTGAATTCCAGGTCGCGGTCGAAGCCGGCCAGCACCTTGGTCATCTGCATCTGGAAAAGGGCAATTTTGAGGTTGTTCCATTTTTCGGGCTGGTAGTCGAGCAGCTTGTATTCCAGGGGCAGGGTGCTTTCGGTAAGGGTGGCGATGTAGGCGTTGACGCCGGCGGAGTAGGCATCGAAATACGGTTTGGAGCTGCTGTCGGCTTCCATGGCCCCCAGGGAGTTTTCGGCCCCGAACACCATGCCCATGCGGCGCTGCTCGCGGTCGAAGCGCAGGAAGCGTTCGTCGGCTCCCAGCACCTCGCTCACCCGGCCGGCGGCGGCGCGGGTCTGGAACTCCATCTGCCAGAGGCGGAATTTGGCGTGCAGGTAGCCCTGGACGAAATAGGCGTCGGCTTCCTCACGGGCAAACACATGCGGCACCAGGCGGTCGTCGAAGTACACGTTCACGGGACCTTTCAGTCCCGGCAGCGACAGGTCGCCGCCGAAGTCGGCGTCCAGGGGTTCGGCATTCTGCCAAAAGCCCTGCTGGGGGCTGAGGAACTTGCCCAGCGGTGGCGTCTTGCCCCATTTGAAGTTGAGGGCGATGATCAGCCCGGAAGTGACCAGGGCGGAAAGGATAAAGAAGATGATGCGCATAAAGGGCCTCCCCAACCCCTCCGCGGGCGGGACTCCGGGAGCCCCCTGGCCGGCAGGGACTGGTTTTTAATGGTTTACGAAACTGATCTGCGGCTAAAGATAGGCACCAGAAATTATATCCCCTTTAGGCACGGAAATCTCCAAAAACAATTTCCTGCTGCCCGGGCCGAAAAGGAATGCCGCCATAAAATAAGAAGGCTTTCTGAAAATCCAGAAAGCCTTCTTAGAATAATTTTGCTTTGGTTGGGCTTATTCGTGCCGGCCGCCCAGCATGGGTACGAAGCTGAACTGGTCGTATTTTTCGGCAACGAGGCTGCCGTCGTAGAGCTTGGTGATGCGCTTCATGGTCTGGGTGGCGCCGGAGCCGTAGGGGATGACCATCATGCCGCCGGGTTTCAGCTGGTCCAGCAGCTTCTGCGGTACAAAGGGGGCGGCGGCAGTGATCAGCACCTTGTCGAAAGGACCATAGGCAGGCAGGCCCATGTAGCCGTCGCCGTAAAAGAATTTAATGTTGGGATACTTGCGCAGGAACAGGAATTTGCGGATGTTGTCAAACAGCATTCTTTGCCGTTCGATGGTGTAGACGCGGGCGCCCATCTCGGCCAGCACGGTGGCCTGGTAGGCGCTGCCGGTACCGATCTCGAGCACCTTTTCGTAGGGCTTCACTTCCAGCAGCTGGGTCTGGTACGCCACCGTGTAGGGCTGTGAAATGGTCTGTTCCTGTGCTATTGGAAAAGCACGGTCTTCATAAGCTAATTCATCAAATGCCGAGTCCAGAAAAAAATGACGGGGTACGGCTTCCATCGCCGCCAGAACCCGTAGATCGTAAATGCCTTTCTCGCGGATGGCCCCTACCAGTTTTCTTCTCATACCCTTGTGCCGGTAGCTGTCGTCGTACGTTCTCATGCCACAAATATAAAGGGCCAATTTGCTCGCTTTAAGCATTTGAGAATCGCTATTTTTAAACAACGATGAAACCCCACACCCTACTTGCATTTGCGTGGATTTGCTACTGTTTTTTCCACAGTCTGCTTGCCAGCCACCCGGTGAAGCGGCAAATGCACCGTTTTTTGAAGGGACATTTCCCCTACTACCGGCTCTACTACACGCTTTTCGCGGCCCTGACGCTGGTGCCGCTGGTGGTTTTCCAGGCCCGATTGCCTTCTCCCCGGCTCTACCAGCCCACTACGCTCCTCACGCTGGCCGGCGGCCTCGTGCTGCTGGGGGGATTGGTCTTAATGGGCGTTTGCATCCGCAAATATTTCGGGCAGCTGAGCGGCCTGCGCACCCTGTTCATCGACGAGCGGCAAACGGGCAACCACCTGCTGCTGACAGGGGTGCACCGCTACGTCCGGCACCCCCTTTACCTGGGTACCTTCCTGGCCCTCTGGGGCGCCTTTCTCCTGCTGCCCTACGCCTCCCTGCTGCTCTCCAATACCGTTATCACCGTCTACACCCTCATCGGTATCCGCCTGGAGGAAGCCAAGCTGCTAAAAGAGTTCGGCGAGCCCTACCGCCGCTACCGGCAGCAGGTGCCGATGATCCTGCCGGTAAAAGGGAAGCAGGATATTGGTTAATGGGTTCATTCGTTCATTGGGAATTGGGAAGCGACCTTTCAAATGTCAAGGCCCAATATCCCAATGAACCAATGAACCAATTCCTTAAACCCTGTTTTCACCGCCGGAAAATACCGGTTCGGCGACTGACAACCGTTCCGCTGCGGAATTCATCTTTTCTTTGTGCCAGCAAACAACGCTGATCGAACTGATATCCCTGATACATTATCATAAATCATTAAGACCATCCGCCTAAGTAAAGGGTACCATAAAAGGTGCCCTTTTTTATTTGCCCTGAACACCTGAACCGTGAATTAGCTAATTTGCTCCCGGAATGGGTGCCTGCCATAGACCATAAACCCGTACCGCCCCCTCATCAGAAAAAATACCCATTTAACCCCATGCGTCCTCATTTCCCCGGCTTCTTATTTTTGGCGACGACTCTTACGCTCATTAGTGCTTCCTGTAATACGTCTAAAAAAGTAGGAAAAGTGAATGCATCCAACGTTTCATTAGCCATTCCCGACAGCCTGTACCCTCCGGCCGGACAGGTCGTTGCCACGCATAACGAATGGACCCGGGGCAACTATCCCAAAATGATCGCTTCCTTTAAAGCAGCCCCCCTCCAAATGCACGATATCGTGTTTTTAGGCAACAGCATCACCCGGCAGGGAGGCGACTGGGGACAGCGGCTGAACCGGCCTGCCATCAGGAACCGGGGCATTGCCGGCGATGTTACCGACGGCGTGCTGCAACGCCTCGAAGAGATCGTTTATGTGCAGCCTACCGCCGTCTTTTTGGAGATCGGCATCAACGACCTGTTCAACGATACCTTGTCGCCGGCAAGAACGGCCGATAACATTATCAAAATCGTCCACACCCTGCACCAGCGGTCGCCCCGTACAAAAATCTTTGTGCAAACCATTTTCCCTACCGATAAGCCGGGCATGGTCAGCCGGATCCAGGAAACCAACGACCGGGTACGCCACCATCCCTACCGCCAGCTATTCACGCTGATCGACACCCATGCCTTGTTTGCGGATGAACAGGACCTGATGAAAAAAGAATTCACCAGGGACGGGGTGCACCTGACGGAAAAAGGCTACCAGGTATGGGTGGACTGCCTGAAAAAATATTTCCGCTGAAGAAAATGCCCGAAAGCAAAAAGCACGCAACCGGTAAAAGTTGCGTGCTTTTCTTATGAAGAACCTGTACGAACTACAGGGCCATATCCTTGATGATGGTCTCGATCTTCTGTTTCAGCTCCTGCTCCACCTTTTCAAAGTTTTCCACCTTGTCCAGCGGGGCGTTCACGCTGAAGTAGAACTTGATCTTCGGCTCGGTACCCGAGGGGCGGGCGCTGATCTTGCTGCCGTCTTCGGTAATGAACTGCAGCACGTTCGACTTGGGCAGGTTGATGGGCGACTGCTCGGAGGTCAGCAGGTTGGTCTGTACCTTTTTCTCGTAATCCAGCAGGGTCACCACCTTGCTGCCGGCCAGGGTCGAGGGCGGGTTGTTGCGGAAGCGCTCCATCATGGCGGCGATCTGCTGCTGGCCGTCCATGCCTTTCTTGGTAATGGAGATCAGGTGCTCCTTGTAAAAACCGTAATCCACGTACAGCTGCAGCAGTTTCTGGAACAGGCTGCGGCCTTTGGATTTTTCGTAGGCCGCCATTTCGCAGAGGATGGCCACGGCGGAGATAGCGTCCTTGTCGCGCAGCTTGTCGCCTACCAGCAGGCCGTAGCTTTCTTCGCCGCCGACGATATAGTTTTCCTTGCCTTCTTTTTCCTTGATCAGCTCAGCGATCCACTTAAAGCCGGTCAGCACGTTGTAGCAGGCCACGCCGTTGCGGGAAGCGAACACATCGATCATGTCGGTGGTCACGATGGTCTTCACCACCATGTCGTTGGGCTGGGCGATGCCTTTTTCGCGGCGGCTTTCGATGAGGTAGTTAAAGGCCAGCACAGCGGTCTGGTTGCCGTTCAGCAGCACAAACTTGCCGTGGTTGTCTTTTACGCCAATGCCTACGCGGTCGGCGTCGGGGTCGGTACCCAGCAGGATGTCGGCATCCAACTGCTCGGCCTGGCGCAGGGCAAAGCTCATGGCTTCGCTTTCCTCGGGGTTGGGGTACACCACCGTGGGAAAGTTGCCGTCGGGAATGCTTTGCTCTTCCACCACGTGTACGTTGGTAAAGCCGTAGTCCTTCAGTATCTGGGGAACCAGCTTGATGCCTGTACCGTGGATAGGGGTATAAACGATCTTCAGGTCGTGCTCCTTCTGGATCACGTCGGGATAAACGCTGAGGCTTTTTACCATCTGGATGTAGGCTTCGTCCACTTCCTTGCCCACGATGGTAATGTTCTCTTCGCCGCCGCTCCACTTCACTTCGTCCACGCTGTGAATCTTTTCCACTTCGCCGATCACGGCCTTGTCGTGCGGGGGCACCAGCTGGCCGCCATCGTCCCAGTAGGCTTTATAGCCGTTGTATTCCTTGGGGTTGTGCGAGGCGGTGCACACCACGCCGCCCTGGCAGCCCAGGTGGCGGATAGAGAAAGAAAGCTCGGGAGTAGGACGCAGGTCTTCGAACAAGAACACCTTGATGCCGTTGGCGGCAAATACCTTGGCGGTGGTTTCGGCAAAAAAGCGGCTGTTGTTGCGGCTGTCGTGCGCAATGGCCACCTTTACCTGGCCGGGAAAGCTTTTCTTCAGGTAGTTGGCATACCCCTGGGTGGCCATGCCGACGGTGTATTTGTTCATGCGGTTGGTACCAGGGCCCATGAGGCCGCGGAGGCCGCCGGTTCCAAACTCGAGATTCCGGTAGAACGCATCAGCCAGCTCGGTGGGGTTCGCCGTCTGCAGCTGCTTGATCTCTGATTTTATGTCTTCATCGAACGAACCGGAAAGCCAGTTGGCTACTTTCTGTTGAATCACAGCATCCATAATATGAGATTTAGTTGTTGGTTACGGTTGGTTTAATGCGGCAAAATCCGCTGCCGCCTTACTTTTGGGAGGTGAAGATAATCCCCAACGCATTAATCCTGCTGTTTTTTTCCATGAATGTTTGGGCCCGGCCGGCTTTGCCGGTCCAAACCCAGCCCGACTCCCTTATTCAATCTGCTGGTCATACGTCCCTTCCGGACACCCTGCCTGCCCCGGTGGCGGCCAAACGGCAGTGGCTGGTAGGCGGGCTGTCGGTGGGGAGCTACGGCGGGTCGCTGCTGGCCCTGAACGCCGCCTGGTACCAGGAGTATCCCCGCACCTCCTTCCATACCTTCAACGACTGGGGCGAATGGCTGCAGACCGACAAGGTGGGCCATGCCTGGACGGCCTACCAGTGGAGCCGCGCCAGCACGGCGCTCTGGCAGTGGGCCGGCCTGCCCGGTAACAAATCGGTCTGGCTGGGCAGCCTTAGCGGGTTTGGCTACATGACGGTGATCGAGCTGCTCGACGCCCGCTCGGCCGAATGGGGCTGGAGCTGGGGCGATATGGGCGCGAACCTTACCGGCTCGGCCCTGTTTGCGGCCCAGCAGCTGGGCTGGAAGGAACAGCGCCTCCAGTTCAAGTTCTCGGCCCACCGCAACCGCTACGAGCCTTCCCTGGAAAAGCGGGCCAACCAACTCTTCGGCGCTACCCTGCCCGAGCGGCTCCTGAAGGACTACAACGCCCAGACCTACTGGCTGAGCGCCAACCTCCGTTCCTTTTTCCCCCAATCACCCCTCCCCCGCTGGCTGAACCTGGCGGCCGGCTACGGCGCGGAAAACATGTTCGGCGGCTACCAGAACCGCGCCATCGACAAAAACGGAACGGTGATCTTCGACCGGCCCGACCTGCGCCGCTACCGCCAATGGTACCTGGCGCCCGACCTGGACCTGACCCAAATCAAAACCCGCAGCAAAGTGCTGAAAACGGCCTTCTTTATGCTCAATTGTATAAAAGTACCCGCACCCGCATTAGAGTTTTCCAAGGGGAAATTGCGGGGAAGGTTGGTGCAGTTCTAAAGAAAAAGTTCCTGAGTTGGCGTAACTCCAAACTGTCGAACTCCCAACTCAGGAACTCAGGAACTCAGAAACTTAAAAGAGCATTGCCCCCGTAATCGCCTCTCCCTCCGTCTGCACGCGGATGTGCTCCTGGAGCGTGGTGGCGAGGGACAGGCCTACGTAGTCGGTTTGGACGGGAAATACTTTGTGGCTGCGCTCCACCAGCACCAGGGTCTGGATGCTTTTGGGCACGTAGTTGAGGAACGGTTTGACGCAATACATCAGGGTGCGGCCCGTGTCGGCCACGTCGTCCACCACGATGATGGTCTGGTTGTTGAAATCCAGGGAAGAATTGATAGAGGCTTCCAGGGGTTGCTGCTTGTCGATGAGGATGGTGACAAAGTGGATCTGGAAGGAAGCGATCTTCTGCAGGGCGCGGATAACGTTCTGCGCCACCACCACGCCATGGCCCTCCACGCCGGCGATGATCAGCGAGGGGCAGTCGGCATTGCGCTCGGCCACTTCCAGGGCCATGCGGTAAATCTTGCGTTGGATGTCGGCTGCTTGAAGGATCACGTTCGTATCTACGGTATTCATATCACTGGTTAATAAGGTGTTCCCGGAGGAAAGGACAGGCCGAAATTAAGGAAAACCCCAATTGAACGGACGAGGCGGGTCACACAATCTATTCCACCCATATGTAGACGACTGGCAGTTACACCCTTCCGGGAGCTTTCCTTCCGCCATTTTACATTTTTAATTCTATATTTTACAGTTTACATTTATAGCTATGCAGCTACTCCAACAACTCCTGTTCATCCTGCTGGCGGCGCTGGCCATCTTCCTGTTTGCCCGCCAGGTGGCGCTGATCCGGCGCAACATCCAACTGGGGCGCGACGAGACCTTTGAACCCGACCCGCGGCGCTGGCGCAACCTGCTGCGGATGGCCCTGGGGCAACAGCGCATGTTCGACAAGCCGCTGGTGGCCCTGCTGCACTTTGCCGTGTATGCCGGCTTTATCATTATCAACATCGAAATACTCGA
Source organism: Huijunlia imazamoxiresistens (assembly GCF_037132455.1). Lineage (NCBI taxonomy): Bacteria > Pseudomonadati > Bacteroidota > Chitinophagia > Chitinophagales > Chitinophagaceae > Huijunlia > Huijunlia imazamoxiresistens. The sequence goes on along the minus strand of NZ_JBBBEI010000007.1, from coordinate 178,795 downwards.
GATCATCCTCGACGGCATTTTCGGCACCCACCGCCTCTTCGCTCCTGCGCTGGGCCCGTTTTATTCTTTTGTCATCAATTTTTTTGAAGTGCTGGCGTTCCTGGTGCTGACGGCCTGCGTCATTTTTCTCATCCGGCGCAACGCGGTGAAAGTGCCGCGGCTGAACCGGAAAGAGCTGGACGGCTGGCCGCGCAGCGACGCCAACTACATCCTGATTTTCGAGATCGCCCTGATGACCCTGTTCCTGACGATGAACGCCGCCGACAAGGCCCTGCAATTGCAGCAGTACGGCCATTATGCCGAAGTGCCCACCGACTTCTTTATATCCGGGCTGCTCACGCCGCTGTTTACTAACTTCAGTACCGGCAGCCTGGTGGCCATCGAGCGCACCGCCTGGTGGCTGCACATCGCCGGCATCTTTTTTTTCCTGAACTATATCCCGTATTCGAAGCACCTGCACATCATCCTGGCCTTTCCCAACAGCTACTATGCCCGGCTGGCGCCGCAGGCGAAGATGAAGAACATGCCCGAGATCCAGCAGGAGGTGCTCTACGCCCTGCAGCCCGAGACCGTTTCGGCCGAAGCCGCGCCGACCGAACCCAAACGCTTCGGCGCCAAGGACGTGCCCGACCTGAGCTGGAAGGCCCTGCTCGACGCCTACACCTGCACCGAGTGCGGGCGCTGCACCGAGGCCTGCCCCGCCAATGCCACGGGCAAAAAGCTGTCGCCCCGCAAGATCATGATGGATACCCGCGACCGCATGGAGGCCATCGGCCGCCAGAAGGACGGCGCCGCCGACGGCAAGACCCTGCTGCACGACTACATCACCGCCGAGGAACTGCGGGCCTGCACCAGTTGCCAGGCCTGCGTGCAGGTATGCCCGGTGCTGATCAACCCGCTCTTTATCATCAACGAGCTCAAACGTTATTTGGTGATGGAGGAAAGCAACGCCCCCCAGGAATGGAACGGCATGTTCGCCAACGTGGAAAACAACTTCGCCCCGTGGAAGTTCTCGCCGGACGAAAGGGATCAGTGGGCGGAGGGGCTCTAAGGAGTTCCAGATTTCACAAGTTCCAAAGTTCCTGAGTTCCTGAGTTAGGAGTTCACGGGTTCACGGGTTCACGGGTTTATGTTTTACATTCCCTATTTTACATTCACTATTTTATATTTTACATTTTACATTTCCCGGTTACCTTTCCGTTTTACATTATCTATTTTACATTCCATATTTTCTCCTTTTCATGAACTACAATTCCTTAGGCACTTCTTCCCTGCGGATCAGCGAGATCGGTTTCGGCTGCATGTCGCTGACCGGCGACGCAGCCGAAAGCACCCGCATCCTGCACGAGGCCCTGGCGGGGGGCATTAACTTTTTCGATACCGCCGACCTCTACCAGAAAGGGGCGAACGAAGAACTGGTGGGCCGGGCCTTCCAGGGCCGCCGCGACCAGGTGGTGCTGGCCTCCAAGGTGGGCAACCAGTGGCGGGCCGACGGCAGCGGCTGGGACTGGAATCCCCGCAAGGACTACATCCTTTCCAGCATCGAGGGCAGCCTGAAGCGCCTGCAAACCGACTATATCGACCTGTACCAGCTGCACGGTGGCACCCTCGAAGACCCCATCGACGAAGCCATCGAAGCCTTCGAGCTCCTGAAGCAGCAGGGCAAGATCCGCTACTACGGCATTTCGTCCATCCGCCCCAGTGTCATCCAGGAATGGATCAAACGTTCCGGCATCGTCAGCGTGATGACGCAATACAGCCTGCTGGACCGGCGGCCGGAAGAACAAACCCTGGCGCTGCTGCAGCAACACAACATCGGCGTGCTGGCCCGCGGCGCGGTGGCCCAGGGCCTGCTGATCAACAAACCGCCGAAGCCGTACCTGAACTACAGCGAGGCCGAGGTGCAACAGGCGGCTGCCGCCGTGCAGGCGGTATCGGGCGAACAGCGCAATGCCACCCAAACCGCCCTGCGCTTCGTGGTGCAGCATCCTGCCGTCACGTCGGCCGTGGCCGGCATCCGCACCCTGGAGCAGCTGGAGGAAGCCCTCCGCACTCCTGCCACGCCCCCGCTGTCCGATAAGGAAATGGACAGCTTACGGGCATCTATAACCGCCAATGCGTACGAACAGCACCGGATAGCGGATTGAGCCCCTGAAAAACGTTGAATATATACCCAGTAGAACATGAGAAAACCCATTGCACTGGCACTGATCGCCACCGTACTGGCCGTGGTGGCCTACGTCACCAAGCCCTCGGAGGAAAAGTGCCGCGAAGAAGCCGCAAAGGACTTTGCACAGAAAGCGGCCACCACGGCCGATGCCCTGCCCCCAAACATCAATCCCGGGGTATGGCAGCAGGCGGCGGAAAAGGCATTTATGGAAAGCGTCCAGGTAGAGGACCACTTCCTGTTTCGCAGCATCTACCGCCAGAGCGGCCCCGAAAAAAAACGCATCGGCTGGGCAGCTTTAGGAAAGGTTCAGGTGGACAGCGAGTAGTATCTATTAAAGAGACAAAAACAAGCGCATGAAAATAGGTGTTCCCAAGGAAGTCAAAAACAACGAGAACCGGGTGGCCATGACGCCGGCGGGCGTATACCACCTGGAGCGCCACGGGCACGACGTGTTTATCGAAGAGGGCGCGGGCCTGGGCTCGGGCTTTACCGACGAAGCCTACAGCAATGCCGGCGCCACCATCGTATCCACGGCAGGCGAAGCCTGGTCGCAGGACATGGTGATGAAGGTGAAGGAACCGCTGGAAAGCGAGTACCGCTATTTCCGCGAAGGCCTCCTGCTGTTTACCTACCTGCACCTGGCGCCGGAGCCGGCGCTGACCCGGGCGCTACTGGAGAAAAAGGTCACCGGCCTCGCCTACGAGACCGTACAGCTGCCCGACGGATCGCTGCCGCTGCTGACGCCTATGAGCGAGGTGGCCGGCCGCATGTCGGCCCAGCTCGGCGCCCAGTTCCTGCAAAAGACCGAGGGCGGTAAGGGCATCCTGCTGGGCGGCGTTCCCGGCGTGCGCCGCGGCCGGGTGACCATCATCGGCGGCGGCGTGGCCGGCACCAATGCCGCCAAGGTGGCCGTGGGCTTTGGCGCCGACGTCACCATCATCGACCTCAACCCCGAACGCCTCCGCCAGCTGGACGACATTTTCGGCACCTCCATCAACACCCTGATCTCCAACCCCTACAACATCGCCCAGACCGTCAAGGAGTCCGACCTGGTGATCAGCGCCGTGCTCATCCCCGGCGCACGGGCGCCCAAGCTGGTGTCGGAAGACATGGTGCGGTCCATGGAAGCGGGCTCGGTAGTGGTGGACATCGCCATCGACCAGGGCGGCTCCTTTGAAACCATCGACCGCATCACCACCCATTCCGAACCCACCTACGTGAAGCACGGCGTGGTGCATTATGCCGTGGCCAACATGCCGGGAGCCGTGCCGCGGACCTCCACCCTGGCGCTGACCAACGTGACCGTGCCCTACGCCGTGCAGATCGCCAACAAAGGGTTCCGCCAGGCCTGCCTCGACAACCCGGCCCTGAGCAAAGGCATCAACACGCTGAACGGCTTTGTCACGTACAAGGCAGTGGCCGAGGCCCAGCACCTCCCCTTCACCACCGCGGCCGGACTGCTGTCCTGATCGTTATTTTTGTTGTATGCAAAAACGCAAACAATGGGTACTGCTTACGCTACTGCTGCTGGCAACCCTGGCAGCAGGTGCGATCTTCTGGTGCGACCGGGCGATTGACCGGGCGGCCCGGGGCCGCCTGTATTCCCGGCCAGACCAGGTGCCTTACAACAAAACAGGGCTGCTGCTGGGGACCGCCAAATACCTGGCCAACGGCCATGTAAATCCTTACTACCGCTACCGGATAGAGGCGGCGGTGCAGCTGGCAAAGGCGGAAAAAATTAAACACCTGGTCATCAGCGGCGACAACAGCCGCCACGACTACAACGAACCGGAACTGATGCGGGCCGACCTGGTAGCGGCCGGTGTGGACTCCGCCCATATTTTCCTGGACTATGCCGGCTTCCGCACCTTCGACTCCATCGTGCGCCTGCGTGAAATCTTCGGCCAGCGCTCGGCCACCATCATCTCGCAGCCGTTTCACAACGAGCGGGCCATTTACCTGGCCACCCGCGAAGGCATTGCGGCTGTCGGCTTCAATGCCCGCGACGTGGGTGCCCGCAGCGGCATCCGCATAAAAGCCCGTGAAAAGCTGGCGCGGGTGAAAGTGTTCGTCGATTACCTTACCGGCACGGAGCCCCGCTTCCTGGGCGAGAAAATCGTGCTGCCCTGACGGGCGGCCGGTGACAGAAAACTTAATTTTCGCCTATTGCCTGCCGTTGCATTTTTCCGGCTTAGTGTTGTAACTTCCAAACAAAATTTACCTCATTATGTCCAAAAAGATCATTGCGGTATTCGGAGCAACCGGCGCCCAGGGAGGCAGCCTTGCCCACGCCATCCTCCAGGATAAGAACAGCGAGTTTGCCGTACGCGCCATTACCAGGGATCCCCAGTCCGCCAAGGCACAGGAACTGGCCCGCCTGGGAGCGGAAGTGGTGGCGGCGGATATCGACGATAAGCAAAGCATTCAAAAGGCCCTGGAAGGTGCCTATGGCGCCTACTTCGTTACGTTTTTCTGGGCCCACTTCTCGCCGGAAAAGGAATACGAAGAAGCCCGCAGCATGGCCGAAGCCGCCAAAGCCGCCGGCCTGCAGCACGTGATCTGGTCCACCCTGGAAGATACCCGTAAGTGGGTGCCGCTCGACGACGACCGCATGCCTACCCTCCAGGGCAAATACAAAGTGCCGCACTTCGACGCCAAGGGCGAAGCCGACCAGATCTTCCTCGACCTGGGCGTTCCCACCACCTTTTTGCGGGCATCGTTTTACTGGGACAACTTTATCCACTTCGGCAGCGGCCCGAAAAAAGGACCGGACGGCAAACTGTACCTGACCTTCCCCCTCGACGACAAAAAGATGGCAGGCATCGCCGCCGAAGATATCGGCAAGGCGGCCTACGGTATTTTCAAGAAAGGAACAGGGCTGGTGGGCAAAACCATCGGCGTTGCCGGCGAACACCTGTCCGGCCAGGAGATGGCTTCCGCCCTCACCAAAGTCCTGGGCCAGGAAGTGACCTTCAACAACGTGACACCGGAAACCTACCGGGGCTTCGGCTTCCCCGGCGCCGACGACCTGGGAAATATGTTCCAGTTTTACCGCGACTTTGAAGAGGACTGCAACCGGGTACGCAACGTAGACTACACCAAAGAGCTCAATCCCGAGCTGAAGTCGTTTGACAAATGGCTGTCGGAAAACGGCAAGCGCATCCCCATTGAATAAAGGCCGTTAGTCCGCAATGGTTGCCTGCGGGCATATTTTATACACAACAAACACCCGTTACCCGGTTTTCCTGCAGGGTTTACTGCAGACATCCGGTAACGGGTGCTTTTTTTAGCCTGCCCTTTCCCAATTTAAAATGACGGCAATGATAAAGGGTTTGCGTCCCGTCAGGGACGCCTGGTGGGTAGAAAGGTTCAATTTGAAGATTTCCGTTCCGTTAGGAACGGCTGGTATTTGCAACCTACCAACCGTTCCTGAACGGAACGGAAATCCTCTGTCCGGACTTTCTACCCACCAACTGTGCCTAGCGGCACAGAGCGTCACCGGCTGACAATCAGAAATCGATTTTCTTTACCGGGGTGCGGCGGCCGGCGGCAGCGGGGGCGGAACGATATTGCGAACAGGCCTAGTAGATTTCAGGTAAGCGAAGATGGCTTTCAGCTCGTCGTCGGTCATGTGCCGGTACATCTGCCAGGGCATGGGCGGCAACAGGGGACGGCCGTTCTCCATTCCCTTGTACTTGCCGTTCCGGATGGCGTAAAGGAACTGGCCTTCGTTCCAGCCCCCGATACCCGTACTGTCGGAGGTGAGGTTGGCCGTATACGAAACACCCCAGGGCCCGGCCCAGGCGGTAAGCGAACCATCGGTGACCACCAGTCCCTTGCTTTCGGCTTCCTTGCGATTGATGTCCGGACCCGGGGCTTTGGCCGGGTGGCCGGAGAGCAACAGGGCAGTGTCCACTTCCGGGCCCAGGGCCGTCATTTTTTTGGGGGAATGGCAATCGTGGCAGGCGCTGACCGTCACCAGGTGCTCGCCCCAGCTTACGGGGCTGTCAAAGCCGCCATATTCCGTTCTGGGCGCTTCCGGTTGAGGAGCCGGGTCCTTTGCCTTATTCTGGGTGCAGTAGCTTAATACCAGCATGCTAGCGATCAGCGCACTTCCGGCGAGGAGCCGCCGGGAAACAGCAATTGTGGGGGGAACCTTTGCCATGGCAGTTGATTTCTGTAGATAAAGAAATATCCATAGCGGTAACGGCAGTGCAGTCTTCCGGGAAGGAACAATCGTACGTCCTGCTAAATTACAAAATGGCCCCGGCCTGTAAAAATCACAAAAAGAGGAAATAGGTAAAGTTTTTTTACAGAGAAAGCCCTATGCCAATGGCGGGCAGCAGGAAGGAGCGTGATGGCCGGACCATGGTTGTCGCTTCGTTTTTGAGCAACAGCCGGGCCTTTTTACGGTTCTGGACCGAAGATATATAGAGGGGAACGCTGCTGATGGTGGTCACCAGGCCGGCACTGGCGGCTATGAAGAAAAAGTTCTGCCCGCTTTTACTCAGCTCCTGGTTTTTCAGGATCACCGCCAGCCCCGTGGCGGTGATGGCAGGCCCGCTGACCAGGGCGACCCATGCCTTCGTTCGCTGCTGCCGGCTCTTGTAGTGGAGGTAATGCGCCAGCTCCTCGTTGGTAAAGGCGAACCCTTTCACTTTTCGAAGGTCCTGGGCAAAAGAAGGAGATGAAAGGACCAGGACGCATAGCGGGAACAAAAGAACTTTCTTCATAGCAGGGTATTAGGTATTATTGGATTCAGTTCTGAATAACAGGATTTTATACAAAGCGATATCAAAAATACGATATCAAACTCAACCATTATCAGATAAACGATCCATCCCCCTAAAAATTGCAGGAAAGCCTTATTCGGACGTAAGCCTCCTCCCTAATTCCCAATGAACCAATAGCCTAATTACCAAACTCAGCATTGGCTCAGGCTCAGCGGAATATTCACCGCCAGGCCGCCCTCGGCGGTTTCCTTGTACTTGGAGCTCATGTCCTGGGCGGTTTCCCACATGGTTTCGATAACGGCGTCGAGCGACACCTTGGCGAAGTCGGGCGTGCTTTGCAGCGCCAGCTGAGCCGCCGTGATGGCCTTGATGGCACCCATGGTATTGCGTTCGATGCAGGGCACCTGCACCAGCCCGGCTATGGGGTCGCAGGTCATGCCCAGGTGGTGCTCCATAGCGATCTCGGCCGCCATCAGGCACTGCCGCTGGGTGCCGCCCAGCACTTCGGTAAGGGCCGCCGCCGCCATGGAAGAGGAAACGCCGATCTCGGCCTGGCAGCCGCCCATGGCCGCCGATATGGTAGCGCCCTTTTTAAAGATGGAGCCGATCTCCGAAGCAGTCAGCAGGAACTGGAAGATGCGGTCTTCCGTCACCCGTTCGTGAAAAATGAGGTAATACAGCAGCACGGCCGGCACCACGCCGGCGGAGCCGTTGGTGGGGGCCGTCACCACCCGGCCGAAGGAAGCGTTCTCCTCGTTCACGGCCAGGGCAAAGCAGCTCACCCAGTCGAGGATGTACTGGAACGACTGGCCGCCCTGCCGGATGGCTTCAATCCAGCCGTCGGGGCCCTCGTAGGTTCGGCCGTTCAGCAGCCGCTTGTTCAGGTGGGCCGCCCGCCGCTTCACGTTCAGGCCGCCGGGCAACACCCCTTCGGTATGGCAGCCCCGGTAGGCACATTCCTTCATGACCTTCCAGATGTGCCCCAGGCCGTAGAGCGTTTCCTCCTCGGGCCGCCAGGCCGCCTCATTTTCCAGCACCACCTCCGAAATGCTCAGCCCGGTTTTCATGCACCAGCGCATCAGGTCGTCGGCGGTATTGATGGGGAAGGGCAGGTCCACCTGGCTGCGGCCGGCCTCCTCTCCTTCCTTCACGACGAAGCCCCCGCCGATGGAGTAATAGGTTTCGCAAATGGAGGCGCCGTCTTCAAACGTAGCCAGGAAGCTCAACCCGTTGGGATGGTACGGCAGGGTTTCGGAAAACAGGAATTCGATGTCCTCTGCCGGCTGGAATGGAATCGACTGCCCCCCTCCCAGTTCCAGGCGGCCGGTAGCCGCAATGCTTTCGATCCGGGAGGCAATGGCATCCACGTCGAAGGTGACGGGGTCTTCGCCGCACAGGCCCAGCTGCACCGCCACGTCGGTACCGTGGCCCTTGCCGGTCTTGGCCAGGGAGCCGTAGAGCAAAACTTTCAGGCTGCTGACCGGGCGGTTGCCGGCCGTTTGCAAAAAACGCAGCGCCGCCCGCCAGGGGCCCAGGGTATGGGAGGAGGAAGGGCCGACGCCGATTTTGAACATATCAAATACTGAGATCGCTTCGTGTGCCAAGAGGAGCCTTTTGACAAAGGTATATTCAAGCCAAGTGCCGGAATGAAAAAGCCCGGAAGAAACAATCGAAGGCATCACCTCCAACGCTCTCTTCCGGGCTCTTCCCTTAAGAATTTAAAGCCTCACGGCTGACTTCCATCAAGCCCGTAAACCCGTAAACCCGTAAACTTGTAAACTATTGTACGGCAAGGATCTCCACATCAAAGATGAGGATGGAGTTAGCGGGAATCACCACGTTGCCGTTGGCATCGGTACGGGCTGTGCTGCCATACGCCAGCGAAGGCGGGATGTACAGCCGGATTTTGCCGCCGTTCTTCACCAGGGGCAGGCCGATGGTCCAGCCGCGGATCACATAGCCGAGGTTAAATTCCACCCCTTCGCCGGTGCTCTGGTCTTCGAATACTGTTCCGTTGGTCAGGCTGCCCTTGTAGCGGGCAATCACGCCCAGGCAGGTTTGGGGTGTTTTGCCGGATCCTTCACTCAACACCGTATAATAAAGGCCGCTGCAATGTTGCGTGGCCACGATGCCATTGGTATCGATATAAGTTTTTACCTGTTGAATTTCGGCATCGGGGGCTTTTACCGCACAGGGATCGAAGGTGCAGGTTACCGAGTTGTCGGACTTCTTCAAACAGCCGGCAAGCGAAAAAATGACCGCCACCGCCAAGATTAGTTTTCTCATCATATTTGTTACTTTATTCGTTTGCATGAATCGATAGCGCAAGGGACCCCTAGGGGCGGGTTAAGAAGCAAACTGAGCGCTAGAGTTTAACGGACCGTTCCCATATTTTTTAACCTAATACAAAACGCTTACCGAAAACCTCACCACTCCTCAGGTCCCGTCTCTTCTGCGGGCGCTTTGTACCCCTCTTTACCGGCCTCGCGGGCTTTCAGTTCGTGGTAGCGCTGCTCGTTTTGCTCCCACTTATGGCGGCTGGAAAAGATGGTAACGAAGGTGGCGATGCCCACCCCGGCAATAAGTACGACAATAATGACGGAGGAATGCGTTTGCAGCACCATATCGGCCTTTTTGTACCAGCCCGAAAGCAGGTTGACGAGGATGACCAATACAATGCCCACGCCCAGGGGAAAACCAAGGCTGAACTGGCGGAGAAAACGTTTTTTGTTGAGCCGGTTGGCTTCCCAGTAACGGATAAAATCTTGTTCCTGCTGCGTTAACATGAACGGTTGGTTATACTGATATTACAGAAGTGAACGACCAATGTCCCATGACTATTGACCCATGTCTATTGACGAAAAAAGCCTCCCATTTGCAGGAGGCTTTTTCTCGAGGTACCAAGCAGATTCGAACTGCTGTAGGAGGTTTTGCAGACCTCTGCCTAGCCACTCGGCCATGGTACCAATTTTACGTTTCAATTAAACTTTTAAGATTCGCTTAAACCGGTTTTTTTGAACGCGGTGCGAAAATAGGATATTTTTACCGAGATTTCCAACAATCTCATCAATGTTTTTATTTTAAATTTTTTCATGCAGCGCATAGCCGAATCCGAACTGATCATAAATGCCCGTGGAGCCGTGTATCACCTCGACCTTCGTCCCGAAGAAATGGCCGATACCATCATCCTCGTCGGCGACCCCTTCCGCGTTAAAGAAGTCAGCAAGCACTTCGACCGGATCGAACACGAAGGGCACCACCGCGAATTCGTTTCCCACACCGGCCGGATCGGCGGCAAACGCCTGACCGTAGTCTCCTCCGGCATCGGTCCCGATAATATAGATATCGTGGTGAACGAGCTGGACGCCCTGGCCAACATCGACTTCACCACCCGCACCATCCGGCCGCAGCTGCGGTCGCTGAACCTCATCCGCATTGGCACCTGCGGCTCCCTGCAGGCCGACATCCCCGTGGACGGCTTCGTTGCCGGCACCCACGGCCTGGGACTGGACAACCTGCTGCATTTTTACCGCCCCGAACCCAACGAGGAGGAAAAACAGCTGCTGCAGGCCTTTGTCACCGCCACCCGGGCACAGGCCTCCCCCCCCTACATCAGCAGCGCCTCCGCTTCGCTGTTAAAAAAATTTGTAACGGGCTTTCATCACGGCATTACCCTAACTTGCCCCGGATTTTACGGACCGCAGGGAAGAGTGCTCCGCCTGGGCCTGAAAGACCCCGGGCTGGTACAGCGTTTCACGGAATTTTCGTACGGTCCGCACCGCATCGCTAATTTTGAGATGGAAACCTCGGCAATTTATGGACTGGGCGCCCTGCTGGGGCACCACTGCCTGTCGCTGAACGCCGTGGTGGCCAACCGGGTGCGGAAGGAATTTTCAAAAGACAGCCGCGTGCCGGTGGAAAACCTGATCCGACACGCATTAGAAATTATTGGCACTTTATAAAACCATCATGCAAGCTAAATTTTACAAATACCAGGGCACGGGCAACGATTTTGTGATCCTGGATAACCGGACCGGACAATACAGCGGATTAACCTCCGAACAGGTATACAGCCTCTGCCACCGGCGCTTCGGCATCGGCGCCGACGGCCTCATGCTCCTCAATACCCGCCCCGGCTATGATTTCGAAATGAAGTATTACAATTCCGATGGCCGCGAAGGCTCCATGTGCGGCAACGGCGGCCGCTGCCTGGTAAAGTTTGCCTTCGATATGGGCATCATCCGCACCACCTATAAATTCATTGCCAGCGACGGCGACCACGAGGCTTCCGTGAACATCGACGGCACCGTGGCCCTGAAAATGAACGACGTGGCCACCATCCAGTACAACCACGGCAGCTACGTGCTCAATACCGGCTCGCCCCACTACGTAGCCCTGTCCAACGACGTGATGCACGTGAACGTAAAACAAAAAGGCCGCGAGATCCGTTACAGCAAAGAATTCGAAAAAGAGGGCATCAACGTGAACTTCGTCGAGCAGCTCAACGATGCCGACCGCATCATCGTCCGCACCTACGAGCGGGGCGTGGAGGACGAGACCTTCTCCTGCGGCACCGGCGTTACCGCCGCCGCCCTGGTATGCTACCACAACGACAACGGCTTCAACCGAGTGGAAGTGCAGACCCTCGGCGGCCGCCTGAGCGTGGAATACGACAAGATCGGCGACGCCTACGAAAACATCTGGCTGAACGGCCCCGCCCAACGGGTGTTCGAAGGCACGGTCGAGGTGTAACGGGGTACAGGAATTGGTTAATTGGTTAATTGGGAATTCGGCCGGGAACACTCATCACTCATTATTCATCACTCATCAGTTGATCCAGTATTACAAAAATATCGACCACAAAACGGTGCAGGTGGAACAGCCCGAAAACGGCACCTGGGTAAACGTGCTGCCCCCGCTGAAACAGGAGGAGTTCACCCACCTGTCCGAATCGCTGGATATTCCCATCGACTTTTTAACCGACTCGCTGGATATCGACGAACGTACCCGCTTCGAGGAAGAGGACAACGTGCGGCTGATCGTGATCAAGACACCCACGGAAAACCTTTCCTTCAACGAAAGCGACGCCCACTACATCACCATTCCTATTTGTATCATCCTGACGCACAACCAGGTGGTTACGGTGAACTCGTTCGAGAACCCCGCCATGAAAAAGTTCCTCAACACCTTCCGCAACCGTCATCCCGACAAAAAGAGCATGATGGTGCTGAAGGTGTTTGAAAAAGTGGTGCAGAACTTCATGGAATACCTCAAGGAGATCAACCAGCGCCGCAACATGCTGGAACAGCAACTCTACGACGCCAACCGCAACGAACAGCTGCTGGAACTGATGCGGGTGCAGAAAAGCCTCGTGTACTTCGTCACCGCCCTCCGTTCCAACGAGCTGCTGTTTCTGAAGCTGGAACGCACCAACTTCCTCGGCCTGAACGAAGAGGAAAAGGAATACCTCAACGACCTGATCGTCGACAACTCGCAGGCCCTGGAGATGGCCAACATTTACACCAACATCCTGAGCAGCACCCTCGACGCCTTCGCCTCCATCATCGCCAACAACCAGAACGAAGTGCTGAAGCGGCTGTCGGTGATCACCATCGTGCTCACCTTCCCCGTACTGGTATCGAGCCTGTTCGGCATGAACGTGCCCAGCGGCTTCGAGCATTCGCGCTACGCTTTCTACGTGGTGGCCCTGCTGTCGCTGGCCATCTCGGTGATCATCGGGTGGTTCTTTTTACGCAACAAAATATTTCGCTGATGAACAAACTTACTGTCCGGGTTTACGGCATCCTGGTCAACGATAAAAAACAGCTGCTGGTCAGCGATGAATTTATCCGCGGCAACTACTACACGAAATTTCCCGGCGGCGGCCTGGAGCTGGGTGAAGGCACCCGCGACTGCCTGAAACGTGAATTCATGGAAGAACTGGGCCTGAAGGTGGAAGTGCTCGACCACATCTACACCACCGACTACTTCCAGGAATCGGCCTTCCGCGCCGGCGACCAGATCCTTTCCATTTACTACTATGTACGCCCCCTCGAACCGATCAACGTGCGCCTGAGCGACCTGGAATTCGACTTCGATGAAAACCAGCTCCTCAAATACAAGGAAAACAACGAGATCGAAACCTTCCGCTTCATCGATTGGGAACACCTCTCCCCGGAAAGTGTCACACTTCCGATAGATAAGATCGTGGTGGGGATGATCAAACAAGATTGAGTTTACGAGTTTACAAGTTTACGAGTTGCTGGCGCCCGTCAGGAACTCGTAAACTCGTAAACTCGTAAACTCGTAAACTTGTAGCTATCCCGCCGCCGGAATGGCGGGCACCTCCTCCCCCATCGCGGCCCGTTTCATCTGGCGGGCGGTGGAGGCGCCGAGGTAATTTACGATCCAGCGTTCGGCCAGCAGGATAACGGGGGTGAGCAGGAGGGCCATGGTAAACTTATAGGCATAGTTCATAAGGCCGATGGCCAGGATCTGCTGCCAGGGGAAGATGCCGCCGAAGGCGATGAACAGCACGATATAGCTGTCGATAAACTGCGACACGACGGTACTGCCCGTGGCCCGCAGCCACACATGGCGCTCGCCGGTGGCTTTCTTGATCTTATGAAAGATGGCCACATCCACCAGCTGGCTCACCAGGAAGGCCACCAGGCTGCCCACGATGATGCGCATGCCCTGGCCGAAGATGGCGCTGAAGGCCGTTTGCATATTGGGCAAAGCGGGGTTGCTGCCGATCCAGAAGTCGGCCGGCGGCACGCCGATGGCTAGGAAATACATCAGGAAGGCGTAGCCGATCAATGCCACTGCGGTAAAGGAGATGCGCCGTACCGCCTTGGGCCCGTAATATTCATTGACGATATCGGTCATGACGAACTCCAGCGGCCACAACAGCACCCCACAGGTAAGGTTGAACGACAGGCCGCTTTGCCCGAACAGCGTGAAGGAGGCCGGCGGCAGGCCGAAGAGCTTTTCGAGCGAAAAGATCTTGCCCCCGATGGATTCGGCGATCAGGGCGTTGGCCACGAAGAAAGCGCTAAACGCCAGGAACAGCCGCGTGGGTTTGTCTTTAAGAATAGAATGTATCATTATTTAAAAACAGGATGATATAGATGATTTGCAGCAGCAGGAACAGGAAGTTCGCCGCCACCAGCCATTTCGGCACCCAGTCGAACAGGCGCCTGCGAAAGCTGAAAACCGCCAGGTACAGCAGGTGCACCAGCGGGTTAAAGACAAAAACGGCCAGGAAGTAGCCGATGATCACGATGGTGGATACCACCTTCTCCTCTCCGATAAAGTTTTTGTACTGCAGCAGCACCGCCAGCAGAAAAAACAGATTGCAGATCAAAGCCACCCGTGACAAAAATAATAGCGCCCGCATGTAGTTCACTTCCGTTTTAGCTCCGTTTGTTTCGGGGTACAAGATAACTCAGAAGTTCCTGAGTTTCTGAGTTTCTGAGTTTCTGAGTTGGCGTAACTCTGGAAAGAGCAGCCTGAAAGAACGCCAAACTACAAAAGTCTTAAAGACTTTTGTAGTTTCTTCAGGACAGGCGAAACTCCAACTTGTGAACTCCCAACTCAGGAACTCAGGAACTTAGGAACTCAGGAACTATTATACGGAAAATACTTTTATTTTGCCGGTGTATGAAAAAAGGGTTTTTCCAGAAAGCGCTCCCCCATATAGTAGCGGTCGTTATATTTTTAATTGTAGCGGTTCTTTATTGCAAACCGGTGCTCGAAGGCAAAGTGGTGAACCAACACGATGTCCTGGGCTGGAAGGGCATGGCCCAGCAATCGATCGAGTACAAGGAACGGACGGGTCATTTTCCCCTGTGGACTAACAGCCTGTTTAGCGGCATGCCGGCGTATACGGTGGCCTTCGAGCCGGCCATGAACCCGCCCACCCTGTACCTGACCTACCTGCTGAATTTCGGCCTGCCCAAGCCGATCAGCTTTTTCCTGCTTTCCTGCATCTGTTTTTACTTCCTCAGCCAGATCTTGCGGGTCAATCCGTGGATCGGCATTTTGTCGGCCCTGGCCTATACCTATGCCACCTACGACCCCATCATCGTGGCGGTGGGCCACGATACCAAGATGCAGGCCATGGGCCTGATGCCCGCCGTTATCGGCAGCCTGCTGCTCCTGTTCCAGCGGCGGTATTGGTGGGGACTGGCCCTGTTGTCTATCTTCTTTAGTTTCCAGGTAGCTACCCAGCACCTTCAAATCATTTATTATACCGGCATCATCATGGGCTTTATGGTGCTGGCCTTCGCGGTGTACAGCTCCAAAAAAGGCGAACTGGCTCATGTGGGTAAAGCCGTGGCCGGTGCTGCCCTCGCCTGCGCCCTGGGCTTCTTCATGTTTGCCTCCAACATGCTGCCCCTGCGCGAATACGCCCAGGAAACCATGCGCGGCGGCCGCTCCGAACTGACGGCCGGCGGCGATGCGCAAAACAAGACCAAGGGCGGCCTCGACAAGGACTATGCTTTTAACTGGAGCTACGGCATCAGCGAAACCTTTACCCTGGTCGTCCCCGGTATCTACGGCGGCAGCAACGGTGGCGACGAGCACAAAGGCGCCACCAAATTCAGTGAAAAGCTCGGCGAGGTGGGCGTTCCCGAAGACCAGGCCGTGCAGATGGCCAATTCCTACTCCTACTGGGGCGACCAGCCCAGCACCTCCGGCCCCGTGTACCTGGGCGCCGTGATCTGTTTCCTCTTTATCCTGGGCATGGTGTACCTTAAAAGCTGGCACAAATGGTGGATCATTGCCGCCACGGTTTTTGGCATCCTGCTCTCCTGGGGTAAGAACTTTGCCGCCTTCAACTACTTTTTGTTCGACTACCTGCCCCTGTACAATAAATTCCGGGCGCCCTCCATGGCCCTGGTGATCCCGCAGTTCACCTTTGCCGTTACCGCGGCCCTGGCGCTGCAGCAGGTGCTGTTCGGCGGAGAAAAGCGCGAAGCCCTCTGGAAGCAATTTAAAGTATCCCTGTATATCACCGGCGGACTGGTGGCCCTGTTGGGCGTGCTGTACATTTCCTTTAATTATAAAAGCGCTAATGACAGCCAGATCCAGGACTATTTTACCAGCGCCATGACACAGGGAGCCCAGCAGCCCTCCCCCCAGGCGTTGCAGCAGGCCCAGACCTTTAGCCAGGGACTGATGACGGCCCTGCACGAGGACCGGCAATCGCTGTTCGGTTCCGACCTGCTGCGCTCGGTACTCTTCATTGCCCTGGCGGCGCTGCTGGTGGCCGGCTTCCTGAAAGACCGCCTCAAGGCGCTGCACGTCCTCATCGGCCTGACCCTGTTGACCCTCATCGACCTGATGCCCGTAGGCCGCCGCTACCTGAACGAGGACAAGTACGTGGAAAAGGAGCAGTTTGAAGCCTCCTTCACCCCCACCCAGGCCGACCAGCAAATTATGGCCGACGCGGCCAAACCCTTCCGCGTCTTCGACCAGACCGACCCGCAGGGCCCCTTCAACGGCTCCCGCGCCTCCTACTTCCACAACAGCGTGGGCGGCTACCACCCCGCCAAGCTGGGACTGTACCAGGACCTGATCGAACACCAGATCAGCAAAGGCAACATGAAGGTGTTCAACATGCTGAACACGAAATACTTCATTACCCCCGGCGGCCAGGGCGGACAAGCCCAGGCGCAGCTTAACCCCGAAGCCTTCGGACCGGCCTGGCTGGTAAAAGCCGTGCGCACCGTTGCCAACGCCGACGCCGAAATGGCGGCCCTGGCCAACGTGTCGAAGGATACCGCCATCGTACAACAGAAGTTTGCCGGACAGCTGAAGCCCCTGAGCGGCTTCGACTCCACCGCCAGCCTGGTAGTAGCCCGGCATTCCAACGATACCGTCTCCTACCGGTTCACCGGCAAGCAGGACGCCTTCGCCGTATTCAGCGAGATCTATTACCCCCTGGGCTGGAATGCCTATATCGACGGCAAAAAGGCGGAGTACGTGAAAACCGATTACGTGCTGCGGGGCATGAACCTGCCGGCCGGCACCCATACGGTCGACTTCATCTTCGAACCGGCCTCGTATAAAACCGGCAACACCCTGTCCCTGATCGCCTCGGTGATCACCCTTCTTTTACTGGCGGCAGCGATCTTTTTTGAAGTGAAGCGGTCCCGCCGCACAACCGTACTCAGTTAAGCATGGTGCGTGTACTCAGCCTTGTTTCCTATACCTTTTTGCCCGCCAAGGTGGGCGGGCAAAAAGGTATCGCCCTCTTTAACAAGTATTTCAGCCGGCATACCGACCTGCACGTAGTCACCACGAAGACCAACGACAACGGCCGGGCCGAAGGTTATGCTACCATCCCGCTGTTTTCCGGCTCGCCCCTGCGCTATGTGAATCCGCTGCAGTATTTCCGAATAAGGAAGATCATCCGCGGGCTGCGCCCCTCTCACCTGCTGATCGAACACCCCTACCTGGGATGGCTGGCGGTGCTGCTGAAAAAAACCATGGGACTGAAGCTGGTAGTGCACTCCCACAACATCGAGTCGCTGCGGTTCAAAACCCTGGGCAAATGGTGGTGGGGCATCCTGTGGCATTACGAAAAATGGACGCACCAAAACGCGGATTACAACCTCTTTATCACCGAAGAAGACCGGCAGACGGCGCTGCGCGATTATGCACTGGATGCAGAAAAGTGCACGTTGCTGACCTACGGCATCGAGCGGGCCGGCAGGCCTTCGGAAGAAGAGCAGGCCCAGGCCCGGACGACGGTGCGCCGGCAGCATGGCCTGAAAGCGGAGGAGCGCCTCCTGCTCTTTGCCGGCGCCTTTAATTATGGCCCGAACCTCGCGGCACTGCAGATCATCGAACACGAAATTGCGCCCCGCCTGCAGCAACAGGGCTTTCCCTTCCGGGTGCTGGTCTGCGGTCCCGGCCTGGACGGCAAAAGCCCTGGCCACCCAAAGGTGGCCTATGCCGGTTTCGTGGACGATATCTACCAGTATTTTATGGCCACGGACGTTTTTTTAAATCCCCTTACCGAGGGTGGCGGTATCAAAACCAAGCTGGTGGAATCCCTGGGGATGAATGCCAATGCCGTATCTACGAACAACGGCGCCATAGGTGTGGATCCGGCCCTCTGTAACGGCAAGTTGCAGGTAGCAGGCGATGGCGACTGGCAGGCCTTTGCCGAAGCGGTGGTTGCCATGGCTTCCGTTCAAAAGGATATCGGCCCGGAATACTACGGGCATTTTTATTGGGGCTACAGCACCCAAAAAGCCGCGGAGTTTATCTGCAGGTAATATCCTTTATCCCTTAGCCTTCAATTTTATCCATTTGCCGGAGTAGATCAGGGCCTGCTTGAAGGAAAAGATGGCGGCAAAGCAGTAATAATACAGCCCCTTCCCTTTCCGGGCCTCCATGATCACCAGCTCGTTGCGCTCCATCACCTTGCGCAGGCCGATCTGTTTTTTCACATTGGTGCTGCCGCTGTGGATATGGACGATGCAGGCGCCGGCGAAGAACAGGATCTCATAGCCCAGGTTCTTGATCTGCTCGCACCACAGCTGGTCCTCGCCGTACATAAAGAATCGTTCGTCCAGCTTTCCTTCCGGCAGTCGTTGCAGCACCTCTTTGGGAAACAGGAAAAAGGCGCCGTTCACCCAGTCGGCGGTGGTGGTGAAGTCCAGTTTAAAATATTTTCCCAGCATCAGGCGGGCCCGCTGCCGGTAGGGCAGCAGGTAGGGCAAAAAGCGAAACAGGTCGAGCAGTTCCCATTGAAGGCTGCGGAAGCGGCGGGCCGAATACTGCAGCCCCCCGTCGGGGTACACCATCTTGCAGCCCAGCACCCCGGTTCCCGGGTGGTCTTTCCAGGCTTGGGCGCTTTTGCTGATGGCGTCTTCGGTCAGGTAGGTGTCGCTGTTCAACAACAAGACCAGGTCGCCTTTGGCAAACGAAATACCGAGGTTGTTGCCCTTGGCAAATCCCGAATTGTGCGGATTGATCACCAGGATGATGCCGGGGAACTTTTCCTTGAACAGCGAAGGATCGCATTCCGTGGAGGCATTGTCCACCAGGATGATCTCGTAAGGAACCCCTTTGGTAAAGTCCAGCACGGACTGGATGCACTGGCAGGTGAGCGCGAAGGTGTTGTAGTTAATGATGACGATAGAGACCAGCAAAGTGTACGACCGGGTTTAGTGGGATAATGATCATCTTTGTTTGGAGCAAAAGCAATAATTATTTCAGCACCGGCTTTGCATATACTTTTTTAAAGCCAAGGAATAAGGACCGCGTGATAAAGTTGCTGTCGATTTGCCGGGCCAGCTTCATGCTGAGGATTTTTTCCGGGTCGAACGCATTTCCGGGGACCAGTTCGTCGGCGAATTGCTTGCATTCGGAAAGAAAGGCGGCGACGGTCAGCCCCTTTCTTTTTCCTTTCGGCGTTCGCAGTAAGCGGTGGGCCAGCCCCTTGGAGTAAAAGGAGATAAAGTGGAGGGCATACCGCTGGATGGCCTCCCGTAACAGGGGATCGTCCTGCTGCGACTTTAAAAAGCGGACGAATTCTTTGAAGGCCTCCTGGAACTTGACGTCCGGGGAAGTGGTGGTGGTGCTTTGGTGGATGCGGAAGGAAAAGGTTTCTTCAAAGGCTACTGCCAGATAGGATTTTTTGATCAGCCGGATCCAGATGTCGAAATCGGCGAACAACAGGTTCGGGTAGGCAGGGATGCCGCCGGCGGCATCATAATCGGCCGCCCGCATCATAAAGCCGGTGCCCATGCTGTCCATCATGTTGCACAGGAAGAAGGAAAGGAATTCCGCTGCCGACTGCCGTTCGGCCATGGGCTTGCATTTGCGAATCGTCTTTCCCTGGGCATCGATGTACAGGAAATGCGCCTGATACAGGCTGGCATCGGGATACTTGCCAATCAGGTCGTCCATCACCTGCAAATAGTGCGGGTGCAGGATATCGTCGTGCCCGATCAGTGTAATGAACTCATTCTTCGGAATGGAGGTGATGCGGGCCCAGTTCTCCTCGATCGTCAGCGATTTACCGGAAGGATACACCACAATGCGGCTATCGGAAAGCGACTGTACCCACTCCAGGGTGCCATCCGTACTATTGTTGTCTAAAACATGCAGGTTCAGGTCGCCCAAAGATTGGGACAGAATGCTGTGAATGCATTCTTTTATATACTCCCCGCCGTTGCGCACCGGTAAAACAATACTGTATTTAGCCATAAAATAGTATTAAATGAATGTTGCCAGCTGCCGGAAACGAAGGACCGGTACCGGCAAAGACAAGGTTACGCCATCGAAGCAATTGTTCCCGGACACGGGATCCTTAAAGCTTTTTCTTCAGCCACACCAGGGAATTGTGCAGTGCCGGCATGTGAATCTTCAGCCAGTACTTCTTCCGGTAAGGCTTCATCAGTTCCGTTGAAAAAATAGCCTTCTCCACCGGCACCAGGTCTTCCGTTCCCGGCTGGTTGAACAGCGCATAATAATTCCGCAGGAAAGAAAGATGCGACACGATCCACATGGCCACAAAATGCTTCATGCTTTTTTCAACCGCGGGCCAGTCCGGTACATGGCGGATCCGGGCGGAAACATAGTCAATGAAATTTTTCCCGATCCGGACCAGCTGCTCATTCTGGGCGCGCCCGAAGTTTTGCTCGTGCACCGTCTGGTGCCCCAGCGCCTTGTTGATGACCACGCAGCCCGAACGCGAGCCCATAATGCTCAGGTAGGCATAATCGCCTAAGAACGGCGTATCATAATCCGGTACGCCGCCCATCTCTACCAGGGTTTCCCGCTTCACCATGCAGCACGACCAAAGGTAGGCCGGGTAAATCTTGAGGTCGAAAAAGTTCTTCAGGAATTCGTTGGGGGAATACAGGCGCACCGTATCCACCGGCTCATTGACCAGGCAGGAGTTGATGCCGACCTTCATCCCGTATAATTGGGCAATGCCCGGGTGGGTACACAGGTAATTGGAACCTCCCAGGTACATGCCGTACTCCGGGTACTGGTCCTTCAGCCCAACCAGGGTTTCCAGCATATCGGGATAAACCGGGTCGTCGTCGGCGATCATCACTATGTAGGAGCCGGAGGAACGTTCCAGGCTTTTGTTAAAGCTTTTCTTCATTCCCAGGTTCTGCTCGTTCGGGAAGTATTTGAACCGCGGATCCCGGAATCCTTCTACTACCTCTTTACCGCTTCTTTCCGGGTCATTATCCGAAACAATGACCTCGTAATCCTGGAAGGATTGCAAACGGATGCTCTCCAGGGTCTTTTTCAGGTAATACTGCCGCTTGAAGGTGGTAAAGCAGAAACTTACTAAAGGAGTGTGTTGCATGGGGGAACGTTACTTGATTCGTTTAAGATAACCATCAGGCGCTACGCTGATCAGCAGCTTATTGTCCACAGCCTGGTCAATGATAAAATCCGGGTGCTGTTTCAAAAATTCGTGTACGGCTGATTTCGGGTTATTGCCCTTACCCCAGGGGCGGCCCGGTAAATATCCATCCGGCATATCCTCCACGATCGTATCGAACACTACGATATAAGAATTCAGGGAAACGAAAGGAGCATACAGTTCCAGTTCCCGCAACACATGCTCATGGGTATGGTTGGAGTCCAGGCAAACGAGGATCTTTTCCTTTCCGGCCGCCTGCTGCCGCACCTGGTCCACAATTTCCTGGCTAATGGAGGAGCCCTGGATCATCTTGATCCGTTTGGCCATAGGATGCGCCTCGATGGCGGCCCTATTATGCTCCCGGATATCCACATCAATGCCCAGAATCTCCCCTTTGCCGATCAATTCCAGCAAAGACGCATAAAAGATCAGGGAACCGCCATGGGCGATACCGGTCTCAATGATCAGGTCGGGCTGAACCTCCCAGATGATTTCCTGCATGGCAATCATATCCTGCGGGTACTGGATAATGGGACGGCCCATCCAGGAAAAATTGTAGGAATACTGGGCCTTGTTCGACTCCAGGTTAAACGCCCGGGCGGCTTCCTGCAAGGCCGGGTTGGAACCGTTACCGGCGATCCGGTTTACTCGTTGGTCTATAAACTCTTTAACGGGATTGTTCATTTTCTAAAATGGTTTGCAACCTGGAATTATCACCCCAAAAGCGCATAGGCTCATAATCCAGGTAGGGATAATATCCGAGATTCAGTGAAATGTCAGATTTTTTTTCTTGTAAATAAAGGGCGACCAGGTCTTTCAGCTGCACCGGCTGGCCGCTGCAGCAATTGATCAAACCGGTAACCTGGTCCTGCAGGGCAATGGCCCTGATGTACGCCGCAACATCGGCTACAGGCAGGTAGTCCCGGACCTGCTCGCCGCCGCTCATGTTGAACGCCGGCTCGTTCCGTTCAATGGCCCTGTCCAGTTGGGAAAACAGGGAATTGGGATTCTGACCTTTGCCGAACATGTAAAACAGCCGTATCCACTTCAGGGAAAAAGGCTGTACTTTCTGCAACTGCTGCAGGAACTTCCGCAGCGTATCCTTTGCCAGGGCATAAGCATTTCCCGGGTCGGTCATCATTTCCTCCTGCAGGCAGCCTTCGTGAAAGCCGTATTCCAGGCAGGTACCCGTTACCGAAAGATCGGTAAGGCCGTTGGTGACCATATTTTTCAAAAACGCATAATGCCGGGGCAGGTTCTCTTCGAAATGGAAAAGCGATTTATACTGGGGCAACCCTTCCCAGGCCAGGTGGATCATATGATCCGGCCGCTGGAAATATTCATAGTAGTTCACTTCCGGCGCAAAGTTCCCCAAATCAAAGGGAAGGTACCGCACCTGCCTAAACCAGGGCTGGACCGCCGCCCGGGCTTCGGACGAAGAGGTAGCGATCACAGCGTAACCTTCTTTCAATAAGTCCGTTATGACATGCTGGCCAATAAAACCGGAAGCCCCCGTTACCAGAACCGTTGCCTTTTTCATCAGATCACTTCCAGGTGAGGAATAGGAATCACAAATTTACCGCCCCACTCCCGGATATATTCCAGCTGCTTCATGATTTCCTCCTTGATATTCCAGGGAAAGATCACCACGAAGTCGGGTTTGTCCTGCCTTAATTGTTCTTCGTTGACGACAGGAATATGGCTAGCGGGGAGCCACTTGTTCTGCTTGTAGGGGTTTGCATCCACCACAAAGCGCACCAGGTCGTTCTTTATACCGCAGTAATTCAGCAGAGTGTTGCCCTTGGCCGCGGCGCCATAGCCCGCCACTTGTTTGCCTTCCTTCTTTTGGCGGATGAGGAAATCCATGAACGCCAGCTTCACGCCAAAGGCCTTTTGCTGGAAATCATCGTAATAGCCCAAAGAGGTCAGACCCTTTGCCTGTTCTTTGTGGAGCAGCGCGCCCACATTTGCGGAAACCGCCTTGCTGCCATCCTCCTGGTGCTTCGCATAGATCCGCAGCGATCCGCCATGCGTGGGGATCTCCTCCACGTCGAACAACTCCAATCCCTGCGATTCAAAAATTTGCTTTACGGTATAGAAGGATAAGTACGAGAAGTGCTCATGGTAAATGGTATCGAACTGGTTGTTCTCCACCAGCTGCATCAGGTGGGGGAACTCCATGGTGATCACGCCTTCCGGCTGCAGCACCTGCTTCATGCCGCCTACGAAGTCCACGATGTCGGGCACATGGGCCAGCACGTTATTTCCCAGCAGCAGGTCGGCCTTCCGCTCCTGGAGGTTTTTCGCCAGCGCCGTGCCGAAAAACTCCGTGATCGTTTCAATGCCTTTGCCGCGGGCCACTTCCGCCGTATTGGCGGTGGGCTCGATGCCCAGCACGGGAATGTTCTTTTCCTTAAAGTATTGCAACAGGTAACCGTCGTTGGAGGCGATCTCGATGACCTGCGACCGGGGGGAAAAGCCGAAGCGGTCGATCATCTTTTCGGTATATTTCCGGGCATGCTCCAGCCAGCTTTTGGAAAAGGAGGAAAAGTAAACATACTGATCGTTGAAGATGCTGTCCGACTTCTTGTACTCCTCGATCTGCACCAGGAAGCAGGAAGAACAGGTATACACCTTTAAGGGATAAAAAACCTCCGGTTCGTTCAATTGATCCTTTGTCAGGAAGGAGTTGGAAGCCGGAGAATTCACCAGGTCAATAAAAATATTGGTCAGCTCCGATTTACAAAATCTACATTGCATAGCTATAAGCCCTTAAAGTTTTTGTCGATAAAAGAATGTTTTTTATCCCGCTCTGAAAGCTCCGCCACGGGCAGCGGCCATTGGATATTCAGCGCGGGGTCGTCGTACCGGATGCCTCCTTCC
The DNA here is from genome assembly GCF_037132455.1 of Huijunlia imazamoxiresistens. Lineage (NCBI taxonomy): Bacteria > Pseudomonadati > Bacteroidota > Chitinophagia > Chitinophagales > Chitinophagaceae > Huijunlia > Huijunlia imazamoxiresistens. Next base: position 154,602 of record NZ_JBBBEI010000007.1, on the reverse strand, counting down.
GCCTTTGGCTGGTAGAGCGCGGTATGCAGGTATATGAGTTCGCAATTTTCGGTCAGGGTCTGGAAGCCATGGGCAAAACCTTCCGGAATGTACAGCATGTTCCGGCGTTCGGCGGAAAGCTCGGCGCCATACCACTGCAAATAGCTGGGCGAGTCCTGGCGGAGGTCCACCATGACGTCGAAAACGGCGCCCGAAATACAGCGCACCAGTTTGACCTCCCGAAAGGGCGGGTACTGGAAATGCATGCCCCGCACGGCGCCGCGGGCACTGGTAAAGGAATGATTCATTTGCATCCATTCCTTTGAATGGCCGATCTGTTCAAACTCCTGCCGGCAGAAAAAGCGGGCGAACCAGCCCCTGCTGTCGGAAAAGGGCGTTAAGGTTATTTCGTAGCCGCCGGCTAAGGGCGTGGGTGTAAAGATCATAATGCAAGGTACTCCCGGATTTGCCGGAACGTATAATCGGACAACTGGCCGGCCGGCTGCCGGTACCAGTTAATGGTCCATGCGATGGATTGCTTGGCATTCAGCCGCGGATGCCAGTTCAATGCCTTTTCCGCCTTGCTGATGTCCAGCTTTAGCAGGGTGGCTTCGTGCGGCTGCCCTGGATCGGAGGTATCCTTCCAGGCGCCTCCCTGCCAGTTTTCAATGGCGGTTTTCACCAGGTCTTCCACCGTCAGGTGGTCCTCCGGCCGGGGCCCGAAGTTGTAGGCATCCGAAAATGCTGCGGGTGTGTTCTCCAGCAAGGCGCCCAACAACAAATACCCGCACAAAGGTTCGAGCACATGTTGCCAGGGACGAACGGCGCGGGGATTGCGCACTTCTATGGTGCGTTGCTGCTGCAACGAACGGACGATATCCGGCACCAGGCGGTCTTTGCTCCAGTCACCGCCGCCGATCACGTTGCCGGCACGGGCGCTGGCGATCGCCTTTTGATGGATGTGGTATTCCGCCGGGTTAAAAAAAGAATTCCGGAAGCTGTCCACCACCAGCTCCGTACAGGCCTTGCTGGCACTGTAAGGATCGTATCCTCCCAGGCGGTCTTCCTCTTTGTACAATATATCCTGCTCTTTATTGAAATACACCTTATCGGTGGTAATAATAACAGCCGTACACTTATGCTGCAGTGACCTCATGGCCTCCAGCAGGTTGGCCGTGCCCACGACATTGACATCAAAAGTTTCGGCCGGTATTTCATAGGAACGCCGTACCAGGGGCTGGGCGGCCAGGTGAAAAATAAAATCCGGTTCAAAGGAAACGATCTCGGAACGGAGCCGTTCCCGGTCGCGGATATCGGCCAGCACGCTTTCGGTCTTTTCCTCTTTCCGGAGAAAGTCGAACAACCCGCCTTCCTGTTCCGGGGGCAGGGCATACCCTTTTATCCGGGCACCCATCTCCTGCAACAGGGCCATCAGCCAGGAACCTTTAAAGCCGGTATGCCCGGTAATAAATACCTTCTTATTCCGAAAAAAGCGCTGCAGCTGTGTTGTGCTTACCAGATTTTCCATTTAGCCTGATTGTTTTCCCATAAATGCTCCAATTCGATCTTGTCGCGTAAAGCGTCCATGCATTTCCAAAAACCACGGTGCTTATACGCCATGAGTTCGCCATCGGTGGTCAACCGCTCCATGGGATCGTCTTCCCACATGGTTTGATCGGCATGGTCATCCAGGTAATTGAATACCTTGGGCGACAACACAAAAAAGCCCCCGTTGATCCAGTTGCCGTCGCCTTTGGGTTTTTCCTTGAACATCTTTACCGATCCGCCGTCTTCTATTTCCATGCCGCCAAAGCGAGCTTCGGGCTGCACCGCGGTCACGGTAGCCATTTTGCCATGATCTTTATGAAAGCGTACCAGGGCGTCCAGGTCAATATCGGCAACGCCATCACCATAAGTAAGCATAAAATCCTCTTCGCCTATATACTTCTGAATGCGCTTTAACCTGCCGGCGGTTTTCGTGGAAAGACCGGTATCCACCAGGGTGACGTTGAACGATTCGGTAGCGGTATAGTGTATTTCCACTTTATTGCTGTTCAGCTCAATGGAAATATCCGAGTTATGCAGGTAATAATGCATAAAGTATTCTTTTATCAGGTAGCCTTTATAGCCAAGACATATGATAAAATCATTATAGCCGTATTGACTGTAGATCTTCATGATATGCCACAGAATAGGCTTCCCTCCTATTTCCACCATAGGTTTGGGCCGGGTGTCTGTTTCCTCACTGATCCGGGTCCCTAGCCCTCCTGCAAAAATGACAACTTTCATAATTTTTGGAATTGTGCAAATGTAATGTTTTACTTATTTGGTGATAAGGATAATAAAGGCCGGCAAAAAAGGAAAAAGTAAAGTCACAAAAAAGGGAATGAATCTGGATTCATCCCCTTTTTTGTGCCGGGCAGAACCGGCTTCAGGCATCGACTACCTGCTTAAAAAACTGATTTCGTCCTGGTTCAAAAGCCGGTTGTAGATCCGGACATTGTCAATTTTGCCATTCAGCCCTGCAGGGTCTCCGCTCCACCAGGCGCCAATAACCAACTGCGAATTCGGACAATAATTCATTTTGTCAACCGAGCCGGTAACCTGGCTGACCAGGATTCCGTTTATGTACATCTTCATTAAACCGGCTTTAACGGTAACGACAATTGTATACCAGGATTCCGGCGCCGGTTCGATACCATATACCCTGCCCACTACTTCCGCATCGGTATGCGCCCGGTCACAGGGGATGCCTGCTTTAACCGGTGAAAAGAGAATCCTTTTGTCGCCCGGGAAGCTGGGCCCAAGTCCAAATATGGCGCCGGAACCCGTAGAATAGTTCACTTTTGAAATAAAAACCTGCCTGCCGGCTATCGCCCTCATCATGACATCCAAACTGATGGACATGCTGTCCGTCGGATTGAGCCTTCCACCATCATTCACCAAAACTCCATTGAAACCGTTCACACTCAACGCACTGGAGGGGTTACCTCTTTTATCCGAAGCAATAACGGCCCCATTGAAAAGAGTGCCATTGTTTCCATTTCCGCTGGCATCATTCGTATTCCCCGAAAACGGGTAATAGGCCAACAGGCCGTTTGACAACCGGATGTTGGGATTATTGGCCGGGTCCTGATATATGGTGTCTTTCCGGATGACGGTATCTTTTTGAATAATGGTATCACGAACCGTCTTAGTTGTTTCTTTCTTGCAGGAGCTTAATCCCGCACTTAAGGGAAGGAAATAAGCAAAAAGAAGAATAGAAGAAACCGGAATCAGAAGCTTTTTCATAATGCATTCATTTTGGGAAAATAAAGATTACAAAACGTTTTTTTCTATGAAATATTATTATTTCCCGCCGCAGCGGCCATCAGAAAATAAACCTCTGGTTCGAATCCAAAGCATAGGATAGCTCAAATTAATTAAGCAAAACATAAAACATACTTTCTACCCGCATATCCGCTTTTAGCGGATCAGGACCACGGTTCCTTTTTTATTAACGCTGCCGCACAGGGTTTGCGCCCTTATGAGATATACAAATACACCCGAAGGCTGCTCCATTCCTTTAAAGGTACCGTCCCAGCATTGCCGGGGATCGTTGGTGGAAAAGACCAGCTGTCCCCACCGGTTGTACAGGCTCATAGAGAATTCCTGCACGCCGGCCCAGGGCCGCACACCGAAGCAGTCGTTCTTACCATCGTGGTTGGGCGTGAACGCATTAGGCAGGTAATAGGCATAGTCCGGTTTGGAAACCACGTCTACCGTAACGCTGGCCGTGTCCGAGCAGCCCGCAGCAGTAGCCTTTACCCGGTAGGTGGTCGTTTGCAGCGGGGTGGCCACCGGGTTTGCAATACGGGTATCAGACAGGCTGGCCGCCGGCATCCACTCGTACGTTTCCCCTCCCACAACCGCCAGGTGCGCCTCGCCGTTGGAGCAATCAATATCGTTTGATTTGGTGATCCGGAGCTCGGGGCGGGGGCGCACCATAACATTGGTAAACAGCGTTTCCTCCTTTTTGCACGCCAGGTGGGTGATCACCACCTGGTACCGTGTGCTGGTTTCCGGAAATACCGAAACCGTGGAGACAGACGGTGCCGCCGGGCTTTCCAGCGGGCTCCATTCGTAACGATCGCCGCCGCTGGCACGGAGGATCATCGTATCGCCCTGGCACAAATAGGGCTTTTGCTGTTGCAGGCTAAAGACGGGCGGACGCGCCACGGTCACCTGCACCGAATCCACCTGCTCGCAGCCGTTGGCGCCGGTGGCCGTTACGAAGTAGCGGGTGTCGGCCAGGGGCGCAGCCACGGGGTTGGAGATGTCGCCGGCCGACAAGCCCGTAAGCGGCTGCCAGCGGTAGTGCAGGGCGCCACTGGCCAGCAGCGGCAATTGCATCCCTTCGCAAATGGCGGTATCCGGGGAAATATCCAGCACCGGCAGGGGTTTTACCTGCACGGTGGTTTGTCCGGTGGCGCTGCACTTGCCGTTGCGGGCCGTAAGGGTGTACACCATGGTTGTTTGCGGCCGGGCCTCCGGACGGGGCGCCAACGGATCGGACAAGCCGTCGGCAGGAACCCACTGGTAGCTGCCGGCATGCTGCACCTGCGGGGTCAGCGCCGTCGAAGCGCCCTGGCAAATGCTGTTATCCGCCGGAAATACAATCACCGGTGTTTGCAACACGGTTACCGCTGTGGAATCCACGGCACGGCAGCCCGCGGCATTGGTCACCTCGGCCCGGTAGATGATGGTTTGGCCAGGGGTGGCCACGGGGTCCGGACGGCCCGGATCGTCCAGGTAGGTTTGCGGCTGCCACGACAGGCTGCCACCGGAAACAGTGGCCTGCAGCCGGACACTCTGCCCGCTGCAGAGGGTGGTATCCGCGCCCAGGCTGACCACCGGCCGCTCTTTCACACTAATGTTCACAGCCTCCCTCGATACGTCCACCGGCCCAAAGAACAGGTCATCCAGGGCAAACCCGCTCGCGGAGCGGTCCGGGTTGGCGTTGACCAGCGACAGGGCGGCAAGGAGGGTATCGCCCGAATTCCATAGAATCTGGTAGCGACTCCAGTTGCAACTGGTCCTGCCGGCCGAAAATACCGTATCGAGCGACCTGCCGTTAATGGAAAACTGCAGCTTGGCAGGAGCCGCCGCATTCAGCGTTTGCACCCAAACGGAAAATAAATAGTTGGTATGGGGCTGCAACGAAACGGTTTGCGACCAAAGGTTTATTCCCTGGCTGTTGTCGCCGTTCACCAGCAGCATGTTGCCATTGCCGGTAGTATGATCGGTACAGGCCGACAGGCCGGGGCGCCAGCCCTGGGTGGCAGCGGCCACGTGGAACACACCGGCGCTCGTACCCGTGGCCGGCGCATTCTGGTAGGAAGAGGTAAAGCCGGTATATCCGCTGCTGAAATCGCCATTCGCTACCAGGTTGGCACCTACCGTTAGGGAGGTAAAGGTATAGGTGGTATTTGCCAGCGGCCTGGCAAAAGGCTGGCCGGCATTACTGCTGCTCAGCGCTGCCGCAGGTGTCCAGCAAAAGCCCAAATCCGTGGGCTGGGTGCGCAGCTGCACACTGTCGCCGGCGCAAATAGCCGTATCCTTGTTCGCAATAAGGTCTTTGGACTCCACGAGCACCGGAACTTTTTTGGAGATACTGTCCCAGCAGTTGTTGGTCGACTGCACCCGGAGCGTTACCCTTTGCAGGCCCGCACTGCCAAAGGTCACCTTCGGGCTGGCCTGGGTGCTTTGCGCACCGCCGCTAAACGTCCATTGATAGGTCTGCATGCCGCTTAAGGAGGGGGTAAACTGCACCGTAAGCGGCGAGCAGGCATCCCGGGAAAAGGTAAAATCGGGCGATGCGGCCGAAAACTTCGCCTCCACGGTCAAGCTGTCCAGCACCATCGAGCATGCATTGGTAAGGGAGATCCGCACCTTGGCCGTTCCCTCCTGTTTGAAGAGCAGGCGGAAGACAGTATCGTTCTGCGCCACGATATCAAAAAGGATGTTGTCCGAAGTGATGGTATAGGGCTGGGTGCAGTTTTTCGCCCGGTTTAGCGAGAAGGTCAGGGTGTCCTTCAGGCTGCAGGCCTTTGCAGGCCCGGTTAGCCGGACCGTATCGCAGGCATCGGCACAGAGGTCCTTGCGGTCAAGGGTAACCGTCCTGGCGGTCAGGCTGATAACCGTATTGCCGAAGGAAACGCTGCGGATGGTAGGCCAGGTGAAATTGCTGACGGAAACAGGCGCCGCTGCTGCCGAAGCCGCCCCATTTTCCACGCCGCAGTCACGGGACGTGCTGCCATCCGTATTCAGGGCAGCCACGAAAAAATCCTCCTGCCCGCTGGCGCCGGTGCTGCCCACCGCTACCACATGGCCGCCCGCAACGGTCAGGCGGTTCAGGCGCTTATCGCCGGTTCCGCCAAAATGTTTGGCAAACTGCAGCGCGTTGTTGTCCACTGCCCGGTACAGGAAACCGCCGGTAGCCTGGCGGGAACTGCCGCTGCTGATAAAGCTTCCGTCGGGCAGGGGGAAGAAGCCGGTATAAAAGTCGTTGTTCAGGGGCGACACCTGGAGGGTCTGGGTGCGGGTGACCCCGAAGCTTTCGTCGAGGGCAATGATCGTGTGGCGCATATCTGCATAACTACTGCCGGTAATGGAGTGTGCGCTGACCAGGTAGCCCGCCCGGGCCGGGTCAAAGTGGAGATAGGGCTGGAACAGTCCCCGGACCGAAGGGGTCAGCTTTTTCGCCTGCAACACGCTGCCGTCCGACAGCTTCAGCTTCATCACCGCCGCTTCATAGTTGGCCGTAGTGTTTTGCAGGTCCACGGCCATCACCAGGGTGTCGGATTTCTGGAGCAGGCCTACGCCATCTTCCCCATCCCCCCTGTCGAAGCGCTTGCTCCAGGAAACCTGCGCATTCTTATCCAGCTTGATCAGCACGGCATCGGCAATGCCGCCTGCTGCGTTCAGCACACCGGACAGGGCATACCCGCCATCCGAAGTTTCAATGATATCCATCCCCAGGTCGCCCGCAGCCGAACTGGTGCCCAGCTTCCGGGACCAAAGCACCGTACCGCCGTTATCGATTTTAAAGCAGAGAATATCGCCGGAGCTGTTTCCAAAAGAGGTGCTCTGCCCGGTCACCAGCAGGCCGCCATCCCCTGCCGCCGTGATCTTGCGCACCGATTCGCCGGCGGTGCCACCATAAGCTTTCGACCACAGGACCTTGCCGGTGGCGCTGAACTTCGTAATCAGGATATCGGCGGCATTGCCAAAGCTGGTGGTGGTGCCGGCCACAAAATAGTCGCCACCGGTGCTTACCGCCACATCGTAGGCCTTGTCCGAACCGGTGCCGCCGGCCTCCAGCTGGAAATTGGTACAGGGAGCAACAACGCTTTTGGGCAGCACCGTAATTTTTACCTCGTCGATCGAACAGTTGCCGCTGCCGTTGGACAAGCGGTAGGTGGTGGTAGTGGCCGGGTAAGCCACGGGGCTGCTGCAGTTCGAGCAGGAAAGCCCGGCAGCAGGCGTCCACTGGTAAATGCCGTTGGAGCTGGTGCTGTTCAGGAAAACGCCATTGCCTTCAACTATGGTGGTATCCCTGTTGAAGATCTGCACCGAAGGCGTCGTCGTAAGGATAAAGGTGTCGATATTGGGACAGGGCCCGTTGCTGGTTTGCACCCAGTAGGTGCCGGGAGTGCTGACATCAATGAAATTGGCCGTACTGCCGGTACTCCAGTAGTTTTTGGAAGCAGCGGCGGACTGTAGCCGGACCGTTTCCCCGGCACAGAGGGTGAGCGTACGGGGAGGGTTATGCGGCAGCCGGGGCAACACCACGACATTGCGGCAAAAGGACGCTTGCGTGGAAAGTCCGTCGTCTATGGTCAGGTTGATATTGTAGGTGCCCGGCGTATTATAATCAATTGCGGGTGGGTGCTGCAGGGTGGAGCTGGGCAAACTGCTGTTGGCGCAGCCCGTGAACCGTATCCGCGACAGCGTTCTGTTGCTGACGTTGGGCACGAAGGTGTACAGGTCCGGGCCTTCCCGGAAAAACTTGGAAAGACAGTGCGGAAAATTCAGGTTTCCCACGTTGCCATAACTGGTAATGGCCGGCACGTTTTTCAGGCTTCCCTTGAAATCCAGCTTCAGCAGGTCGTTATAGGAGGTGTTGGCATTGATGACGAATCCCATATAGCTGCCGCAGTATTTCATAATATAAATATCCCAGCAGGTTTGAAAAGCCCCGCCGATATTGCCCATGTTGACGCCGGTAGGTGTGTTCAGCAGCGAGGTGCCGAAATCGAGCCGGGTAAGGGAGGAGCTGATGGCATTGGTAACGAAAACATGCCATTCCGATCCGTCCTTCAGGGCATTGACGCCGGTAGGTCCGGACAAATTGCCGATGTTCCCCAGGTTCCGTGCATTGGGGCTGTTGGAAAAGCTGGTGGAAAAGTCGAATCGGGTGAGGGTATTGCTGGCCGTGTTGACGGTAAAACCATACCAGTGGCCGTTTTCCTCGAACATGTACAGGTCGTGCGGGTATGCCAGGTCGCCGATATTGCCCCAATCGACACCCACCGGCGCATTGTTGGCGATATTGGTGCCAAACTCGATTTTTACGATCTTCGAAACGGAGCCATCCGCCGGGTCGCCGCCGACGATGAAGGCATACCATTTTCCCTCGTTCTTCACTACCTGTATGCCTTCGGTTTCTTCCGGTATCACGTTGCCCACGTTTCCCAGGTCCCGGACAGTGGGCGTATTCAGCAGGCTGTTGCCAAAATCCAGGCGGTAAAGCTTCTCGGTATAATTGTCCGTGACAAAGCCGTAATACCTGCCATTTTCCAGAACATAATCGATATACACGATGCCGCTGAACGCCCCGCCGATATTGCCCATATTCACGCCCTGGGGGGGCGTATTGGGATTGGCCACGCAAAAATTCCAGAAATAGGAACTGGCGCCCGTGGTAAAATTGGTGATGGGCACCGGGTCGTTGACACAAACCGTATCGGGGGTGAAAAAGGTCGCCTGGGTCTGGACGGCGCAGGAATCAGGAATAAACGTGCAATTGGGATTGGTGCGGTTAATGGCGGCATCGGCGCTCAGGGTGCCGTTCCAGGCCGTATTTCCCTGTTTATTCAGCAGGTTGTCAAAGGTATAATAGGCCTGTAATCCCGCCAGGGTCTGCGGCGAAGGCAGGCTCCGGTTCATATAGGACCGAATCTCGCTTTGGGTCCGGGCCACCTTCCAGATCCGCACCTCGTTGATGTAGCCGATAAAATTTTCTTGGACTACCTGGTTAAAATACAAGCCGATCTGCGTTTGCCAGTCGTTCTGTACCAGGTTACCAGTGGCTGCCACCTGGCTCATCAAAAAGCCGTTTCGGTAAAACTTCAGGGTGGTGCCGTCATACACCATGGCGACATGGTAGGTCTTGTTCAGGGTGATCGGGCAAATGGCAGGCGTCTTGAAATACCCGTTGGACGTGGTAATTTCCGCAGATCCGGGGCGTAACAGGTAATTGCAATCACTGGGGCCTTCATGCTTCGACACCAGGTCGCCCTGGTACAAATCGCTCCCGCTCCAGGAGGCTGTCCGGTTGAACTGGGCCTCCACCGTCAATTGGTTCCCGGAAATATCAAGGTCGCCGATGCGCATATAGGAAGGGTGCTTCGGCAGCGACAGCCATTGACTGCAGGACTGAGCCCCGGCCGAGACGGAAATCACCAACGATCCTATCAGGAAAACAACAGCAAAAAAAAGGTATCTCATAAACATGCAGAACGTTAAACTACCATGAAGCAATAAAAATAACGCTCCCGCAACACGCAGGGAGCAGGCGTACCGCAGTCTTTCAAAGGCAAATAGGGAGGGCAACCCGTATACGGGCAGTCAGGAAATTTAAAACAATTTCTTTTTTTTCACAACCCTTCAGCTGCAGGCTTTTTCGAAAAAACGGCACAAAGCGGCGGAAGCCTTTGATTATGAAAAACTTAAAATTTGGTTGAAATTCTGCGAAGAAAGGTAGCGATCGCGGCATGCTTTATCTCGGGCCTCACGGCAAAGCCGGGCAGAAAGGGAGACAGGGGAAAGAGTATTGATTTGCTTGCTCATAGGAACAGAAGTTTGGTACCGGCAAAGATAAGCGGTTGCACGTCTCCTTTATCCGAAAGGGCCGTTCAACCGCAAATTTATCAACCCCTACCTCCCTGTCCGTCAGCAGGTTTTACCCCGGAACAATCTATAATATATATGCGGGATTGTGCTGGTGTTGTTTCAGCTTCTCCAGGAACAACTTCAGCCCCTGGCGCTTTTCCGGGGAAAGGTGGTAACTGATACATTCGGTATAATATTTTTTCAGGTCGTAGACCGGGAAAGGATGCTCGGCAATGATCGCGTCGAGGTGCTGAAAGCCAATGGCATTGGCCTCGTTGAAGGCGGCCACAAAGTCTTCGGGCAGCTCCTTGTTGGCGATCCAGGCAGCAAACACGAAGGGCAGCCCGGTAAACTCCCTCCAGGCAGCCGCCAGGTCGTAGCAGTAGGCCGACTCCAGCCGTTGCTCCAGCGCACGGTCGCCGATGACCACGCCGGCGGTGGTGCCTTTGATCTGGTGGCGGTATTCCTCACCGTTGGCATCCAAAAACAGCACGTCCTTTTTCCAAAATTCCCGCAGCAGCACCCGGGCCAGGTTTACCGAGGTACGCGACTGGTAATCCAGATAAACCGTCCGGATCTCCTCCATCGGCACCTGGCTGAAGATGCAGACCGAGGCCACATCGGCTTCCGCCCCGATGCAGTAATCGGTAATGATATGGTGCTGCTCCAGCAGCGGAATAGCTGCCACCGGGATCAGTCCCACATCCACCCTTCCGTCCACCAGCATGCGGGCAATTTTGGCCGGGTAGTCCTCCACCAGTTCCATCTGCTGCAACACGGGATGCCGCCGGATGCCGTAGAGTAAAGGCCTGGTGTTCAAATAACTGACAGCCGCAACTTTAATCTTCTTCAAATGGTTTATTTTTGGCCGCAAAGGTAACCCTCTGATGAGAATGATGTACATGATTATCAGCAGCCTTAACGTTTTCAAACATTTACAGCAGGGATACCCCGGGGTATCGTTTGCAACATTTTAAACAGTGGTATGAAATTAACTTCCTTAACTGCCTTATCGGCTATCGACGGCCGCTACCGCGGCCAGGTACAGCACCTGGACGAGTATTTTTCCGAATACGCCCTCATCAAATACCGCGTGGTCGTGGAAATCGAATACCTGCTAGCCCTTGCCGGCAAAAAGTTCTTCACCCTTTCGGATGAAGCCCTCAAGCACCTCAACGAGCTGAAAAACGGGTTCACCCCCGAACAGGCCGCCGAAGTAAAGGAAATTGAAAAAACCACCAACCACGACGTAAAAGCCGTTGAATATTTTCTGAAAAACGAGCTGGAAAAGATCGGCGAACAGGCGGCAAAGGAATGGGTGCACTTCGGCCTTACCTCGCAGGACGTGAACAACACCGCCATCCCGCTGCTGTGGAAGCATGCCCTGGAATACGAATACCTGCCCGCCCTGCTGAACCTGAACAAACAACTGAAGCTGCTGGCCAAGGACTGGCAGGCGGTATCCATGCTGGCCCGTACCCACGGACAGCCCGCCTCTCCCACCCGCCTCGGCAAAGAGATCATGGTGTTTGTCGAGCGCCTCGAGAACGGCGTGGAGCTGCTGCTCAACATCCCCTTCTCCGCCAAGTTCGGCGGCGCCACCGGCAACTTTAACGCCCACCACGTGGCTTTCCCGGATACCGACTGGATTGCCTTCGCCAACGAATTCACCGACGACGTGCTGGGCCTGCAGCGCTCGCAGTTCACCACCCAGATCGAACACTACGACAACCTGGCCGCCCACTTCGACGCCCTGAAACGGATCAACACCATCCTGATCGACTTCTGCCGCGACGTGTGGACCTATATCTCGATGGACTACTTCAAGCAAAAGATCAAGGCGGGCGAGGTCGGCTCCTCGGCCATGCCCCACAAGGTCAACCCCATCGACTTCGAAAACGCCGAAGGCAACCTGGGACTGGCCAGCTCGCTGTTCGAGCACCTGGCGGCAAAGCTGCCCGTTTCGCGCCTGCAACGCGACCTTACCGACTCCACCGTGCTGCGCAACATCGGCCTGCCCCTGGCGCACACCATCCTGTCGCTCAAGTCCATTGAACGCGGCCTGCACAAGCTGGTGCTGAATAGCGACAAGATCCAGGAAGACCTGGAAAACAACTGGGCGGTGGTGGCCGAGGCCATTCAAACCATCCTGCGCCGCGAACAGTACCCCAACCCCTACGAGGCGCTGAAGGAACTGACCCGCGGAAAGGCAAAGATCGACAAGGCCTCCATCCACGAATTCATCGAAAAGCTGGACGTGAACGACGGCCTCAAAGCCCAACTGAAAAAGATCACGCCCCACAACTATACCGGCATCGAGCCCGCCTTCTAAGCCAACAGGCAATTGGCAATAAGCAGTTGGCAACAGCCAAAAACAAAAAAGGGAAAGACGTTCTTTCCCTTTTTTGTTGCCCCAGCTCCAAAGCGGACAGCTCAATATTCATTTTAACATTTATACAGACAAACCTATCAACCAATTACTTACGCACAATATTTTTACAGACAGCCACTCCCATAACACTTTTTTAGCATGTTATTTGCCTTCTCAGGGCCAACAGAAGCTGATTTATGAAAACTATCTTATATATCCTGGTTTGCCTGCTGTTTACACATTGTTTCCAGGTGGAGCACCCTGAAAATAACCTCAGCGGTTCCTATATAGGCTACTTTCACCGCAACCATTCCGATACGGCCCAGGTTACACTTTGTTTCGGGGATGGGCAGTACCACGGCAAAAGCCACCAGCAAAATTATCCGCTCATGGGCGCAGGCTCTTTTGAGCAACAGGAAAACTACATCATCTTCCGGGATTCCGGCAATTGGGCCGGCCCCGCCGACAACAGCCTTATTCTCAACGGAAGCTACCACCTCCAGGAAAATGACGACGGCTCCATCCGCATCTGGCGCGAAATCCCCGGCGGCATCGACGAATACATCTTCGCCCGCCAGTCGCCGGAGGAAAATGCGACCGTTCACGCGCCGTGAGAGCGTTTACGAGTTTACGGATTTACAAGTTTACGAGCTCCTGACGGGCGCCACCAACCCGTAAACCCGTAAACTATTTGTGAATCTCACTGGTAAAATGAAACTCGATATCCGGGTTGTTAATGCGTTCGGTGTTGAGGAACCATTCGCTTTGGGCCAGGTACACAATGTGGTCGTCCTTGTCGTTGGCGATATTGGCCTGCTTGAAGCGGGTGAATTCTTCCAGCTTTTTGGGGTCCTTGCTGGTCAGCCAGCAGGCTTTGTAGAAGGGCAGTGAATTGAACTGCACCGAAGCGCCGTACTCCTGCAACAGGCGGTACTGGATCACTTCAAACTGCAGCTCGCCCACGCAGCCGATGATCTTTTTGTTGCCGCCAAACTGGGTAAACAGCTGCGCCACGCCTTCGTCGGTCAGCTGCATCAGGCCTTTTTCCAGCTGTTTGGTTTTCATGGGATCCTTGTTCACCACCTCTTTGAACAATTCGGGCGAGAAGGCCGGGATGCCGGTAAAGAAAAAGTCTTCGCCCTCGGTGAGGGTATCGCCGATTTTAAAGTTGCCGGTATCGAACAGGCCCACTACGTCGCCGGGATAAGCATCTTCCACGACGCTTTTTTCGCGGGCCAGGAAGGAATAAGGGTTGCTGAAGCGCACGTCCCGGTCCAGCCGCACGTGGTGGAAATACTTGTTGCGCTCAAACTTGCCCGAGCAGACGCGCAGGAACGCAATGCGGTCGCGGTGCTTCGGATCGAGGTTGGCATGGATCTTAAAAATAAAGCCGCTAAATTTTTCTTCGCCCACGCTGATGGGGCGCTTGTTGGTTTCCCGCGAACGGGGAATGGGGGCGATGCGGATAAAGGTATCCAGCATTTCCTTGACGCCGAAGTTGTTGATGGCGCTGCCAAAGAACACGGGCGCCACGTCGCCGCTCAGGTAGGTTTCGGTCGCCAGCTCGCCGTACACGCCTTCGATCAGTTCCACGTCTTCGCGCAGGGTGGCGGCGTCTTTGTCTCCCAGCTTGTCATCCAGCACCGCGGAGGAGAGGTCGGAGATGGAGAGGGTATCATCATCCTGGGCTTTGGTGTTGGCGGTAAACAGGCGCAGGCTGCGGTTGTGCAGGTCGTACACGCCTTTGAAGTCCTTGCCGCTGTTAATGGGCCAGGTCATGGGGTGGAGCGAAATGGAAAGTTCCTTTTCAATTTCTTCCAGCAGGTCGAACCGGTTCTTGCCGTCGCGGTCCATTTTATTGATAAAAACGATCACGGGGGTTTTTCGCATGCGGCACACCTGCATCAGGCGGCGGGTTTGCTCCTCCACGCCATTGACGCTGTCCACCACCAGGATCACGCTGTCCACGGCGGTGAGGGTGCGGTAGGTGTCCTCGGCAAAGTCCTTGTGGCCCGGGGTATCCAGCAGGTTGATCAGGGCGCCGTCATACTCGAAGCTCATTACCGAAGTGGCCACCGAGATACCGCGCTGCCGCTCGATCTCCATAAAGTCGGAGGTAGCGTGTTTTTTGATCTTATTGCTTTTCACCGCTCCGGCCACCTGGATGGCGCCGCCGAAAAGCAGGAACTTTTCGGTAAGGGTGGTTTTACCGGCATCGGGGTGCGATATGATGGCGAAGGTTCTGCGCTTTTGTATTTCGTTCTGATATTTCATGATAAGGAAGCAAAAGGGTCCAGCCGTTGAGGGGCATTGATTTTTGCGGGGGCAAAGGTAAGCCCTAAGTGCGTTAAAGAATCTTTGAAATTACCGGGAAGGCAAAGAAGAAAAAACAGGCATTTGGGCGGCAGTTGGGGCGGATTGTTCCGTTTTTTTCCCGGCACGGATGAAAAAGCTTATACAAAACAGCGAACGCCGAAGCCACTTGGTGCCATTTTTTCCCAATTTGGAAGACAGCGACGGTAAATCCATAGGAAAAGGGAAACGGCACTATTTTTCCTTCTTCTTATAAAAAATACTTATGGAAACGATGAGGAGTCACGAGTTTGGCAACGGTGCTCCGAAAATCCCTCCGGGGGACAGGAGCGGCAGAAACCAGCCGCCCTCAGGCTTTGAAGGGATGAATTACGAGCAGAAGAGAAAGCCATACAAGAAAGGTGCTGAGCGGGAAAATGAGGCAGATACGGAACCTATGGCAAATAAAATGGCTAATAAAAAGGATAAACATAACGACCCGGAAGCGTTCCCAGCCTGAGCGGCTTCACTATCTTTTTTACATCAATCGGTAAATCAGACTATATTCTTTTTTTGACCGGATACAGCCGTTTTTTTAAAAGGACCTCATTTTAATAGCGATGCAACTGATGCAACGCCCCCGGCGACGGGGGCGTTTTCCATTTTCCGCCCTGAATTCTTTTGCCGGCTGCGGATTGCCTGTTGCCCATTGCTTATTTTTGCCCCCATGCGCCGATTCCTGGAAATGATCAGCAACAGCTTTAAAATGGCCCTGCAGGAGCTGTGGAAAAACAAGCTGCGCACCTTTCTTTCCCTCTTCGGCGTGACCATCGGCATCTTCTGCATCATCGGCGTGCTGGCCACCGTCAACAGCCTGGAACACAATATTCAAAACGAGATCCGGGCGCTGGGCACCAATACCCTTTACCTCGACAAATGGGAATACGGCAAGATGAGCGGGACCGAATACCCCTGGTGGAAGTACCAGAACCGGCCGGCACCCCGCTTCGACGACGTCCGCCAGATCAAGGAACGGGCCTCCACCGTCCAGTACGCCGCCCTGGAGATCAACGTGATCGACGACATCGAAGCGGGCGGCAGCGTGCTGAGCGGAGCCGTGATCTATGGCGTCACCCGGGAGTTTGCCTCCATCCAGCCGGTGGTGATCGAAGCGGGCCGCTATTTTACCGAGGCCGAGTTCGACCGACCCACCAATACCCTGATCATGGGCAGCCAGATCGCCCAGGAACTCTTCGGCTCTGCGGAGCGGGCCCTGGGCCGGACCGTACTGATCCGCAACAAAAAAAATATCGTGGCCGGCATCATCAAAAAGCAGGGCACCCAGATCCTCGGCGGCTGGCAGTTTGACAAGAGCGTGCTGATGGTGTACCCCTTTGCCCGGACCATCATGGACGAGCGCAAGGCCGACCCTATCGTGCTGATCAAAGGAAAGGAAACCGTCAGCAGCAAGATGCTGGCCGACGAGCTGACCGGGGTGATGCGGGCGGTCCGCAAGCTCAGCCCCACGGAAGAAAACAACTTTTCCCTCAACGACATCAACGACTTCAGCAGCGCCATGAGCCAGGCCTTCGTCAGCATCAACATCGGCGGCTGGGCCATCGCCATCCTTTCGCTGATCGTCGGCATGTTCGGCGTGGCCAATATCATGTTCGTATCGGTGAAGGAACGCACTTCCCAGATCGGCCTAAAGAAGGCCATCGGGGCCAAAAACCGGCTCATCCTGATGGAGTTCCTGCTGGAATCGGCCTTCCTGTGCATCATCGGCGGCGCCATCGGCCTGCTGCTGGTGTTCATCCTCACCAAGGTGGTCAGCCAGGTGTTCCACTTCCCCGTCTTCATTTCCACCGGCAACATCCTGCTGGCCATCGGGGTGTGCATCCTTACCGGCATCCTGGCCGGCATCATCCCGGCCACCCAGGCGGCCCGCCTCAACCCCGTCACCGCCATCAGAAGTTAAAGCCCTTAACCGGGAACACGCTTTATTACGGAGAAAAGCCCAATTTTGCAGCCGGATAATTTTCAAATAAAGACCTTGATGAACCTGAATAAAATGTACGACCCGGGAACCGCCGCCTCCGGCGGCGACCTGGGGGCCAGCACGACCACTATCCTGGCCATTGAATCGTCCTGCGACGAAACCTCGGCCGCCGTTTGCCGCGGGGGACAGATTCTTTCCAACTTTATCGCCAACCAGAAAGTGCACGAAAAATACGGAGGCGTGGTGCCCGAGCTGGCCAGCCGCGCCCATATGCAGAATATCGTTCCCGTAGTGGACGTGGCCCTGAAGCAGGCCGGCACTACCCTGGACGAGCTCGATGCCATCGCCTTCACCCAGGCGCCCGGCCTGATCGGCTCGCTGCTGGTGGGCAGCCAGTTTGCCAAATCATTGGCCCTGGCCCTGGACAAGCCCCTGATTGCCGTGCACCATATGCAGGCCCACGTGCTGGCTAACCTCATCCCCGACCGCCGGCCCTCCTTCCCCTTCCTCTGCCTGACGGTCAGCGGCGGCCACACCCAGATCGTGCTGGCCCGCAGCCCCTCCGACCTGGAAGTGATCGGGCAAACCCGCGACGATGCCGCCGGCGAAGCGTTTGACAAATCGGCCAAGCTGCTGGGCCTTCCCTACCCCGGCGGCCCCCTGATCGACCGCTACGCCAAGGAAGGCGACGGCTCCCGCTTCCCCTTCCCCGAGCCCCAGATCGACGGCCTCGACTTCAGCTTCAGCGGCCTGAAAACCTCCATCCTCTACTTCCTGCAGCAGCAAACCAAGGCTTCGCCTGGCTTTGTGCAGGAAAACCTGGCCGACATCTGCGCCTCCATCCAGCACCGGATCGTGAGCATCCTGCTGAAAAAGCTGAAACGGGCGGCGCTGCAAACTGGCATCAAAGACCTGTGCATCGCCGGCGGCGTATCGGCCAACAGTGGCCTGCGCACCGCCTTCACCCAAATGGGCGAACACATGGGCTGGAACACCTTCATTCCCGCCTTCGAATACTGCACCGACAACGCCGCCATGATCGCCATCACCGCCTACTACAAGCACCTCGCCGGCGACTATGCCGATCTTTCGGTTAGCGCCTCCGCTCGGGCGGACTGGCGCTAACCGAAGTTTACGAGTTTACGGGTTTACGAGTTCTTTAGGGGGAACAGGCATTATCCATCCAAACAACTTGTAAACTCGTAAACTCAAAAAACCTTTTCCCTCCTAAAAGTCAGTTCATGCCGAACCCCTTTTTCCGTTTCAAGCAGTTCACCGTTTACCACCACCGCAGCGCCATGAAGGTGACTACCGACGGGTGTTTGTTCGGGGCGTGGTGTGCGGCCGAGCTGGCGGAGGGGAAGGAAGGTGCAGGCGGGGAACAGACGGTGCTGGATATTGGTGCCGGCACCGGCCTGCTGTCGCTGATGGTGGCGCAGAAGGCCGCGGCAAGGGTGGACGCGGTGGAGCTCGACGCCTCCGCCGCCGGGCAGGCGGAAGAGAACGTGGCCGCCTCGCCCTGGAAGGACCGCATCGCCGTGCACCAGGGCGACATCCTGGAATTTTCCTTTCCGCATGCCTACGACTGCATTATCAGCAACCCGCCCTTTTACGAAAAGGAGATCGAGTCGGCCAGCGCCGGCCGCAACCTGGCGCACCATGGCCATGGCCTGCAGTTGCGGCCGCTGCTGCAGCTGATGGGGCAGCACCTGCTGGAAGACGGCAGCTTTTTCCTGCTGCTGCCCTACAAGCGGCTGGCGGAGATTGAAAGGGAAGTGAAAAAGGCCGGGCTGTTTCTGGAAAAGAAGGTCGTGGTGCGGCAGTCGGTCCGGCACGATCCCTTCCGCCTGCTGCTGAAGGGCGGGCGCAGGGAAACGCCGCTAAAAAGTTCAGAATTGTCCATTTGGGACGGGCAGCAGCAATACACACCGGAATTTGTGGCCCTGCTGAAAGATTATTATTTATACCTGTAGCCTTACAAGCCGGCGTATTCCCGTAAATATTCAAAGGGCGGGGTCAGCTTTCCGTTTTGGACTATGGTGGCCTTTTCCAGGAGGGGCGACGAATCCGCCAGCAGGTCGGGCAGCACGAACTTGATGAGCTGCTCGCCGAAATAGCGCGAAGCGTCGCGGGGCAGCTCATTGGGCAGGTTGCCCACGGCCATGAGGTCCACCGAGCCGGGAAGGTAGGCTGGGGTGCGCTGAAAGCTGTGCCGGTCCACCCCGTAAACGGGGTCCTCGATGGGCTGGTCGCCCAGGTTGATGGGCACCGACCCGTTCACATCGTCGGTGATATCGGCAATCACCTGGATGCCGAAGGTTTCCCTGGCTATATCTTCCTTTTCAAACAGGCGGGGCACGCCGCTATCCCAGTAAACGCCGTTCATCAGGATGTCGGTCTGGCCCGTATAGGGGGCAAATTTGCTGCGGTATTCGGAGGGGCGTTCGTGAAAATGTTCGCGGTTGTAGTGACCCGTTGCCCGGTGCTCGTACAGGTCGGCCCCTTTCAGCTGCACATAAACGGGGTACGAAAACCGGCGGGCCAGGTACGCGTCCTTTTCCACTTCGATGATCCCCATCAGGTTCATGATCTCGGTAATGCCGTGGGCCACCCGGCCGGAGCCGGTAACGGCCACCTTGATCTGGGGGATCTTCAGGCCGAAATAGCTGTGGATGAGCGACTGGAAGCTTTTTTGCCGGTACACCCGCTCCAGGGCATAGGCGCCCGTGCGGTTGCCGTAAGCCATCATCCCATTATGGGCGCCTACCACGCCGGCAAAGAAGCCAAAGCCGATGATGCGCTGGCCGTCCTCGTGCTCGAGGCATTCGTAATCGATCAGGGTAATGCCTTTGTTGACGATTTCCTGCAGCATGTGGCGGTTGTGGGGCTGCTTTTTCTTGGTATGGGAAAAGAACAGGTAGGTCTTTTGGGCCAGCAGCTGGGCCGGGGGCACTTCCTTGATGCCCAGCAGGATGTCGCAGTTGCCGAGGTCGTCGACCACCTCGGTGCCCGCCCGCCGGAATTCGCTGTCCGAAAAACAGCGGTCGGGACTGCTTTGCACCAGCACCCGCACGTTCGGGTAGTGCTTGGTCAGCCACCGGCATTGCGCCGGCGTGAGGGCCACCCGGTTGTCGGGGGGCGTTTTGCCTTCTTTGATCAATCCGATTTGTATCATCCGCGCGGTACGTTTTGCTGCCAGGGAATTGCCCTGTTTAAGTTAACATTCCCTTGCCAGATTTTACGCTTCCGCCCCCGGATTCCGGGTAATTTTGTCCCGAATTAAAGAAGTGTTCATGAAAAATTTCCTGAAAGCCTTTTTGAAGATACTGGGCAGGGTGCTGCTGCCCCGGAAAAGCTGTTGTAAATAGCAGGTATAAAAAGCAAAAAGCCTTAAAAGTGAAACACTTCTAAGGCTTTTTTCGTGCCCAGGATCGGAGTCGAACCGATACACCATTGCTGGCGGCAGATTTTGAGTCTGCTGCGTCTACCAATTCCGCCACCTGGGCAACAATTAGGGTCGCAATATTACGACTTGATTCGGAATTGTCAACTTCTTGCCGAAGTTTTTTTCAAAAAAGCTGATGAGCCTTCTCTTAATGGCGCTCCTTTTTAAACGGCACCACGATTACCGGTTTTACCGAATGCTGCACCACGTAGGAAGACGTGCCGCCCATGACCAGCTGGTCCCAGCCGGTACGGCCGTATTTTCCCAGGACCACAAAAGCTACCTCCGGCTCGAAGACCACTTCCACAATGTCCTCTTTGGGGTTGCCGATAAAGGAAAGGATGCGGGTTTCCACATCGGGATGGCGCTCTTTTACCTCGTCCAGCTTTTGATTCGCCAGGTACAGCCGCTCTTCCCACTGGTTGGGAAAGGTAAGGCCGGTAAAGGCAGCGGTATAATCCAATGCCTTGTTGATAACGGTGATGAGCGTGACCGATGTCCCCAGCTTCCGGGCCAGGTCGTATCCCACCTTTTCCACCTCCCCTGCATGCTCGCTGAAATCCAGGGCGATGAGTATTGTTTTCATATTGTAACGTATTATCGTAATTCAACTAAACCCGGCAGGTCTTAAAAACCTGCCAGGTTTGGAAACGAACTCGTGAACTTGTAAACTTTGTAGTTAGTGCATGGCTTCGGAAAGATCCAGCTTGCCTTCGGCTTTTTTGGAGCGCACCAGCAGCACAAAGGGGATGCAGATCAGGAACATGACGCCCAGGAGCAGGAAGGCATCCATGTACGACAGCACCGTTGCCTGTTTCATGACGCTGAAGTCCAGCATCCGCTGGGCCTTTTGCAGGGCCACGTCGGCGGTACTGCCCTTGGACATGAAGAGTTGCTGCATGCCTGCCAGGCGGCGCTGCACATCGGGGTCATTGGCATCGAGGTGGCCCACCAGGTTGCTGCGGTGCTGCATCGTCTGCCGCGACAGATAAGTGGTAATGGCGGCAATGCCGAAGGATCCACCCAGCTGGCGCATCATGCCGGTAAAGGCGGCACCCTGACCGATCTGCTGCCCTTTCAGCGAAGACAACGACAGGGTGGTAACGGGAATGAACAGCATGCCCATACCCACACCCCGGACGATCAGCATCCAGAAAAAGGCTTCCTTGCCGGTATCGGGCGAAATGATCTTGTAGCCCCAGAAGCTGTACGCAAAGAACAGCAGCATGCCCAGGGCAATGAGGAGTTGCTGCTTCACCCCTCTTTGCAGCATCTGCCCGATCAGCGGCATCATAAAGGCCGTGGCCAGGGCAGCCGGCATCATCAGCATGCCCGACTGCTGCGCCGTCCATCCCAGGGTGGCCTGGGTGTAGAGCGGCACGATAAAGGTGGAGCCATAAAGACCGAATCCCATGATAAAGGAAAGGATGGTGCCCACCCTCAGGTTGCCGTTCTTCAGCACCCGCAGCTCCACGATCGGGTTGCGGAAGGTAAGCTCCCGCCAGATAAAGAAGAAAAAGCCGAAGACCGCCACCAGGGTGGTAATGATGATCAGGCCACTGTTGAACCAGTCCTCTTCCTGTCCCCGCTCCAGCAGGAACTGCAGCGAGCCCACGGAAATGGCCAGCAGCGCGATCCCCCACCAGTCCACGTCCTTGGCTTCGCTTTTCTGGGCGTAGCGGGGACTGCGGACGTATTGCAGCGTCAGCAGGGTGGCAATGATGCCGATAGGAATGTTGATGTAAAAGATATAGGGCCAGGAATAGTTGTCCACGATATAGCCGCCCAGCGGGGGACCCAGGGTGGGACCGATGATCACCCCAAGCCCGTAAATGGCCTGGGCCATGCCCCGCTTTTCGGGAGGATAGCTTTCGGTAATAATGGTCTGGGAAGTCACCAGCAGGGCGCCGCCGCCCAGGCCTTGCAAAAAGCGGAACAGCACCAGTTCCCAGATGCCGGCCGCGTTGCCGCAAAGAAAGGAGCAAAGGGTAAAGATCATGATGGAGGCCGCGAAATAGTTGCGGCGGCCAAACTGCTGCGATAGCCAGCTTGTCATGGGCACGATGATCACGTTGCCGATGGCATAGGCGGTGATCACCCATCCTACCTCGGCCATGGTAGCGCCCAGGTTCCCCTTCATCTCGTTCAGCGCCACGTTGACGATGGTGCTGTCCACGATCTCCAGCAGGGCGCAGATGATGGCCGTTAGGGTAATGACCACCCTGCGGGCCCCGTATTCTACTAATGAGCCTTGTTGTTGCATTTACTTGAATTACGAATGAGTGTAAAAGGTCCTAGTCCAGGTGCACGTCCACCGTAACGTTCATGCCGGCCCGTAGTTGTTGCAACAGGGGATCGGAAGGATGGACGAACTCGATGCGGACGGGCACACGCTGCACCACTTTTACGAAGTTGCCCGAAGCGTTATCGGGAGGCAGCACGGCAAAGGAGGAGCCGGTAGCGGCCGAGAAAGAAGCCAGTTTCGCTTCGAACTGGTGGTCGGGATACGCATCCACGTGCACCAGCACTTTTTGTCCTTCTTTCATCTTTTGCAGCTGGGTTTCCTTGAAGTTGGCGGTCACCCATTTCTGGTCGTTGAGCACGATGCTGAACAGCGACTGGCCGGCCTGCAGGAACTGGCCCGGCTGGATGTTCACTTTGGACACCAGGCCATCCGCCGGGGCGGTGATCACCGCATACGACAGGTGGAGGCGGGCGTCGTCCACATCGGCCTGGCGCTGCTTGATGACGGCGCTGGCCACGTTGATCTGCTGGGCGGTAGCGCCGCTTTGCGAGGCCACGGCAGCGGTCTGCTGGCCGGCCTGGGCCTTTTGGCTCTGCAACACCTGCAGCTGGCTTTCGGCCGTTTCCTTCGCGGCCTTGGCCTGCTCGAACTGCTGCTGGGTAATGGAGTGGTCCTTGATCAGGTTGGCGTAGCGGTCGTAATCCTGGCGGGCACGCCAAACGGCCACTTTCGCGGTTTCAATCTGGGCGTCGATGGTGGAGATGGAAGCCCGGGAGGTAGCGATATTGGCGCTGGCGGCAGAGCTGGTGGCCCTGGCGGCGCCCAGGCTGCTTTGCGCGGTGGCCAGGGCGGCCTCGGCCTGCTCGAGCCGGATCACCATATCGCGGTCATCAAGCACCAGCAGGGTATCGCCTTTCTTCACGCGCTGGTTATCCTTCACCCGCACGTCGGCCACGTAGCCGGCGATGCGCGGGATCACCGGGCTGATGTTGGCGGATACCTGGGCGTCGTCGGTTTCTTCGTGGTGCTGGGCATGGGTGTATTTCGAAATACCAAACCAGGCCCCGCCGCCTACCAGTAATAACAATATGAGGGGAAACACTTTGCTGCTCTTTTTCGGTGCGGCAGCTTCCCGCTGTACAGTTGCTGTTGTATTTGTTTGAGTTTCCATGAACGATAACTACTTATGAATATGATTGAACGGATGCGTAATGAGTGATGAGTAATGAATGGGACCTACCCAATTCCCAATGAACCAATGAACGAATTCCTGCTTGCCTATTGCTTATTGTCGATTAATCCCGCGGCCTGCAGCAGCTTCTGGTAGGCCACCGTGGCGTCGGAGGCGGCGAAAGCCTGGTTGAGCTTTGCCTGCAGTTGGGCCACATCGGCGTCGAGCAGGTCGGTGACGGTAGCCAGGCCGTTTTCGTGCTTGTTGCGGACGATCTTGTAGTTTTCAGCCGCATGGGCTACCGCTGTCGCATGCACTTCGATCTTTTTGCGGCTGAGCAGGTAATGCTGGTACGCCTGGTTTACCTGCAGGCGGATGGCATCGGTGAGCAGCTCTTCGCCGGCTTCCACCTGCTTTTCGCGGGCCCGGGCCTGCTGCACCTTCGCCGCATTCTTCCAGAGCGCGGAAATGCTGTACTGCACACCCACGCCCAGGTTCAGGGCATTGGTCACCACCAGGCCATGCGGCACGTCCAGGGCCACATAACCGCCGGTAAGGGCAATGCTGGGGTATTTTTCGCCTTCAGCGGCCTTGATGCCGGTATGGGCGGCTTTCTTGCGCAGGGCCACGGCCGAGAGGTCCTTGCGGTTCTGCAGGCCCAGCTGCTGGTATTCTTCCAGGGTCTTTACCGTGGCGGCCGACTGCAGACTGGCGGAATCGGGAACGATCTCGGTGCCGTCGGGCAGGCCCAGCATCAGGTCCATGTTGACGTTGGCCAGCTTCCAGTTGTTTTCCGCGTCCAGCAGCGCCAGCTCGGTATTGGAGGCCTGGAGCTCGGCTTTCAGATAGTCGTTGCGGGCCAGCAGGCCGTTTTTCTCCAGGCTGGCAAAATCCTTTACCCGCTGGCGGGCCTGGGCCAGGTTTTCCTTTACCAGGGCCACGGCTGCTTTTGCTTTATACAGGTTATTATAGGCGTCGATGGTATTCAGAATAATCTCTTCGCGGTCGCTGCCGGCATCCAGCCGGGCGGCCTGCTCGAGGTATTTGGCCGACTCGATGCCGTAGCGGATGCGCCCGCCGGCGTACAGGGGCAGGCTGGCATTGACCATGCCATAGGCCAGCTGTGAGATCCTGGCCGCATCATCGGAAGAAGAGCCGCCGCTGCCGCCACTGCTGCCGCTGCTGCTGTTGCCGGTCTTCAGCTTTACATCGACGTTGGGCGAGTTCAGCCGCATGTAGGAGGCCGAGGCGCTGGCGTCGGGCAGCTTCCGCTCCACCGCTTCCTTCAGGGCCGCCGTGGCTTCTTCAATGCGGGCCTGGCTGCCTTTCAGCTGCTTGCTGTTCCTGACCCCCAGCTCCACCGCTTCGTTCAGGGTCAAGCTCTTTTTTTCCTGTGCCCCGGCCGTAAGGGCGCTGCACAACAACACCAGCACGGCCAGCACTCCTGTTCCAGAGATTCTATGCTTCATAAACTACTATTGCTTTTACAAATTTTTTGAGGAAATCCAAAAGGTTTGCTTTCAACTGCCCGGTAAAGGCTTCGGGCGACAGCTCGCCCAGCTGGTGGAAGTTTTTATAAAACTCCTGGCCTACGATCGACTGTACGACGGTGCCGGTAATGGCATTCATCATCATGGGTACGTCGATGCCCGGCCGGAAGGCGCCCTGGTCCTGGCCGTGACGGATCAGCCGGTCGATGGCCTCGATGGTGCGCTGCTTGATGGAAGACACATGACAGCGTATCAGTTCCGACTTGTCGAGGAGCTGCTCGCTGAGCATGATCTTAAAAAACGACTGGCGGGAAAAAATCCGGTCCACATGGCTCTCGATCATGACGAACAGCTTTTCCTCCGGACTCAGCTGGTCGTTTTTGAGGAGGCTCTCGATCTGCAGCACCATCGTATTGGCCCGGTGCTCGAAGAGCGCCTGCATCAGCTTTTCCTTGGAGCCGAAATAGTACGAGATCATAGCAATGTTGATCCCCGCCGCTTCGGCTATGTCCCGGACCGAGGTGCCGTCAAAACCCTTGCAGGCGAAGAGCTTTTCCGCCGTGTTGAGGATCTGAACCTGCTTTTCACTATAACTCATAAATGGAATTGAGACGCAAAGTTAAACAAACGTTTGATTTTATCAAACGTTTGTTTAACTCGTTGGCAATTTCTTAACACTTACCAAAAGAAAAGGGAAGCCGAAGCTTCCCCATCCTATACAACCATGAAAAGATTTAGTTCACTTTGATCAGGGCACTGAGGGGATGTTTGAGGTTCTGGTACTTCATCATGTCCACCTTGACGCTGCCTACCGACAGGTCGCTTTCGATGCGCACCGGCACATGGTTGGGGTCGTCGCTGATCCAGACGGTCATCTGCTCGCCTCCCTGGAACACGTTGCCCTTCAGCAGCAGGGGCTTCAGCACGATGGTACGGAAGGTGCCGTACTTGGTGGAAATGGTTTGCTTGCCGGCATAGCGGATGTACATGCTGTACACCTCGTCGTCGAGGAACATGGAAAACGGGATCTTATCGCCTTCCTTGTATTGCGCGTAATTGATGTTGCGGGCAAAGTAGAGGCAGTTGATCACGTCCAGCACTTTTTCGGGCACTTTGAACACGCCCTTGGAGGTGACCGCGGTATTTTCCTTGGCGTTGAAATGCACTTCCTCGTGCTTTTTGTACTTGCCCTCGTTGACGTGGCGGATAAAGCGGACGGACTCCAGGTCATCGGTATTGAAAAAGCTTTCGTAGCGGTCCCGCACCTTGAAGATCCAGTCGTAGCGGGGATTGGTGGCGCCCTCTCCCACTACGTGGTACACGTCGCGGTTGTTGTACTTGGCCACCTGGGTGTGGAAGGAGGCGGTGCCGGCGTGGAGGTACATGCCGATGACGTTATAAAAAACGGAGAAGGTAATTTTTTCGCCCGCCTGGAAAGCCTGCTGCTGGGCATGGGCTCCCCCGAAAAGAGCGAGGAAGCATACCAGCAAAAATGTAAATTTTTTCATGTGCAAGTTGTTTGTGTTGATACGGTTCGCCGGGAACGACCCGGCACTGCCCGTAATAAACTCAATCGTCCGGCCTGGTGGCCCTGGTTGTTAAGGTATCGCAAAAACCTGGAATCCAGCCATTCTTTTGAGCCTGCCTTGAATATTTACTGGTTCTTTAACCAGGGCTTTCCTGAAAAGTTTAATGGCCGGGGCTGCCCGGAGGGTTACGGGTGGAAAGCATGGAACGAAGTACGCACATATTTCCGGGTAAAGGGGGGCAGAATAGCCGAAGCGGGCGATCCCGGGGGTTGACCGGGAGGGGAAAACGGCGAATGCCGCAGAGGTTGGAGGGAGAAAAAAGCAAAAAGGCGGGAAGCCCGGAGGTAGGGCTTCCCGCCTTTTTGGCTATTTAAGGACGCTTCGAATGATCCGCAGCGGGACGAGCACCATGTGGTGACGGTTGTTCAGCTCATAGTTCAGGTGTATGAGCGCTTTTTCCAGCAGGTTGGTCTGCAGCAGCACTTCCAGCTCGCCCCGGTCGCGGGGGATAAAGGAGCTGCCTTCCACGGTTTCGAGGTACGCCTTTACAAAGAAGCCGCTCATGTAGTGCGTCCACAGGCTCGCAAAGGGCAGCATAGCCTGCAGGTCGCCCTTCTGGATCTGGTTGTTCAGCAGGAAGCCTTCGAAGGCCGTATAGCCAAACGAGCAGATCATGGAGGCCACATCCTTCAGGGGCGAACGCTTCAGCCGCCGCTCGCTGTAGGTGCGGGCGGGGTCGCCGCTAAAATCCTGGATGGCCAGGTCCTTGCCGGTCAGCAGCACCTGCCCCAGGTGGTAGTTGCCATGAATACGGGTCTTGACCACGTCGAACTTTTTGGCATAAATCCGCTTGAGGATGGTTAGAAGCTCGGCCTTCCGCCCGGCCAGCGCTTCCACGTCCGGCTTGAACTCGTCGCCCATTTTTTTGAGGTTGCGGTTCAGGCTCTGGAAGGTTTCCCGCACCAGCGACTGCAGGGAGGCAAAAAGGGAGCGCTGGTAGTGCAGCGAAAACTCCTCGGGCTTGAAATCGCGGTGGGCGGTATCGGAGGCCAAAGCCAGGTGCATTTCGGCGGTGCGGATGCCCAGCAGCCGCGCCTGGTCGGCAGCCATGGGGCCTAAAAATTCCTTCTGGTTGTCGGGCAGCTCGTCGAAGCCCGCCGGGTTGACCAGGGTGCCTTTACGGTCGACGGGCAGGGTGGCCCGGTCGCGGGCCAGGATGCGCTCGATAAAATTATTGATCCGCTCGGTCATAAAGCTGCGGCAGTCGCCGTGGTTTTCCACCAGTTCCTGCATCATGCCCAGCACCACGGAATCCTTCGGTCCTTTCCATTCGATGTAGCCGGCGAAGGTGGGCGTATGGCGGAAGTTGGCGCCGTTGGCCAGGTAGCGGCTGATCTCCAGGTCGGGGTTGACCGCCCGGTCCACCTTGCGGTACAGTTTCAGGAAAAACTGGTTGTCGTAGGTGATGGAGGTATTGGCCGGGTCGGCGCTGATCAGGCGGGGCTTCACCTCGGCCTGCTTGCCGTGGTGCTGCACGTCCTTGTTGCCAAAGAATTCGATCTCGGTTTCGCCCACGGACAGGGCCTTGTGGTGCGCCATGCGCGAAAAGAGCAGCTGTTGCAGCTCGGTGGTGTAGAGGGCGTCGCAAAGCACGCCTTCCTGCTCCAGGGTGGCCAGGCCGGCGATGATAGACTGCGGGCAGGTGTCCATCAGCTTTTTGGCCGCGTCGCTGGTGGCAAAGGTCACCGGCAGCTGGTAGGTTTCGGGCAGGCCGCTTTCGTAATTGACTTCCAGCAGCAGCAGGTAGACGCTTTTTTCGGGCAGGGGCACTACCGCGCTGTGGCTGATGGCCACGCTGTAGATGTTGCGGTCCTTACCGGTAAACCATTTCGTTTTCTGCAGGTAGGAAGGCAGGATGCTGTTTTCCAGCTCGGTCCGCACCTCGCCGGTCAGCAGGGTGTCCCAGTGGTCGGCCTGCAGGCGGGGCAGGGTGCTGGCGTTCACCTCGGCCTGGCCTTTCTGCAGCAGGAACCATTGGAAGGAGTACGCCGCCAGGGTAAAGAAGTAAGGAGCGTCCTCGCGTACGGCCGGGAAGCGGTTGCGGCTGGACACCTCCACGGGGATGTGGCCCTTGAATTCCGACAGGTCGATCTCGGCGGGTTGGGGAAATTTCGAGAGATTGACGACGATCAGCAGGGTTTCGGCCTTGTAGGTGCGGGTAAAGGCCAGTATTTTGGGGTTGTCGACATTGAGGAACTTGATGTCGCCGCGGCTAAAGGCCTTGTAACGCCGGCGCATGGCGATGATGCGCTTCATGTACCAGAAGAGCGAGGAGGTATTGCGGCGCTGGGTTTCCACGTTCACCGACTCGTAGCTGTATTCGGGATCGAGGATCACCGGCAGGTACAGCCGCTGCGGGTTGGCATCGGAAAAGCCGGCATTGCGGTCGGGCGACCACTGCATGGGGGTGCGTACGCCGTCGCGGTCGCCGAGGTAGAAGTTGTCGCCCATGCCGATCTCGTCGCCGTAATAGATCACCGGGGTGCCGGGCAGGGCGAAGAGCAGGGAGTTCATCAGCTCGATCTTGCGGCGGTTGTTTTCCATCAGGGGGGCCAGGCGGTGGCGGATACCCAGGTTGATGCGGGCCTTGGGGTCCTTGGCGTACACCTTATACATATAGTCGCGCTCTTCGTCGGTGACCATTTCCAGGGTCAGCTCGTCGTGGTTGCGCAGGAACATGGCCCACTGGCATACCTCGGGGATGTCGGGGGTCTGGTCGAAAATGTCGGTGATCGGGTAGCGGTCTTCGCGCTGCAGGGCCATGAACATGCGGGGCATGACCGGGAAGTGGTAGTTCATGTGGCATTCGTCGCCATCGCCGAAGTAGGAAGCCGAATCCTCGGGCCACATGTTGGCTTCGGCCAGGAAGGCCACGCCGGGGTATTTTTCATCGATATGGGCCCGCAGCTTTTTGAGGAAGGCGTGGGTCTCGGGCAGGTTCTCGCCGTTGGTGCCCTCGCGCTCGTACAGGTAGGGCACGGCATCCAGGCGGAAGCCGTCCACGCCCATATCGCACCAGTAGTCGATGATTTTAAAAATCTCTTCCTGCACTTTGGGGTTGTCGTAGTTCAGGTCGGGCTGGTGGTAGAAAAAGCGGTGCCAGTAGTATTGCTGGGCCACCGGGTCCCAGGTCCAGTTGGACGCTTCGTAGTCGGTAAAGATGATGCGCACGTCCTTGTATTGGTTGGGATCATCGGTCCACACATAGTAGTCGCGTTCGGGCGAGCCTTTGCGGGCCGCGCGGGCCCGCTGGAACCAGGGGTGCTGGTCGGAGGTATGGTTGATGACCAGCTCGGTGATCACCTTGAGCTGGCGTTTGTGGGCTTCTTTCATCAACTGCTTGAACTGGCGGATGTTGCCGTACGAGGGGTTTATACTGTAGTAGTCGGCGATATCGTAGCCATCATCGCGCAGGGGCGAGGGGTAAAAGGGCAGCAGCCAGATGGCGGTCACGCCCAGGTCCTGCAGGTAGTCGAGCTTTTCCAGCAATCCCTGGAAGTCGCCAATACCGTCGTTGTTGCCGTCAAAAAAGGCCTTGATGTGCAATTCGTAGATAATGGCATCCTTGTACCAATGGAGCTTGTCGTCAAGAATAGTTTTGTTTTTTGCCATAGTTCTTCATTTCATCAATAATGCAATAAATGACCGGACAGAAAGGTGGCTAGGGGCAAGGAAAAGCAATAACCCTGCCCGTCTTTTTCAAGTTCACGGGTTGAGAAAGAACGTTGGAGAAATATCCCAAAAAAATACCCTGGCGCCAAAGGGGCACCAGGGTATTTCTCCGCATCGGCTTACCACCGGCCTACCGGCGGCCGATCAGCGGGGTAAGCACCAGGGCCGCCAGCAAGCCGGCCACCAGGGCATAGAAGAGGAAGGTATTGTAGGCGTAATAAGCTTCGGCCTTCGTAGCCATGAAGGGAACCACCACTTCAATATCATCCCGGAGGCTTAATTGCTCCTGCACCTCCAGCTGCTGCCGGAGGAAAGCCCTTTGCAGCTGGTACACCTGCACGAGGCTGGAGGGCCCGTTCCCCTGTAGCGCCGGGCCCGGGCTGCGGTAGGCGATCGGCTTTAGGCTGTCGAGGCTCCGGCTCCACCCTTCCAGGCCGCTTTTCAGGAACCCGAGCTTTTGCCGGCGGGCGGTTTTCAGCCGCCGGGCATACTCATTGTTTTCCAGCAGGCGCTGGATACCCGCCTGGATCTGCGGCAGGCGGGCGGGATGGCCGACGACCAGGTTTACCCGGAACAACAGGTCGAACGATTCGGCCGGCAGGCGGGCGGCGGTATCCGCGAGGGTTCCCTGCAAGGAGGCAATAGGTTCCGCCGAAGCCGAGGTGATGTCGGTCACGACGTCCACGGGTAGGTTCATTTGAGCGGCTACGAAGGGCGCATTGCTCTTCGGATCGAGCGGCCAGCCCAGGCTTTCCAGGATGCCGGTACACAGCTGCGGCGGCAACTGGTGCGTTAAAAACAGGGCGGTGGTCCGGTAGCGTTGAGGCAGCAAATACCGCAGGCTGTAACCGGCCAGCCCCGAAAGCACCAGGATGCCGACAAACAAAACGGCATTGCGCCACAGCCGGCGCAGGTACACGGCCAGCAAGCCGCGAACCACTTTCGCGCCGCGGACCAGGGTGTTAAAAACATACAGCAGATCTATCTCTTCCGAAGAGGGGTTACGTTGTGCTTCCATTCTATTTATATAAGAGCCTTGGAATTGCGGAAAAAGAGCAGGGCATTAAAAAAAGAATACCACATGACGCCCTTATGGAGTTCCAGCATGGACTCGGTGATGCAAAAAAAAGCAAAACAAAGCAGGTACAAGGTATAGAGTGTGTCTTTTTCCCTTATACCCACCAAAAGCGGCCACAGGATACAGGCCAGGAATACCAGCAACCCGGCAATGCCGCGGGTGAGGAATTCCTCCAGGTACTGGTTGTGTGCATTGTAGCTGTTGTAGCGCGATGCGAAATAGAATTTTCTCTTTTCGTAGGCGCGTTGCAGCGTATCCTGCAAATCACCCGTGCCAACGCCGGCGGCCCAGTGCTGCTCCAGCACATCCATGCTGCACTTCCATATGGTCAGGCGGATGGCCTTGCCCCCCCACCCGCGGCCCAGCGAGGCATCCTGGTCCAGCTGAATGGTATTTTCCTTGGAAAAATCCACCAGGTCATACCATTGCCGGCGAAAGGAGGGGTTGAAAAGAACGGCCGCCGTTACCACCAGGACAAACGATCCCAGGAACAGCAGGCGGGTGCCTATGCGGGGGATCAGGCGGAAGCCAAAGAACAGCAGCACGCCACCCAGGAAAATCAGGGTGTTGCGGTTGCCCAGTAACAAAAGAAACAGGAACAGAAAGGCTGCCGCCGCCATTTCGGCCGCAGGCACCGAGAGGCGGCCCTCCTGCCGGAAGCGTTCGAGATGGCGCACCAGGAGGTACAACAGCGACAACAGGCCGCACAGGCCCAGCACAAAGGGATGCATGTCCTTGACCACCACCAGCTCGTAGCCGTACAGCTGGTGGACCGACCCGGTGGTCACCCATACATACAGGCCGCTGGCCAGGCAAAAAAGGCAGCCGAGCAGCGTAGCGCCGATAAACGCCCCGAAAATGCGGCGGAAAACCCCGGCGGACAACCCCTCCGTGGTGCCGAACACCAGCGGAAAGACCAGGAAGGCCGACTTCAGTTGCAGCTTGAACAGGGCTTCCTTCATATTGGCCGAATACAGCACGCCCACCAGCACCATCACATACAGCAGGCAAAACAACAGGACGTAGCGGGCCCGGGGGGTGGAAAAATTCTTCCGGGCAAACAGCAGCCAGTAGGCCGCCAGCCCGATACTGAAAAGGGAATCCAGCAGGGGCCAGAAGATCAGCCCCACCACCAGCCCGATGCCAAAGATGCTGTACACCAGTTCCAGGTTGCGGTACCAGGCTTTAGGGGGAAAAGGGGCCTTATTTTCCATACACTTTTTTCTTTAAAAGCTGTTTGCCCAGCAGCCAGACAAAAAGCAGGTTGGTGACAAAATAGCGTTTAAACAGCCGCCGGGGTTCCTGCGCCAGGCGGAACACCCATTCCAGCCCGGCCTCCTGCATCCATTGCGGCGCCCGCTTCTGCAGGCCGGCCATGACGCTGAAGGCGCCGCCCACGCCCAGCAGCACGGCCTTGATCCGGCCGTGGTGCCGGTGCATCCAGCGCTCCTGCTTGGGACAGCCCAGGGCCACGAACACCACATGGGCCCCCGACTCGTTGATCTGCCGGATATAGTCCTCCTGCTCCGCGGAGGATAAGTCCCGGAAGGGCGGCGAAACCGCACCGGCAATTTCCACCCGGGGATAGTGGCGCCGGATCACCTGCTCCAGGGCCGCGAGCACCTTGGGGCTGCCTCCGTATAAAAAGATCCGGTAGCCGCCCGTATTCAGGAAGGCGATCAGCCGGGGCAGGAAGCCCATGCCGTCGATACGCTCCTGCACCTGGCCGTACAACAGGCGGCAGGCTTTCGCCAGCGGAAAGCCATCCGCCACCACCAGGCTGGCCCCGTTCACCTGGCGGGCAAACTCGGGGTCTTTATGCCCTTCAATGGTCATGTGCACATTGGCAAAGCACACATAGGACGGCGTATGGCTGCGGCCCCATGCCGCCACCTGTTCCAAGGCCCCGGCATAGCTGATCCTGCTGATGTGCAGGCCCAGAATATTCAATCGTTCTGTGTTCATGTTGCGGTTTTCTCCATTGCTTGGTGGTAAACGGCCATCAGAGAGCGGTAATGGCTATCGGGATGATAGTGTTCTTCGTAGGTGTGCCGCGCCTGCCGGTACCACCCGGGGTTGTCCGCGGCTTCGGCGGCAAACCGCAGCAGCACGGCTTTCATGTCCGCCACGTCGCCGGCGGTAAAATGAAAGCCGTTGTAGCCGTCGCGGACGATCTCGGCCATGGCGCCCAGCCGGGAAGCGATCACGGGCGTGCCGGCAGAAAAGGCCTCGATGATGGTAAACGGCAGCCCTTCGTACCAGACGGAGGGAAACACCAGCGCCCGGCACTGCTTCAATAATGCGGCTACTTGCGCCGGGGAGCAGCGGCCCTGAAAAGAAATGTTGGCGCAGGAGCCGTATTGCTGCTGCAAGCGCTCCAGCTCGGGACCGTCGCCGGCCAGCACCAGCCGGAGCCCCGGCAGGGACGAAAAACATTCCAGCAGGGCGTCCACGCCTTTTTCAGGGGAAATACGCCCGACAAACAAAAAGAAGTCACTCCGCGGAAAGGCCCCTGCCCCGCCGTCGGGAACGAAGTTGGGCACGACGGTCACCTGGCCCGGGGGCAAGCCGAGCGACGAATCCAGGATCTTCTGCCGGCCGAAGCCGGTAAGGGCGATATAGGTATGCACTTTGTCCTTCCAGGTTCCCAGCAGCTTATTCACCCCGGTGATGCCCGTGACCAGGGCCGATTCCAGGGCCGAGGAGCGGTAGCATTTGTAGCGGATGCCGGCCAGCGGAAAGGACTGGTGCACGCACCGTTCGCAAATCTTGCCGTCGCGCAGCAGCAGGGCATTGGCACAAATGAGCCGGTAGTTGTGCAGGGTGGCCACCACCGGGATGCGCAGCCGGTGCAGGGCAAAGAGCACCGAGGGCGACGCCACGAAAAACAGGTTGTGCACATGCGCCACGTCCGGGCGGAAGGTGGCGACGGCCTCCTCCACCTGGCGGGCGGAGTCGGTGTTGTAAAACGCCTGGACCAGGCCCTTTACCTTTTCGGCAGGCCCGGAAAAGGCGGGATTGCGGAAAACAAGGGTTTTCACCTGGTGCCCCTTTTGTTCCAGCAAAGCCGTTTCCAGCTCCAGGGCAACGTCCTCGCCTCCGCGCTGTTGATATGCGTTATGTATGAAAAGTATGTTCAAAATGTAATGAATCGGATCCCAAAGGTTATTCAATCAACTGCCGGCACGCGCTAGTCCCGGTAAAAGAAAATCGAAAAGAACAGCAGGACCAGGCGCGCCGTCCGCCCGGCAACTGCCCGCTTGCCGGCACGGCCTCGGAAGTAAAGCGGCAGCAGCTTCAGTCCCATGCTCCTGCAGGCGAGGCAACGCTCGAACCAGTTGGTTTCAATGGCTTTCTGCAGGCCGCGGCTGTCGAAAAGCTGCGCCTGTCGGTTCTTTTCCTCGATCGTCCGGTACCACTCCAGACTTTTCTGGAGGTAATCAACGCTGGGCCGGAAACCTTGCAGGTCGTTAAAAAACCCATTGTGCAGGAACAGGTTAGCGGGGCTGGGCTCAATGCCCAGCTGGCGCAGGTAGCGGCCCTGCACCTCGTTCACATCCCGCTCCCGCTCCTTGAAGCGTTGCGAGGAGGTGTTCCGGCGGTGCACCCGGTACTGCAGCACCGGCCGCGGATCAATCGCCACGGGACTGACGGCCGCTACGCGGCACAGGATATCGTAGTCGTCGCAGATGGCGAATTGCGGCTGGTAGCGGATGTCCCCCAGGTTCTTCTTGTTGTACATGAGGGTGGAGTGACAGAAAATGTTCTTAAAAAACATAAAGGGAAACACCTCGGTGCTGTCGGCGCCGGCATTGTTCAACTTCAGGATCCGCAGCAGCTTGCGCAGCGCGGGCTGGAAAATAGGCCGGCCCTCCTCGTCGATATAGTTGGGATAGGAAGCGGTAGCCAGCGCTGCGGGATGTTGCCGCAGGTACTGGTATTGCCGCTCCAGCCGGTCGGGATACGACAGGTCGTCATGGTCCTGGACGGCGATGTAATCGGTGGTGCACAGTTCGATCAGCCGGTTGTGCGTATAAGGAATGCCCCGGTTCTGCTCATTGACATAAATGCGGATACGCGGATCGTTCAGCCCCCGGATAAGGTCCAGCGTATTGTCGGAGGAACAGTCATCCACCACCACAATTTCAAAGTCCTGGAGGGTCTGGCTCCGGATCGCATGGAGCGTTTCCAGAATGTATTTGGAGGAATTATAGGTGGGAACAATGACAGAAACTAAAGGCATCATGAATGAAGACAGACGTTTTAGGAATTAGGAGAGAAATTTTCCGGAAAAAGCCGGGCGCACATGGGCATGAAGGTCGATGCCGTTTTTCCGGAGCTGCAGGTACGTCACCACCAGGACGACGACCTCCACGATGATGACGGAAACCGAAACGCCGTACATATGGAACCAGTACGCCAGGGGCACGGACAAGACCAGGCTGAACAGCCCGGTAACCCAGTAGATGCGGGCATACACTTTCTGAAACCCGAAAGGCAGCAGGCCGAGGATGCCGAACACATAGCTCAGGCCCACCAGCAGGGGCGTCACCGACAGGATCTGCAACACGGCCACCGAGGGGGCGTACTGCTCCAGGCCAAACACCAGGCGCACCACCGGGCCGGCAAACAGCAACAGGAACATCGAGGCCGCCAGGCCGGCGGCGCCCATCCACTTCAGGCAGGTCCATAGAAAAGCCACCGCCTTTTCCCGTGATTGCCGCAGGTATTCATTGATGCGCGGGTAGGCCGCATGCCCCAGGGTAAACACCAGCGATTGCACGCCTTTGACCAGCTTGTCCGCCGCCACAAAGTACCCCACCACCTGCGCATTGGCCACGATCCCCAGCAATACCGTATTGCTGGTGGTGTACAGGCTGATGGCGGCGGTGGAAATAAACAGGTACCACCCTTTCTGCAACGCCTCCTTCACCTCCGCCCAGGAAGGAACATACCAGTGCACGAGCCGGCGGCGGTAAAAGATCCAGGCACAAACCGCCAAACTCGCCAGCATGGAAACCAGGCACTGCGCCACCAGGGCAAACAGGTAATCCTCCCGGCTGCGGACCAGGAAAAAAACCAGCGCCAGCGAAACCATCTTGGGCAGGACCGAAAGCGGGATGATCAGTTCTGATTTTTCCAGGCCCTGGAAAAACCATACCGGTGTAAACAGGCTTTGAATGACCAGGGAAAAAGCAAGGAGGTACAGGAAGGCGTCCCGCTGAAGGGAAGGAACCACTGCCAGCAGCAGCAACAGCAACAGGAAGCAGCCGGCAGCAATCAGCACCTTGGAAAACGTGGTGGTCCAAAAGATCTTGTTCAATGCCGCGGGATCGTCGCGATGCACCGCCACTTCCTGGGTGGCGGACATGTTGAAGCCGTATTCGGTCACCAGCAGGAAATAATTGACCACCGCCTGAACAAAACTGATTTTACCAAAATTTTCCGGACCCAATACTCTTGTTAAATAAGGCACAATGATGAAGGGAAGAAGGTAATTTGCTTTTTGCAGCACCAAAAGTGAAAAAACGTTCTTTCTTAATTTCTTATCCATTATCTGTTTTTTCTAATCCATTATCTGCTTTCTGGTTTTTCAGGAATCCTGGAACCCCCTGCCGGAAACGGAAAAACGGCGGACAGCATCACTTTTCTTCATCGCTAAGGAACGAGGGGCTCAAAATGGTTAAGAAAGTAGATGTACCTTGACATTCAACGAAATACAATCGCAATGATTGCTTCAATCGGCCCTTATTACTGTACCTGGTCATCTGAAACGCCGCTGCAAATTTAGGGGTAGAAAATGAATACTCTTTAGCGAATTAGCTAAAGTTGTCCGGAGCAGGACCGCGGCCAAGCCACCCTTGAGAAAAAACCAGCCCCTATTTCTACATGACAATCAGTATATTATAAACCAAACCCTGCTGCAAAACCGGCAGACTCCGCCCCCTTTCCGACTTCCTGGCCGGAGCAGCGCCGCAGGAGCTGAGGCCAACATATTAAAATTTTAAATCAGGCAACTTTTGCTTTTTGACAGAATATAGTAACCTTTGCGCCATTCTTCATCAATGGCGCCGCCCGATCCCGTATGTATACCAAAAATGAGCATCTTTCCTACCCGGCTTCCTTCCCCGTGAAAAAGGGCCTTCTGGCCGGCCTGCTGTTCACGGTGGCGCTTTGCTATATCATTTCGCCACGGATCCTGGAAAAAGCACTGCTGCTGAACGAGTTGCTTTCCGTTGCGGGCCTGGGACTGCTGGCGTACCATTCCTTTAAAATAAAGAACACGGCCATTACCCTCGGGGTCCTCGGTTTTATTTGCCTGTGCCTGTTCCATGCCGTCACTTCGCTGTTCCGCATGGACTCGATCTATTTTTACCTGCGCAATTTGGTGATCTTTTACTCGGTGTTTGCTTATTTCGCGGGCTATTACCTTCACGAATACTTAACAAAATATATCAGCAGGATTTTTTTCTTTCTGTCGCTGTATATCCTGACGTTCCTGCTGATACCGGCACCTTCCCTATACGAACGCTTCGGCATGGCCGTGCTGTTCCCGGTGCTGCTGCTGAACCTGAAATCACGCTGGGTGCCTTACCTGCTGGTGCCCATCAACTTCATATATGCCGTCACCTACCAGTCGTCCACGGCCGGCGTTATCGGCATGTTTTACCTGTTCGTGCTGCTGGTGCCCGGCTACCGGTTTTTCAAGCAAACCATGCTGTGCGGCTTCGCCGCCTTCACCCTGCTGTTCATGTACCTCTCGCCGGCCCTGTCGGTCATGTACGATCTGACCATGCAGGACGACGTGATCCGCGCCGTAAGGGCGGCCCATCCCCTGCTGGACAAGGACCCCAATAACACCTGGCGGCTGATGCTCTGGCACCAGATCCTCGTCGATAAGTTTCCCATGAACCTTATCGGGATGGGATTCGGCACGCCCCTGTTGCAGTATTATCCCATCGAAGATATCAGCAAAGCAGCCTCCCTGCCCTACGTAGTGGGCGGCCACAACTCCTTTGTTTACCTGTACGGGCGGCTGGGGCTACTGGTCCTGGTGCCGCTGGCGCTGATTTACAGGGACGTTTTACGGGAATACTTTTACTACAAAAGGGTTTACCGGGCCAACCAGGGACAACTTTTGTTTTTCAGTTTTTTTGCCATCACCGTGGTGGCCGTCTTTAATCCCACCCTGGAGACGCCCATTTTCGCCGGCAGCTACTGGCTGATCCTGGGCCTGCTGGCAAAAACCATTGAGCAACGAAAAATAGCGGCCGCAGCCGTTTTTGCCGCTTAAAGAAGAAAAACGCTGCATTTTTTAGGAGTTGATTAATCTTTTTGCCCGTCGGCCGTCTAACGAAGGCATGGATTTTGAAAAAAAATAAATCCAAAAAAATATGAAGCCGGGTGCAACGTTTCCAAAATCAGGATTGTCAACCACCCGAACAGCTTGATATCAGTTTTCGAAAAATATCATTTGTTTGTTTTCTGAAACAGGATTAAATGGTCTTTCTTTGCAGAATTTTTCCCGAAAGACCCTACTACAGGCTCTAAACTTTTATAATGTATTATCACAACGCAGACAATTTACCGCTTACGAACGAAAAGTTCCGGATGACCCTGAAAAGTTTTTCGCGGAACAACCGAATGTACCTGGGATCCAAACGCGTATTTGATATAGTGGTTTCGCTGCTGGTCATTCTTTTTCTGCTTTCCTGGCTGATTCCCGTGCTGGCCCTGCTGATCCGGCTGGATTCGAAAGGCCCGGTATTTTTCATCCAAAAACGCGTGGGCGCCGGCGGCAAGCTGTTCAACTGCCTGAAACTGAGGAGCATGGTTACCAACGCGCATGCCAATACCAAGCAGGCGCAGAAGAATGATCCCCGCATTACGGCCCTGGGCAGCTTCCTGCGCAAGGCCTGCCTAGACGAACTGCCCCAGTTCTTCAACGTATTCATGGGCGACATGAGCATCGTTGGTCCCCGCCCCCACATGATCCAGGATTGCAACGACTTCACGCAGCTGGTACCCCAATACAATTCCCGCCACCTGGTAAAACCCGGTATCACCGGCATCGCCCAGATCAAAGGCTGCCGGGGCGAAACCAAAAGCATTTACGACGTGATGCATCGTTACCAGTGGGATATGTTTTATATCCGCAACATCAATTTTTTCCTGGATCTCAAAATCATCTACAAAACTTTTCTCCAGACCGTATCGGACACCATGAAGCAGGAGGAAGAGAAAAAGGCCATCACCACGAAAACCACGGTGGTCACCAAGGAAAAAACCAGGTCCGACTTCCAGGACCACCTGGTGGAAGTGCTGGTTCCGGATTTTAAAGCAAGTGCCTACCTGCGCAAATAGGCAGCTTTACAGAAAGCCGGGATAGAAATTCTAAAAAAAAGGCCCTTCGGTTCACCAGGAACCGAAGGGCCTTTTTTTAGGAACGCCTTCTTGCGGTCCGATAAGTTATCAAAAAAATTCCCTAATTATTCAGCTTGATAAAGCCGCCATCGATGGGATAATCGCAGCCGGTGATAAAGGAAGCTTCATCGGAGCAAAGGTACAGCACCAGGTGGGCGATCTCTTCGGGCTTGGCCATGCGGCCGATGGGTTGGGTACGGGAAAGCTGCACGAACATTTCGTCCTCCCTGCCGGGATAATTCTTTTTCAAAAAGCCGTCCACGAACGGCGTATGCACGCGGGCCGGGGAAATGCAGTTGCAGCGGATGCCTTCGGCGATATAGTCGCGGGCCACCGAAAGGGTCATGGCGGCCACGGCGCCCTTGCTCATGGAGTAGGCAAAACGGTCGGGCAGTCCCACGTTGTTGGCAATGGAGGCCAGGTTCAGGATGGCGCCTCCCTTTTCCTTCATCAGCGGCAGGGCGGCGTAC
Organism: Huijunlia imazamoxiresistens; assembly: GCF_037132455.1. Lineage (NCBI taxonomy): Bacteria > Pseudomonadati > Bacteroidota > Chitinophagia > Chitinophagales > Chitinophagaceae > Huijunlia > Huijunlia imazamoxiresistens. The sequence continues at coordinate 114,222 of NZ_JBBBEI010000007.1, read as the reverse complement.
AGGCAGTTGTACACGCCTTTTACGTTTACCTGGAACACCCGGTCAAAGTCTTCCTCCGGGGTGGTTTCGGCTTTGCCGATATGCGAGATGCCGGCGCTGTTCACCAGGATATCCAGGGCGCCGATGCGCTGGAAAACCGTCTGCACCACCGACTGCTGCACCAGGTTGGCGATGTGCACCGATACGATGCCGCCGCCTTCCTTGATTTCCTGCGCCGTTTCGTCCAGGGCCTCTTCGTTGATATCGATCAGGTGCACCTGCGCTTTCTGCCGGGCGAATAACAACGCCACGGCCTTGCCGATGCCGCTGCCGGCGCCGGTAATAACTGCGATTTTATTTTGGAGACTGAACATCATGTATAGCGGTTTATAGTCATCAAACTTACTGCATTGTCGCATAAAAAAAGTCTTTCCTCCCCGGAGGGAGGAAAGACCTTTCCTTATAACAACTACGGATGAATGTCTATCGACTAGATGAAGCGGTTGATGATGTTCTCCAGGTACTCCTGGCGACCGCTGCGCGCTTCGGGTTCGCCGTTTTCGATGGCGTAGGCACGCAGGTCTTCCAGCCGCAGCTTGCCGGCAGCGAATTCCTGGCCTTTGCCGCTGTCGAAGGAGCTGTAGCGCTCCTGGCGGAACTTTTTGTAATCCGACTTTTGCAGGATGTTGTCGGCCGTGATCAGGGCGCGGGCAAAGGTGTCCATGCCGCCGATGTGGGCGTAGAACAGGTCGAGGTGGTCGGTGGAGTTCCGGCGGATCTTGGCGTCGAAGTTCACGCCGCCGCCCTGCAGGCCGCCGGCTTCCAGGAAGATCAGCATGGCTTCGGTGATCTCATTGAGGTTGTTGGGGAACTGGTCGGTATCCCAGCCGTTCTGGTAGTCACCGCGGTTGGCATCCAGGGAACCCAGCATGCCGGCGTCGGCAGCCACCTGCAGCTCGTGCTGGAAGGTGTGGCCGGCCAGGGTGGCGTGGTTCACTTCGATGTTGATCTTAAAATCGTTCTGCAGGCCGTGCTGGTTCAGGAAGCCGATCACGGTTTCGCAGTCGAAGTCGTACTGGTGCTTGGAAGGCTCGGCCGGCTTGGGCTCGATAAAGAAGTTGCCTTTAAAGCCTTGCTGGCGGGCATAGTCCTTGGCCATATGCAGGAAGCGGGCGAAATGCTCTTTCTCGCGCTTCATGTTGGTGTTCAGCAGGCTCATGTAGCCTTCGCGGCCACCCCAGAACACGTAGTTCTCACCGCCCAGGGCGATGGTGGCGTCCAGTGCCGCCTTCACCTGTGCGCCGCCATGGGCCAGCACCAGGAAGTCGGGGTTGGTGGAAGCGCCGTTCATGTAGCGGCGGTGCGAGAACAGGTTGGCGGTGCCCCACAGCAGCTTCACGCCGCTGTCCTGTTGCTTTTGCTTGGCATACTCCACCAGGGCTGCCAGGCGCTTATCGTTCTCATTTACGTTGTTGGTATAATCCACCACGTCCACGTCGTGGAAACAGTAGTAGGGCAGGTTCAGCTTGGTGAGGAACTCAAAGGCCGCATCCATCTTGTCCTTGGCACGCTGCACGGGGTCTGCGTTCTCGTTCCAGGGATGGATATGGGTGGGACCGCCGAAGGGATCGGTGCCATCGCCCACGAAGGAGTGCCAGTAAGCACCGGAAAACTTGAAATGCTCCTTCAGCGTTTTGCCGGCCACTACCCGGTTCTCGTCGTACCAGCGGAACGCCAGCGGGTTGTCGCTTTCGGGACCTTCATACTTGATCTGTCCAATACCTTTGAAATATTCTTTCGCTCCTAATAAAACTGACATAGTAGGTTTTATTTAATTGTTTTTTGTTGATTGTTTGGGGGGACGGGAACTCTTATTTTATCAATTGCTTCCACTCTTCGTACACCTGGTTGTAGGCGTCGGTTTGGGTGGGTTCGATCAGTTGCAGCGGCTTGATGTTCCGAAAAGCCTCCTGCTCGTTTTTGAAAGCTTTGGCGCCGATGCCCGCACCGATGGCGGCACCTACGCTGCCGTCGCAGGGGTACAGCTCCACGGGTACGCCGGTGGCATTGACGAAGGCCTCGGCAAATACGGGGCTCAGGAACAGGTTGGCCTTGCCGGCACGGATCACGCGGGGGTTCATGCCGTTCTCGCGCATGATGTCGAGGCCGTAGCGGAAGGCGAAGGCGATGCCCTCCTGGGCGGCCCGGAACAGGTGGGCGCGGGTATGCACGTTGAAGTCGAGGCCGTGCACCTGGGCACCCAGGATCCGGTTGTTCAGCATGCGCTCGGCGCCGTTGCCGAAGGGCAGGATGCGCAGGCCGTTGCTGCCGACCGGCACCGAAGCGGCTTCCTGGTTGATCTGGCCGTAAGGGATGCCGGGGGCCACCGTGTCGCGTACCCAGCGGTTGAGGATGCCGGTGCCGTTGATGCACAGCAGCACGCCCAGGCGCTTGTCGCTGCCGGTATAGTTGACGTGGGCAAAGGTGTTCACGCGGGATTCCTTATCGAAGGTCAGCTGGTCGCTGACGCCGTAGATCACGCCCGAGGTGCCGGCGGTGGCGGCTACCTCGCCGGGCTGCAGCACGTTCAGCGAAAGGGCATTGTTGGGCTGGTCGCCGGCCTTGTAGGTCACGGGGATGCCTTCGGTCAGGCCCAGCAGGTCGGCGACCTCCTTCTTTAAACGCCCGTGGTCGGCAAACACGTTGCTTACCAGCGGGATCAGGGAGGGGGAAAAGTCGAAATGCTGTAATACGTCTTTGGAAACGCTGTCTTTTTTAAAGTCCCAGAAAATGCCTTCCGACAGGGCCGAGGCGCTGGTGGTGACCTCGCCGGTCAGCTTCATGGCGATGTAGTCGCCGGGCAGCATCACCTTGTCGATTTGCTGGTACACCTGGGGCTCCGCCTCTTTTACCCAGGCCAGCTTGGCGGCGGTAAAGTTGCCGGGCGAGTTGAGCAGGGTAGACAGGCAGGTATCGCAACCGATGGCCTGGAAGGCTTTTTCGCCGTAGGGCACGGCGCGGCTGTCGCACCAGATGATGGAGTCGCGCAGCACGTTCTGGTCCTTGTCCACCACCACCAGGCCGTGCATCTGGTAGGCGATGCCGATGGCGCCGATGTCTTTGGTGTTTACGGACGTACCGACGCGCCGGATGGCCTGCTGCACGTGGTCCCACCACATGCCGGGAGCCTGCTCGGCCCAGCCGGGCTGCAGCGATTTGATCTCACTTTCCGAGTCGGGATATTGTGCCGATGCCAGGCACTGTTGGCTTTGGGCATCTACTACCGATACTTTAATGGAAGAAGTACCTACATCTATTCCTAGTAATAACATGTTCGGCAAGCGGTTTTTAGAAGTTTGTGGTTTGTAGCTGGTTGTTTGTGGTTGCCTTGAGCGCGGAAGCTTCGGAATAAATAAGCAAAACTCCCATAATAACTCCTGTTCCTGCTTCTACGCCCAATTACCAACCACAAACCACGAACTACAAACTTTTAAAGTGGTTGCAAATTAGATTTCCCCCCACAATTGCAATGCTACTTTCTTAATCAATTCTTATACGATTTTAATAAACTACAGGCTATACTTTAAAATTATTCCTTAATATCGTATCATGAAACCCCTGGTTGAGAAATTACCGCTGACGGAAAACACCTCCTACGTGGCCCGCACCCACCGCACGCCTTATTTCGAGGTGCCCTGGCACCAGCACCTCGAATACGAGCTGATCCTGTTTACCGAAGGCGCCGGCCTGAGCTTTATCGGCAACTACGTAGGCGCCTTCGAGGTGGGCGACATCTTCTTCCTGGGGTCCAACGTGCCCCACACCTTTCAGAAAAGCCACGAGGACCTGGTGACGAGCGCCGTGGTGGTGCACTTCCGCGACGACTTCTGGGGCCGCGACCTGCTGTCGCTGCCCGAGAGCAAGGGGGTGCGGCGCCTGCTGGAAACCTCGGCCCAGGGCCTGAAGATCTCGGGCGCCACCCGCGAACAGCTGAACCCGCTGATCCGCTCGCTGGAAACCGAACAGGGCTTCTGGCGTCTCGTGCGCCTGTGTGAATGCCTGGCACTGCTGGCCGGCACCCGCGAATACGAGACCGTGTCCACCCAGGAGATCCGGGCGCTGAACTACCGCGACCAGGAACGGATCGACGCCATCTTTCAATATACCATGGACAACTTCCGCGAGCCCATCCAGCTGCCGGTGATCGCCGGCATCGCGGGCATGACCGTTCCGGCCTTTTGCAACTACTTTAAAAAGCGCACCAAGAAAACCTATATCGACTTTGTCAACGAGATCCGCATCGGCTACGCCTGCAAACAACTGCTGTCCACCCAGATGAACGTGCTGGACATCTGCTACGAGTCGGGCTTCAACAGCATCGCCAACTTCAACCGCCAGTTCCTGAAAATAAAAGGCATGACACCCTCGGCTTTCCGGAAAGTTTAGAAAATGGGCAATCAGCAACAGGCAATGAGCAAATTTGGAACTTTCACCTACTTTTGCGCCGTAAAAAGCAAAAAGCAAAAGCACAATGAGCAACAGAACATTCACCATGATTAAGCCTGACGCCATGAAGAACGGTCATGCAGGCGCTATCCTCGACAAGATCATCAAAGCCGGCTTCCGCATCGTGGCCCTGAAACAAACCAGGCTGTCCTCCGACCGGGCCGGTGAATTTTACGCCGTGCACAAAGCCCGCCCCTTCTACGGCGAGCTGGTTGACTTCATGAGCAGCGGGCTGATCATTGCCGCTATTTTGGAGAAAGACAATGCCGTAGCCGACTTCCGCACCCTGATCGGCGCCACCGACCCGGCCAAAGCCGACGAAGGCACCATCCGCAAGCTGTTCGCCACCTCCCTGGGTGAGAACGCCGTACACGGCAGCGACAGCGACGAGAACGCGAAGATCGAAGGCGACTTCTTCTTCTCCGGCCTCGAACAATATTAATCGCCGGGATCACACATAGAAAAAAACGGAAGCGGACAACCGCTTCCGTTTTTTTATGCCGTTACAACACGTAAAAACCTTCGGACTGCAGGGGCCGGGGCACCTCCTGCTCTCCCAGCAGTTGCCGGATATTGATCTCGATGGTGGTAGCGATAGCGGTTACGGGCACGTCGCTGGGACGCCCCCGGAAGGGATCCTGCAGGTGGTAGGCGGTTTTCTCCAGCAGGAAAAACACCGAGGAAATCAGCAGCAACAGGGGGATCTCAAAAAGGGGCTGCACATTGCGCAGGGCAACGCTCAGTACGATCACGAACAGGTAAATGGCATAGTGCAGAAACAGGCGGTAGGTAACCGGGAAAACCGTTGAATTGATCCGCTCGGCCTTTCCCATCGCATCCACCAGGCGGACCAGGGTATTGTCCAGCTGCACCTGGGCAAACACATCGAGGCCGGGACCGTTCTTCAGCTCCCTGAGCTCCGCTGCATTCAGTTGAACGATGGCCAGTGGCTTGTTGGCGTGTTTGGCAATCACCTCCAGCTCCTCCCTGTCCAGGTAACGTTCCAGCCGGGCCATGGGATCGGTTCCCCGCAGCGACTGCCCCAGAGCATGGCACCAGGCGATTTGCCGGTAGGCCATACGCCGGGTGGCTGTTCCCCCGCCTACAAAAGTCTGCAGTTGCAGCACCAGGCTGCGCGAGTCATTGACAATAGCGCCCCACACCTTACGGGCCTCCCACCACCGGTCGTACGACTGGCTCATTTTAAAGGACAGCAGCACCGATATGCCCGTACCCAGGAAGGTGGGCACGCTGATGGGCATTTCGGGGATCACCGCATCGAAAACATCCGATAAATAATTAAAGACCAACCCCACCGCCAGGATAAACAATAAATCGGTCTGAATTTTTTTAAAGACATAGCTGAAGGGAACTTTCTTGCCGATAATCATAAGTACTTTCTTTTGGATACAACTGCCTGCCTGTACGCTCCTGCCCTCCTGCCCACCGTTTACCTGTTTGCTTCCGGCGCCGGGACAGCGGCCAGGAGGCCGGTCAACTCCCGGATCTCCTTGTGCTCCAGGTCGGCGATCACATCAATGATCCGCTGCTGGTGGTCACTGTCCAAAAACGGGGCCGATAAATTCCGGAAGCGGCCGGCCACTTCCTCCCAGGAAAAGGGCCGGGTAAAAAAGCCGGGATAATCTTCTTTCTCCTCCGTTATTTCCCGGCCATTCCGGAAGCGGATCGTCACCTTGCCCAGCAGGGCCTCGGGGTACGACTCGGTAAACGTATCGAGCAGGCCGGCTATTTTGGAGGGATGGTGCAGCAGCGAGGCGGTATGCACCGTTACCTTTTTTAATAGTCCCTGCACATCGGGACGGTTGATGCGTTCGGGCAGAAATTGGCCGGGCCCGGCCTCCCCGTCGATCAGGGCGACGGCCAGCACGTAGGGAATGCTGAACCGGGCCTGTTCGGGGGTAAATACTTCCTTGCGGTTACCGAAGTCGCCGCCGCCCGCCAGGTGGTAGGCCGTCAAATAGGTCCGGACATCGATGGTATCGATCTCCTCCACGGCAGTGCCCAGCCCGCCGCGCAGCGCCAGCACGGCTTCCACCAGCGACTGGAGGTGTACATCGGCCCCGTATTTTTTCAGAAAGCACCGGCCCACCAGCTCAAAATGGTCCTTTTCCCAGTGATACTTCAGCTCGCGGCCAAACAGTTCCTTCAGCCCCATGGGCCCTTCAAACACCTGCTGCGGGCCGGTCACCCCTTCTTTGGCCAGGAACACCAGGTTCATGCAGCCGAGTGCCACCAGTGAAGCGGACAGTCCTTCCCACTCATTGGTGTAGGAGGCGGTGCTGATCCCCAGCGTGTTGAAGGAGGCCGCCGCCATTCCCAGGGCATGGGCGGTTTGTTCGGGGGTCAGGGACAGCAGCCTGCCCAGGGCGGCGGTCAGGGATACCGCCAGGTAGAGGGCGTCGTCGTAGCCCCGGTCCGGCGCCGGCAGCTCCGTGGCCAGGCGGCATTCCACCTCGTAGGCCACGGCCAGGGCTGTGAGGAATTGGCGGCCGCCGGCCCCGGACAGGTGGGCGGCCGCCAGCAGGGCGCCGGCATTGTCGGAGGGCTGGCAGGAAGCGCCTTTTGCCAGGAAATCGTCCCCCGAACCGCTATACCCCAGGAGGGCCGTGTACCATTGGGCGGCCCGGTCGGGGGCGGTAGCACCCAGCAGCGGCACGGTGCAGGGACCGCCTTCGGAAAAGGCCCTGATCTGCCCCGCCAGCCGGTGCACGGAAGGCGTCCGCAGGGAAGCAAAGAGCGAGCCGGCGGCATACAGCAGGTGCTTTTTCAGCTGCCGGGTGACGTCCCCGGGCAGGGCGTCATAGCCGGCCTGCAGGGCGAAATGAGCGATCTGTAAGGTCTGTGGGAAGTTCTGGCTCATAAAAAGGTTTTAAGGAATGCGTTCATTGGGATATTGGGCCGTGATGATCCGACTGTCCCTTTATTCCTAATATCCCAATTACCTAATATCCCAATATCCCCGTTCAACCATTAGATCTCCTTGATCTTCTTGCGGATCATGTTGTTTTCCACGGGTTCCACCTTGTAGCCGGCTTTGCGGAGAAGGTTGATGATGCCCCGGTCGCCGGGCAGGTGGCCGGCGCCCACCGCGATCAGGGTAGCCGCTTCGGGCAGCAGCTGTTCCAGCTTTTTCACCCAGTTGGCGTTGCGGTTGTACAGCAGCAGGTCGGTAAAATGCTCCGAACCGATCTCCTCCACCTTGACCAGGGCTTCCAGCTTGTCCAGCTGCTGGTTGCGGTAGGCCAGCACCATTTCGTCGTACTCTTTGGTGGCTTTGCCTTCATGGCCGCTTTCGAAGCCGTCGATATAGGAAAGTAATTCCCTGGCCTGTACGGTATAAGGGATGCTGTCGAATATGCTGAGCTGGTACGACATGCTTTCCAGTCCCTTGATCTTCTTGTGGGATTTTTTCGCCTGTTGCATGATCAGTTGTTCCATGGCCACCGGCCGTTCGCATTCAAAAGAGCTCTGCATGAGGGTGGAAGCCGCCAGCATCGGCTTGTAGGTTTCCAGCACGGCAAAGGGCACCAGGCTGCCTTTTTTATCGAAAAAGGTCCGCACCCGGTCGTAATCGGCCGGCGTCAGCAGGTCGGCCAGGGTGGTATCCCCCCGCATTTTCATTTTGCCCACCGCCTGCAGCATTTCAAAAATGTTGTCCATGTCCAGCTCCAGGTACACCCGCTCGCTTTGCCGGATGGCGTTCACCAGGCTGTCGCTGAGCTCGAGGTCATCGGCACAAACCAGGTGGATGGTGCCGAAGAGGTAGGATGGCTGCGCCAGGTTCTTCCCGCTGATGCGCCACAGCAAGGTATTGTTGGCCGGGGTTTGCGCAAAGACCGACCCGAAGGCTACGAGCAGCAACAGGCCGAAAAGGATTTTTTTCATGATCAGGGGTTTCAAAATGTAAGGAACACAGGAACCTAAGGTAATAATAAGGTACGAGGTACAAGGGATGAGGTACGAAGCAAGGAAAACACGGCAAATTATTGCGCTATCCTACAAATTATTGCAGTTTATTGCAACTTATTCACCCTTCCTAAAGGAGATTGAGGCAAAAAAAAGACCATAAAGCAGGTAACTGCCTTATGGTCTCCAACTATTATAATAAAAATTATTTGCTAAACCTTCAAATGGAACTTGAGCGCCCTGTTATTGGACGGCCGGGCAACCGTAGCGGTCCCGTCCGTGCAGGGAAAAGCGGTAGGCCAGGGTGAGACCGGTGAAATAGTACCAGTCTTTTTGCTTGGCACTGCCCCGTTGGGCGCCTTTTTCGGGATAGGCAGGGTTGCCGCCGGGGATCTCGTCACCGCGGTAGGCGTATTCCACGGCCTGGGGGCCTTTGGCCGCCAGCAGGTCCGGGGCGGCGGCGTAGTTGTTACTCACATCGTCGAGGTAGTCGGTAAAGAGTTTGCGCAGGCCCAGTTCGGCGCCCAGGCGGAAGCGCTCGCCGAGGGCGAACTTCACCCCTGCGCCAAAGGGAAGCGCCAGCTGGGTGCGGGAGTACACCAGGCTTTGACTGTAGCCCGGCAATCCCTGCCCTTCGGTGCCCAGGGGCCGCAGGTACACCTTGCCGCCGGCCGAATCCTGAGCGTAGGGGTTGAAGCGGTACACCGCCAGGCCGGCAAATACGTAGGGCGACCAGCGCTTATAGTCGAAATTCATGGTATAGAACTCACCGGTCAGGCTGTATTCGGTTATGCGCGACTGAAAGCTCAGGTTGCGCTGCTGCCGCAGGTAATCTTTGTTGTAGCGATCGTCGCCGGCCACCTTGGCGAAGGTGACGCCGCCGCGGAGCACCACGCGGGGAGAAAGCTCGTATCCCAGGTTCAGGCCGATGGCCGGCTTTACCAGCTTGGGGGTAAATACGCGCCGGGCCAGGTCACCGGTGTAATTGGAAATGCCGCCAAAAAGGCCAACCTGCATTTGTGAAAAAGAGAAGGTACTAACGGTAACGGATAGTGCCAGGAGAAATAATTTTCGCATACGGAGAGGAATTGAGCCTCCCTTAGCAAATATGGGGCCAGTCCGCGCAACGATAGGGTATTGGTTAATTGGGATATGAGGATTCCCTGCCCGGAAAGACATTCCCGGCAGCAATGCCTAATATCCCAATTAACCAATTAACCAATACCCCATTTCCTAATCCATGCTTTTTAGTCCTGTAAAGCGGATGCCCAGGCCGGGATCGTCAGAAGGTTTCAGAACGCCGTTGGCGTAGGTGAGGCCGGTGGCGATGTCCTCTTCGAGGAGCAGCGGGCCGTCGGCATCGATATAGTCGGCCAGGGGCGCCAGGTGGGCGATGGCCGCGGTGCCGATGGTGCTTTCGTTCATGCAGCCGAGCATCACCTTCAGGTCCAGCTCCCGTGCCCGCCGGATCATCCGCAGGGCCGGCGTAATGCCGCTGCACTTGGTCAGCTTGATGTTGATGCCGTGGAAATAGTTTTGGCATTTATCCACATCCCCCTCTCCCACGCAGCTTTCATCGGCCACCAGGGGCAAAGGCGATTGGTCGTACAGCACCTTCATGCCTTCCCAGTTGTCTTTGGCCAGCGGCTGCTCCACCAGCTCCACGCCCAGCTGCTGCAGCACCGGGATCTTTTCCAGGGCTTCCTCCAGGGTCCAGGCCGCGTTGGCGTCCACGCGGAAGGGTGCGTCGGTATGGCGGCGCAGGGCTTCGAGGATCTCCAGGTCGTTTTCGGTTCCCAGCTTCACCTTGTACACGGGCCAGGGCTTTTCCTTCAGCTTTTCCACCATCACCTCCACCCGGTCGATGCCGATGGTGTAATCGGTCAGGGGGGCGGGAGCGCCCGAGGGGTTCCAGAAGTGCGACAGGGATTTGCCCTTCATATGGCCGAACAGGTCCCAGCCCGCGATGTCGAGGGCGCAGACCAGGAAGGGATTTTGGGGATAGAGGTGGTGCAGGTAGTGCCAGTAGCGTTCGGGCTCGGTAAAGGCGAACTTTTCGACAAAGAGCTTTTTACGCTGCAGGTCCTCCACCATTTTTTCCACGGTGATGTCGTAGTACGTTATCGCCGGGGCCTCGCCGAAGCCGTTGCGGCCCAGGTGCTCCAGCACCACCATCAGGGTGGGCTGGTGCGTCTTGCGGCCTTTGGAAATGGCAAAAGGGTACTTGAATTTCAGGTTGAATGTTTCAAAAAATGCTTTCACGTTATCGTCCGCTGTTCGTTATATAGGTTTTCAGTTCGTCGTTAAATTCCGTCTGTTGCAGCAGGTCTTCCAGGGTCAGGTGCATCCGGTACCGCCAGTAGTGGGCCGGATCGGAGGGCTCGTTGATGCGCTCGTCGTGCGGGTTTTCGCGGCGCAGCCGGCCGCTGATGCCCAGCAGGTCCTGCAGCTGGAAGATGCTCCACATGGCCGGCGAATGGAGGTGCTGCAGCACGATGTCGCGGTTCACCTCGGGTTCGCAAAAGAAAGGCGCCACGCCTTCCCTGCCCATGATCTCGTTGTAAAACTTCTGGGTGCCCGGCCGGTCCTCCTCCCACCAGCCCCTGACGGTGCTCATGTCGTGGGTGGAGGGCGTGACGACGGAAAGATAAGGCGCATCCTTGGGATGGAAGAATTCTATTTTCGGGTCCTTGGGCATGCGCTGGATCTCGAGGCTGAGGATGCCCAGCTGCTGCATCACTTCGGGCACGCTGTGGGGCACCATGCCCAGGTCCTCGCCGCAGATCAGCATATGGGTCACGTCTTTCAGGGCCGGCAGCTTTTTGAGGGCTTCCTTTTTCCAGCATTCGTCCTGGCGGTAATAGAAGTAGTCGATGTAGAAGTTGTAGAGCGGTCCTTTGAGGTAGTCGTCGAGCCGCTGGAAGGAGGCGGTCTTTTCCATGGAAATGCGGAAATGAAACAGCTGTCCGCCGGAGCCTCCCTCCTCGAACAGGAGGACGTTGGAGATGAGGTCGAACAGCCCAAGCTTTACGCGTCTGGTGGTCTCGTCATCGTTCCAGGTGGCCAGGAGGGCCTCCACTTTCCGCTGGGTGTTGACGGCCTCTTTCAGGTCGTAGCCGCCGCGGTCGTTACGGTCGAGAAATTCTCCCCGCACCCAGTCGGCGTCACTACCAAAAATTTCCTGCAGGATGTCGTCGGTGATATAGGGGCGGCAGAAGCGGTCGTAGTCGAAGCGGATGCCGCGGCTTTCGAACTCGTGGAGGTGCAGGGCCTGGGCGGGCACAAAGACGCCCATGATGCCTTCCACGGCATGCATCGGTACGCTCCAGATGCGGAAGAAGCCCAGGATATGGTCGATGCGGAAGGCGTCGAAATAATGGCTCATCTGGTGAAAACGGCGGTGCCACCATTCGAACTGGTCTTCCTGCATTTTCTTCCAGTTGTAGGTGGGGAAGCCCCAGTTCTGGCCTTTGACGGCAAAGGCGTCGGGCGGGGCGCCGGCCTGCATGTCCATATGGTATTGTTCGGGCGCCATCCAGGCGTCGCAGCCGAAGCGGTAGATGCCGATGGGGATATCGCCCTTCAATACCAGGCCCTTGCCATGGGCGTAGCGGATGGCGTCGCGCAGCTGCAGGTGCAGGTGGTATTGTACGAAGTACCAGAAGGCGATCTCGCGGTAATGCTTGCCCGAGGGGGAGCAGAGCTGCTTGATCTCTTCCTCGCGGTACACCTTGTGGGACAGCCATTGCGAATAGTCGGGCGTGCCGTACAGGTCGCGGAAGTGGCAGAAGGCGGCATAAGGGATCAGCCAGAAGGCGTTGGAATCGAAGAATTTCCGGTAGTCGTCGCTGTGCAGGAAGCCGTCGCCCTTGGCTTCGAACAGCTCGCGCATGACGTTCAGCTTGGCGTGCAGCACTTTTTCGTAGTCCACCACGGGCAGCTCGCCCAGCTCTTTTTTCTTGCGGGCCAGGGGCTCCAGCAGGCCGGCGTGTTCGGGGCCGGCCACCGCTTCAAGGTGGAGGTACACGGGGTTGAGGGCGAAGGCCGAGATGGCGGCGTAGGGGTACGAGTCCTTCCAGGTGAGGGTGGCCGTGGTATCGTTGACGGGCAGCAACTGGATCAGTTTCATCCCGGTCAGGGCGGCCCAGTCGGCCAGCAGGCGGATGTCGTTGAATTCGCCGATGCCGAAGGAGTCGTTCGAACGCAGGCTGAAAACGGGGATAGCCAGGCCGGCGCCCTTCCAGGTGTTGTTGGGCCGGTACACGAAATTGTCGTGCAGCACTATGCGGCTGCCTTCGCTGCCGGGGAAGTTCAGGTGGCGGTTCTCCCCTCCTTCGTAGCGCACGAACCGTCCTTCGCGAAAGTTGTACACGCCATATTTATAGGCAATCGGGTAATAGGCGGCGGACAGGTCCACCGAGGCCACCCACCATTCCCGTTCGCGGTGCAGGAGCACGGGCGCGCTTTCGTTCCAGTTGCCCAGGGAGTCGGCGGCGCCCAGCAGGCACACGCATTCGTCGTGGCCCAGCAGGGGGGCCTTTACCTTGAAGGTATGGGTGCAGCAGTCGGGCTGACGGCTTTCAATGAATTTGTCCTCATTGGTCAGCACCCGGGTAAACGGGGCGGTATAAAAAGCGTTCTCGTATTCGCCGGTACTGTTCCAGGTGTCTACCGCTACCAGGTGGCCGGGAGCGCCTTCAATCTTGAGGTGGCGGTGTTTTTCCCCATCGAGGAGGGTGTTGCCCCGGTCGTCGCGGAAAACGTAACGGTACGAGAGCGCAGGCAGGTCAAAGGTTTCCACCTCCAGGGATACAAACCAGAACTCCTCGTTCAGGTACCGCATCGGCAGCGCATGGTCCTTATGGTAATTGCCCAGGGTTACCAGGTTGCCGGTAAGGAATAAATTCTGGCCCGGGAGTGTATGGTAGCGGAGATAAAAATCGATTCTCATGGAAAAAGGTTAAGGGTGTTTTTTGGAATGAGCTAAAAGATACATCAAGGTCGGTACCAAAGTGAATTTGGGGAATTGGATAATTAGGGAATTCGTTAATTGGTTTATTGGGAATCAGGGGGGATGCCCCTCCCCAATACCCCAATCAACCAATTAACGGATTCCTTAAATCTTTTTTACCCTGCTGGCTAATTGTACCCCGTTCTCCATTACTTTTGCGGCAAATTATTACGCATGGAAAAAAAGTCGAGAGGTTTATACTGGCTCCTTTTCTTTATCTCAACCGCCGCCTTCCTGTTCGCCATTATCGCCCACTGGCCCTGGCTGACCCTGATCATCCCGTTTGTGACCACCTTTTTCGTAAAGGCTATGGATATCATGTAAGCAAAAAGCTTTATCATATATAAGGCCGCCCCAACGGGCGGCCTTTTTTGTTGCATTGAACTATAATCTATTTCGCAATAACCATTATGAAAACGGAGCATTTTTATTTAAATTCCAAAAAAAATTGCTTCATATGGGAAAAAAGAGATCGTACAAAGAACAACTTCCCCCAGGACAAGGGTATGACTATGATCCCAAGACTCATTGGGAAATAAAAAAAGAAAAGGCTCCTCCAGCAGATATAGAACGTTGGGAAAATCGAAGACTAAGTAGAACCAACCTTGACCATTTCTACCCAGATGACCATGGTTTAGGCTCGCCCAATGATTCGGACGATTATAGTGACGAATCCCATCCTTAACTCTTTCTAATTGCTTTTCAGTATTTTTAAATCCAATCCCCCCAGCTGTGCTACAGTTAGAACAAAAAGTCTAATAGAAAGTACCTAAATAGCTCCGCAGTTGGAAGCCCGGAGGGCTTCCAACTGAACGGGCAATAAAAAGGCCGCCCCGCTCTTTCGGCGGGACGGCCTTTCGCTTATCAGCCTATATCCTTTCTATTTGAAAAACAAGAAATTACTTCACTTCTTCGTACTCAGCATCGGTCACGTTTTCGCCGCCGGGGCCTGCATGGGCACCTGCGCCGGCTCCGGGACCACCATCGCCGGGCTGTTGGGCGCCGGCACCCTGGGTGGCCTTGTAGATCTCTTCGCTGGCGGCGGTCCAGGCGCCGTTCAGCTCAGTGGAGGCGGCATCGATGGCGGTAACGTCCTGCGACTTGTGGGCTTCCTTCAGCTTGGCCAGGGCGGCTTCGATCGGGGCTTTTTTGTCGGCAGGCACTTTGTCGCCAAACTCTTTCAGCTGCTTTTCGGTCTGGAAGATCAGGCTGTCGGCCTGGTTGATCTTTTCCACCCGCTCTTTTTCCTTTTTATCCACTTCTTCGTTGGCCTTGGCCTCGTTCTTCATCTTTTCGATCTCGTCCTTGGTCAGGCCGCTGCCCGCTTCAATGCGGATCTTTTGTTCTTTGCCGGTGCCTTTGTCCTTGGCGGTTACGTGCAGGATACCGTTGGCGTCGATATCGAAGATCACTTCGATCTGCGGAACGCCGCGGGGAGCCGGCGGAATGCCGTCGAGGTTAAAGATACCCAGGCTCTTGTTCTGGGTGGCCATGGGGCGCTCGCCCTGCAGCACGTGGATCTGTACGCCCGGCTGGTTATCGGAAGCGGTGGAGAAAGTTTCTGATTTCTTGGTCGGGATGGTGGTGTTCGACGGGATCAGGGTGGTCATCACGCCGCCCAGGGTTTCGATACCCAGGCTCAGCGGGGTAACGTCCAGCAGCAGCACGTCCTTCACTTCACCGGTCAGCACGGCACCCTGGATAGCGGCGCCGATGGCCACCACTTCGTCGGGGTTCACGCCTTTGTGGGGCTTGCGGCCGAAGAATTTCTCTACGATCTCCTGTACTTTCGGGATACGGGTAGAACCACCCACCAGGATAACTTCGTCGATCTGGGAAGTGCTCAGGCCGGCATCACGCAGGGCCGCCTCGCAGGGTTTCAGGCAGCGGTCGAACAGGCTGTCGGCCAGTTGCTCGAACTTGGCACGGCTCAGCTTTTTCACCAGGTGCTTGGGCACGCCGTCCACGGCGGTGATATAGGGCAGGTTGATTTCTGTTTCGGAAGAAGAGGACAGTTCCACCTTGGCCTTTTCGGCAGCTTCCTTCAGGCGCTGCAGGGCCATGGGGTCTTTGCGGAGGTCCACGTTCTCTTCGCTTTTGAATTCGTTAGCCAGCCAGTCCATGATCACCTTGTCGAAGTCGTCACCGCCGAGGTGGGTGTCGCCGTTGGTGGATTTCACTTCGAATACGCCCTCACCCAGTTCCAGGATGGAGATATCGAAGGTACCGCCACCGAGGTCGAACACGGCAATGTGGTGGTCTTTTCCGCCTTTGTCCAGGCCATAGGCCAGGGCGGCGGCGGTGGGCTCGTTCACAATCCGGCGCACCGTCAGACCGGCGATTTCACCGGCTTCCTTGGTGGCCTGGCGCTGGGCGTCGTTGAAATAAGCCGGCACGGTGATCACCGCTTCGGTTACTTCCTGGCCCAGGTAATCTTCGGCCGTTTTTTTCATTTTCTGCAGCACCATGGCGGAGATTTCCTGCGGGGTGTACAGGCGGCCGTCTATATCGATACGAACAGTATTATTGTCGCCTTTTGCCACTTTATACGACCAGTGGCTGATTTCCTCGGTCACTTCATCATGACGGCGTCCCATAAAACGCTTGACGCTCATGATGGTGTTCTGGGGGTTGGTAATGGCCTGGCGTTTTGCCGGGTCGCCTACCTTTCTTTCACCATTTTTCAAAAATGCAACCACGGAAGGTGTCGTACGGCGGCCTTCGTCGTTTGCAATTACTACCGGCTCATTTCCTTCCATAACTGCCACGCAGCTATTGGTGGTACCTAAGTCAATACCTATTATTTTTCCCATTATTTAGAATTTAACGTTCATCGTCAGTTTATCAATGATTATGCCGCCCGGCCAAAAGATGCAATTTTGGCAGAGCCGGGCCGTTATCCAACTGTCATTCAAAAATATTAGCTTTAAAACGATGATATTCCGACGGTATTCTTTTTTCCTGGGGCTCCTGTGGTGGAGCCTGCTGATGGTATGCCCGGGCAGTCTGCAAGCCCAAATGCTCCTGTCCGCCCGCGGGCCCGTGTCCCCCGACTCGCTGCCGTATTCGGAGGTCAACCTGCCCATACAGATCAGCCTGAAACCCCTCTTTGCCATGGCCGAAAAGGGCATTCCCCCCCACTTTTCCTCGCCCCGCTGGCCCCACGGCTGGGTGATGGCCGACTGCGGCACCCGCTTTAAATACAGCTTCCGCCGCACGCCCCTGGAGATGAACGCCATCGGCAACACCTTCCACCTGTCGTTCACCGGCTCTTACAAGGTGGTCGGTTCCACCCGGGCCTGCCTGAACGGGGCGGTTTTGTCGCCCTGGGCGCCCTCCTGCCAATGTGGCTTTTCCGAAGGGGAGCGCAAAGTGAATATTGGCTTCAGCGTGGTCTTCCACCTGCAGTCCGACTATACGCTGAAAACCAGCATCCGCCGCACCGATCCCCGGGCCCTCAATGCCTGCAACGTCTGCTTCTGGCGCCAGGACATTACCCATATCATTATGGATGGGCTGAAAAAACAGCTCGACCGTTCCCTCAAGTCCATCCGCGACTCGTTCAGCACCATCAACCTGCGGCCCTATGTGCTGCCGGTTTGGCAGCGACTGAACCGTTCCTACTCCTTCCAGGAACTGGGATGGCTGCAGCTCAACCCCGACCGGCTGTCCATCAACTACATTTATGCCCGCAACGACATGCTCTATATTTCCCTGGGCCTGCGGGCCAAACCGGTGCTGCGGTTCGAAAAGCCGCCCCTCCAGCGCAAAGCTTTGCCGCCGATCACCACCTCGGCCCAGCCGCCCGGCTTCAATATTTTCCTCACCGCCCTGCTGCAGTACGACTCGCTGAGCCGCATCGTCAACGGGCGGCTGCGGAACCACTGGTTTAAATTCTACCAGGGCACCACACCCAAATACGTGGTAGTAAAAAACGTGGGGCTGTCGATCAACCAGATGGGCCACCTGAAAATCGCGGTAGACTTTGACGGCTCGTACAAGGGTACGGCCATCTTCCGGGGGCGCCCCTACTACAACGATTCGCTCAAAAGCATCCAGATCGCCGACATCGGCTTTGACCTGCGCACCCGCAATGCCCTGCTGCGGACCGCCAAATGGCTGCTGAACGACCAGATCATCGCCGAACTGAGCGCCCGCTCCACCTTCAACCTGTCCACCTATTACGGCATGGCCAAGGAGGAACTGAACCGGCAGATCAACAAAAAATGGAAGGGTCTGCAAACCTCCGGCAGCATCTTCGACGTGAAGCTGGTGGCCATCCAGCCGCTGGCCAACCACCTGCTGCTGCGCAGCAGCGGCTCGGGGCGGCTGAGTGTGATGGTGACGGATGTGATTAATTGGGAGTTGGACCTCACCCGTCCCGCCTCCGGCGGGACACCCTCTCCAAATGGAGAGGGCGGGGGCGGCCGTCCTACAGGCAAATAAATTGCTGCCATTTCCAACAGTCAATAAAAACTATTTCTATGGCTGATGGTAACAACGAATTATTCCTGGGAGCTTCGGGACAAATCTTTGAAAATGCCCGGAACCTGCGCCACCGGCTTACGAAGGCCGAAGCTCTATTGTGGGAAAAATTGCGAAACCGCCGGTTAAAGGCGTTAAAATTCCGCAGGCAGCATCCGGTGGACCAGTTTGTCCTGGATTTTTATTGCCCCGACCATAAAATAGCTGTTGAGTTGGATGGCAGTGCCCACGAGGGAAGCGAGGCGCAGCTTTACGATGCCGCCCGAACAAAAAAACTGGAACAATTAGGCATTCATGTTATCCGGTTTTCCAATGATGAAGTAGAGAAGGATATTCATATAGTAATGAGAAAGATAACGGACTTCGTTAAAAGAATAACCTCCTAAAAAACCGGACAACTGATAAGCAAAAGAAACACGATTGTTTTCTGAATCGAAAGGTAATTACCTCTTTAGGCGGCGCTCCTCCCCTCTCCATTTGGAGAGGGTGTCCCGCCGGAGGCGGGACGGGTGAGGTCCATTTACACCACTTGCTTCTGCTCCACCATCCGCGTCACCGCAGGCTGCACCTTTCCTTCCTTCACGCGGAAGGAGAAAAAGCGCTGGGCCAGGTAGCTGAAGACCACCACGAAGCAGGTCGTCAGGATCATCGAGGGGGTGGGGTACCAGCCCATGATGTCGACAAAGAGTTTCAAAAAAGTGTAGTTGAAAATAACGCAGGCGATCACCACCAGGAAATACCGCAGGAACTGCACCCGCCGCCGCAGGTACGACCCCTGGAACACGACGAACATGCTCAGGTAGAAGCCGGTAGGAAAGGTGATGCAGAACGCCAGGACAAAGGCGGCAATGTGCGGGCTCAGGGCAAAAGCCCCCAGGTGAAACACCTGGTTCTTAAACAGGAAGTTATGCGCCGCGGAAAAGATAAGGATGTTCAGCGCCGTATTGCCCCCGCCGCAGGCCGCATAGCGGTAGGTCTGCAGCGGCATGAACTTGCGGAACAGCGGATAAAAGAAGTCCACTAAGGCCAGGATGCCCAGTCTGGTTTGGTGATGGATCTTTCGCATGAAGCGCGAAAATAATCCCAATTTGCCAGGTTTGCTGTTAAAATCGGCGAATGCCCGCCCGGAACCTTCCAAGCAGGGATTTTTGGGGGGCCGCCCGGTTTCAGTAAATTGCGCCGCATTTAAATCCACAAAATGAGTTTAGCAGTTCAGATAAAGGAAGCCGCCGCCCAGGCAATCGGGGAAGTTTATAAGATCGATGTACCTGCCAACAGCCTGGTGATCAGCACCACCAAGCCCGAATTCGAAGGCGATTATACCGTGGTGCTCTTTTCGCTGGTGAAGCAGCTGCGCGCCAACCCCGAAAAGCTGGGAACCGAGATCGGCCAGTATTTGACCACCCACCGCGCCGACCTGTTCACCGCCTTCAACGTGATCAAGGGATTTTTGAACCTGACCATTGCCGACAGCCGCTTTGTGCGCCTGCTGCTGGAACAGCCGTCGGAGCTCCCTGCCACCGGTAAAACCGTCGTGGTGGAATACTCCTCCCCCAACACCAACAAGCCCCTGCACCTGGGCCACCTGCGCAACAACTTCCTGGGCTGGAGCGTCGCCCGCATCCTCGAAGAAGCCGGCAACGACGTCAAAAAAACCTGCGTGGTCAACGACCGCGGCGTGCATATCTGCAAAAGCATGATCGCCTGGGAACTGTTCGCCGATGGCGCCACCCCTGAAAGTACCGGCAGCAAAGGCGACCATTTTGTGGGCGACTATTACGTACGCTTTTCCAACGAACATAAAAAAGAGATCCAGGAGCTGGTGGCCGCCGGCCAGACCAAGGAGGAAGCCGAAAAGAACGCCCCCATCATGCAGCGCACCCAGCAGATGCTGGTGGACTGGGAAAAGGGCAAGCCCGAAGTGATCGACCTGTGGAAGCGCATGAACGGCTGGGTATACGAAGGCTTTGACACTACCTACCGCCGCATCGGCAGCGAATTCGATAAAACCTATTACGAAAGCCAGACCTACCTCTTGGGCAAGGAGTTCGTGGAAGAGGGCCTGGAAAAAGGCGTGCTCTACCGCAAGGAAGACGGCAGCGTATGGATCGACCTGACCGCCGAAGGCCTGGATGAAAAGCTGCTGCTGCGCCGCGACGGCACCTCGGTCTACATTACCCAGGACCTGGGCCTGGCCCAACAGAAATACGACGACTACGGCTACGACCAGAGCATCTACGTGATCGCCGACGAACAGAACTACCACATGCAGGTGCTGGAACTGATCCTCAAAAAGCTGGGCATGCCCTATGCCGGCGGCATTTTCCACCTGAGCTACGGCATGGTGGAGCTCCCCAGCGGCCGCATGAAAAGCCGCGAAGGCACCGTGGTGGACGCCGACGACCTGGTGGACGAAATGGTAAAAGAAGCCGAAAAGAAAACCAGGGAACACAGCAAGATCGAGGACTTTAGTGCCGAAGAACTGAAGGAACTGTACGAAACCATCGGCGTGGGCGCCCTGAAGTACTTCCTGCTGCGGGTAGACCCGAAGAAAAAGATGGTCTTCAACCCCGAGGAATCCATCGAATTCTACGGCTTCACCGGCCCCTTCATCCAGTACACCCATGCCCGGATCAAGTCCATCCTGCGCAAAGCGGAAGCAGAAGGCACGAAGTACGAAGGATTGGATACAAAGGAAGCAAGTGCCCTGTTACCCCTGGAGAAAGAATTGCTGCTGTTGCTGGAACAATACAGCGATACGGTACAGCAGGCGGCCGCCGAATACAACCCGTCGGTGATGGCCCTGTACGCCTTTAACGTGGCCAAGACCTACAACACCTTCTACACTGCCCACAAGGTGCTTGCCGCCGAAACGGAAGAAAAGAAGCTGCTGCGCCTGCGCCTCTGCGCCCGCACCGCCTCGGTCATCAAATCGTCCCTGGCGCTCCTGGGCATTAACGTGCCGGAAAGAATGTAATTTCAAAGAAGTATAAAAATAAAAAAGCACTCAACATTCGCTGGGTGCTTTTTTTATTTTAGCAAGGTTCGACTTCGTACCTCGTTCTTGGAATTACATTCCCGGCATGGAGATCTTTTGCTTGTTCTTCGCCAGGCTGGGATCCATCTGGATGGCCTTGTCGCAGAGGAAGGTGCCTTTTTCCTTTTCGCCCTTGCGCTGGTAGCTCAGGCCGATCATGTACAGGGCCTCGGCATTGGTCTTGTCCAGGGCCAGGAGCTGGTCCCAGTACTCAATCGCCTCGTTGTAGCGTTTGGCATCGTACAGGGCTTCGGCGATCATGTTCAGCAGGTTCACGTCGCTGGGGCGGCGCTGGAGGGCTTCCTTAAGAATGGACAGGCCCTGGTCGAACTTCTTCACGTTCAGGTAGGCGATGCCCAGGTTCTCCAGGTATTCGTTATCGCGCTTCAGGCCTTTATCGGCTGCTTCCAGCATGTATTTGAGGGCGTTCTGGTCGTCGTGCATGCCGTAGTACATCAGCGACATTTCGTAGATCCAGCGGCTCTGGGCGGGATCGATCGCCAAGGCTTTCTGGAAATAACCGACCGCCTGCTTGTAGTTCATCATGTCGGCATACGACCGGGCGATCATATAGGGCACTTCGGCGTTGGCGGGATCTTCCGTCATGGCCGCATTGAGGTGCTTGATGGCATCGCCGTAATATTCGCGGTCGTAGTTGGCCTTTCCGAGGTAGTAGCTGACCTTCTCGGAAGGATCGGCCTTCTTCACCAGCTGGGCATATTTAACGGCATCGTCAAACTGGCGCATGTTGAAGGAAAGCTGCATGATCTGCTTTAAGGTAGCCGGCGACTGGTCGCCCAGCTCCTCGAGGTGCTTGTAGGTCTCACGGGCCTGGCCGTAGCGGCGCAGGTCATTATAGGCGGCAGCCAGCTCGCCGGTGATCTGCTTGTCGCCCTTGTCCAGGGCATAAGCTTTTTCCAGGTTCTTCAAAACCTCCAGGCGGTGGCCTTTGGCCTTCTCCTCCATGGCTTTCTGGTAAAAGAAGCCCGCGCTGTCCTGCTGCGCGAACATAAAAGTACAGGAGCCCATAAGGGCGAGGGTTAATATGATTTTACGCATGGATATTGTGATTTGGTTTTCTTGGTCAGGACAAAGGTAGAAAATTGCCCCAAGGGCCCCTTCCAAATTTCGCCCAAATACCCGAAAAACCTACCGGGCAGGCCTTATTCAAGGACGATCCCGGCCAGCGGCGGTAAATTCACTATCAGCTTGCATTTCCTTTGATAATCGTTAACACTCAATTCGTTATCAGCACAATCCTGTACCCGGGCGGAGCGGATGTCGGGGTTATAGATGAGGCCGGTTCCCCCGTAGCGGGCGGCATCGCTGTTGAAGACCTCCCGGCGGTAGGGCACCTCCTCCAGCTCGATCTCCCAGTCCCAGCGCACTTCGGGGGTGAGGTTGAGGATCACCAGCAGGTCGCCGGCGGGCCGGCGGCTGCGGCGGCGGTAAACAAAGACGCAGGCCTCCGGGCGGCCGGTATCCACCCATTCGAAGCCGGAGGGGTCGAACTGGTCGGCGTAGAGGGCGGGCTGGTGGCGCAACAGGGCGTTGAGGTCGCGCACGCACTGCCGCAGGCCGGCATGGGGCGCCTGTTGCAGCAGCCCCCAGTCCAGCTCGGATTTATAGTTCCATTCCGTGGTCTGGCCGAACTCGCAGCCCATGAACAGCAGGCGGGCGCCGGGATGAGTCCACATATAGGTGTACAACACCCGCAGGTGGGCAAACTGCTGCCAGCGGTCGCCCGGCATCTTGTGCAGCAGGGGCGCCTTGCCGTGCACCACCTCGTCGTGGCTGAGGGGCAGCAGGAATTTCTCGTGGTAGTAGTACTCCATGCTGAACCGGAACTGGCCCTGCCGGTAGGGGCGGAAGAGCGGGTCGACCCCGAAATAATCCAGGGTGTCGTGCATCCAGCCCATCATCCACTTCATGCCGAAGCCCAGGCCGCCCTCGCCCACCGGCCCGCTAACGGCCGGCCAGTCGGTCGACTCCTCGGCGATGGTCTGCACGCCGCGAAAACAGCGGTAGATGGAGGCGTTCAGGTCGCGGAAAAAGGCCATGGCCTCGAGGTTGCCCGTGCCCCCGTACTCGTTGGGCTCCCACTGTCCCGGCCCCCGCGAATAATCGAGCCGCAGCATGGAAGAAACGGCGTCCACGCGGATGGCGTCAATATGGAACAGGTCGAACCAGAAGTGGGCATTGCTGATGAGGAAGGACTTCACCTCGTGGCGGCCGTAGTTGAAGATATAACTGCTCCAGTCGGGGTGGTAGCCTTTGCGCATGTCGGCATACTCGTAGGTATGGGCCCCGTCGAAGCGGAACAGGCCGTGCGCGTCGTAGGGAAAATGCGAGGGCACCCAGTCGAGAATTACGCCGATGCCCGCCTGGTGCAGGCGGTCGATCAGGTACATCAGTCCTTCCGGGGGACCGAAGCGCGAGGTAGGGGCGTAATAGCCGGTCAGCTGGTAGCCCCAGCTGCCGTCGAAGGGGTATTCCATCACGGGCATCAGCTCCACGTGGGTAAAGCCCATTTCCTGCACGTAGGGCACCAGCAGGTCGGCCGTCTGGCGGTAGCTGTTGTAGGCATCTTCATTGTGGGGGTCGGGCCGCATCCAGCTGGCCAGGTGCACCTCGTACACGCTCCAGGGGGCGTCGAGGGCGTTGTGGCGTGCCCGCCCCTCCATCCAGGCCGCGTCGTTCCAGTGGTAGTCCGTTTCCCAGGTGATGGAGGCGGTCTTGGGCTTATGTTCCCAATAGCGGGCATAGGGGTCGCCCTTGAACAGGGTGCTGCCGTCGCTGCCGGTGATCTGGTACTTGTACAGCGCCCCTTTGGGCAGGCCGGGAATAAATCCTTCCCAGATGCCGCTGCGGTCCCAGCGCGGAAAAAGCGGGTGCCGGCCGGGCCCCCAGCCGTTGAAATCGCCCACTACCGACACCGTTCTGGCGCAGGGCGCCCAGACACAGAAATAATAACCCCGTTTGCCCATGACCGTTAGCCGGGTGGCGCCGAACTTCCGGTACAGGGTCTCGTGCGTACCCTTCTGGTAGCGCCGGATATCGTCCTCGGTCAGCAGGGAAAAGCTCCAGACGGGGCCGGAGGTGTCGATGGGAAGGGGCTCTTCGCAGGGGATGGTTTCGGCGGGCGCCCAGCGGTCGGCGGTGATCCGGCCGGGTGCTGTCTCCAGTTGATTGCTCCAGTCGTTGGCCATAGGAAGGAGGTTCGCTTGGATTTGTAATGTTAAATAAAATTAAAATAGAACCGGTTAAGGAAAGCGTCAACCCTGCCCTCTGCCAAAAACAGTACCTTTCGCTCCTGATCATTCTAACCAAAACAATACAAACTGTTTTATGCGT
The DNA here is from genome assembly GCF_037132455.1 of Huijunlia imazamoxiresistens. Classification (NCBI taxonomy): domain Bacteria; kingdom Pseudomonadati; phylum Bacteroidota; class Chitinophagia; order Chitinophagales; family Chitinophagaceae; genus Huijunlia; species Huijunlia imazamoxiresistens. The sequence goes on along the minus strand of NZ_JBBBEI010000007.1, from coordinate 89,923 downwards.
AAAATAGTCCTCTGTATGGTTGGTGCATTACTTGCCATTTACGCCGATGCACAACAGGCTATACTCAAAGGGTCTGTCCAGGATACCCTGGAAAAGAAACCGCTCCCCTCCGCTGTCGTTACACTCGTACACAAAAAGGATTCCACGCTCTATCGCTTTACCCGTACCGGGCAGCAGGGTGCCTTTACCCTGCCGCAGGTAGCCCCCGGCAAATACGTGCTGCTGGTGAGCTACCCCAAATTTGCGGATTATACCGACGAACTGGAAATCACCGCCGGAGGCGAAAAAAACCTCGGGCGCATTGCCCTGACCCTGAAGGCCCAGCTGCTGCAGGAGGTGGTGGTGCGCTCGGGCCAGGCCATCCGCATCAAGGGCGATACCACCGAATTCGCCGCCGACTCCTTTGCGGTGCGGGAGGGCGCCACCGTAGAAGACCTGCTGAAAAAACTCCCCGGCCTGTCGGTGAACAGCAAGGGCGAGATCACCGCCCAGGGTAAGAACGTGGACAAAGTGCTGGTGGACGGCGAGGAATTCTTCGGCGACGACCCCACCGTCGCCACCCAGAACCTGTCGGCCCGGGCGGTGGACAAGGTGCAGGTGTACGATACCAAGAGCGAACAGCAGCAGCTGAGTGGCATGACCACGGGCAACGAAGGAAAAACCGTGAACATCAAGCTGAAAGAAAGCGCCAAAAGGGGCGCCTTCGGCAAGCAGGCCCTCAGCACCGATTTTCATAACTACCTCGACATCCGCTCCATGTACAACAAGTTCGTGGGCAACAAAAAAATATCGGTCTATGGCACCCAGAGCAACGTCAATGCCGGGAGCCTGAACCGCCAGGACCGCCAGAAGCTGGGCTTTGAAAACGATTATGAATACGACGAAGTGTCGGGCTACTACTCCACCATCGGCGGGGGCGACGAGTTCGGCAATGTCAGCGGCCTGCCCGAGGCCTATTCGGCCGGCGGCCTTTTTGGCAACAAGTGGAATGCGGGCAAACACAACGTCAACGGCTCGTACGCCTACAACCGGCTGGGCGCCACCAACGAACGCTCGTCGCTGACCCGCAACGTCCTGCCCAACAAGGGCCTGCAGGTGACCAGCAGCACCTCGGGCAGCGAAGGCCTGCGCCAGCAGCACAGCGCCAACGGCAAGTACGAATGGAAGATCGATTCGCTGGCTTCCGTGAAGCTGGTGACCACCGGCGCCTATAAATGGAGCAACACCTTCGACTCCACCCTCACCTTCACCCGCAACGAACTGGACGCGCTGGTGAACAAAAACGACCAGCACGGCACCAGCGAAGCCAACCAGCTGCGCATCGACAACCAACTGGTATACAAGCAGCTCTTTAAGAAAAAGAACCGCCAGCTGCTGACCACCCTGCGCCACGGCCTTATCGACGACGAAGGGCAGCAGCACCAGTACGCCCTGATGACCTTTTACCGCGACGGCAGCCCCAGGGATTCGGTGGTCGACCAGCAGCGCCACAACGAAGGCCAGTCGCAAACCCTCAGCGCCAAGGTCACCTACAACGAACCCCTCACCGCCAAATGGAACCTGGTGACGGACTATTCGTTCAGCCAGAACCAGTCCTCCTCCGACCGGGCCACCTACAACCGGTCCGCCAACGGCAAGTTCGAGAAGCTGGATTCTCTTTACAGCAACAACTTCGACCTGACGGCCAACGCCAACCACGGTACGGCCATCCTGCGGTTCGTGGACAAAAAATTCCGCTTCGGCTTTGGCTCCGGCCTGTCCACCGTGGCCCTGAAGCTGAACAACCTGTCGCAGCATACCCGCACCAACTACCGGTTTACCAACTATACGCCCCAGGCGAATTTCAGCTTTATGCCCAAACAGCAAACCAGCCTGTCGCTGAACTACCGGGGCACCACCCGCCAGCCGTCCATCGACCAGCTGCAGCCCATCCGCAACAACAACGACCTGCTGAACGTGTATATCGGCAACCCCGACCTGAAAGTGGGCTTCAACCACAACCTCAGTACCTTTTTCAGCAAGTACAAGGTGCTGACCGGCGAAGGGATCTGGGTGAACGCGGGCTATAACCTCACCAATAACGCCATCACCAACTATGCCACCTACGACGAGAAAAGCGGCAAGCGCACCACCACCCCGGTAAACGTGGACGGGAACGACAACTGGTACTTTTACGGCCAGTGGGGCCGTTCCGGCAATGGCCGCAAATGGAACTACAGCGTGCAGCTGGAAGGCAACGGCGGGCACACCATCAGCTTCATTAACGCCCAGAAAGGAGTGAATACGTACAGCAACGGCACCATCAGCGGCAGCATCGGCTACGAAAAGGAGGAAAAGCTCTACCTGAGCCTGCGGCCCAAGATCGGCCGCAACGACGCCCGCTTCTCCCTGCGGCCCGGCGAGGACAACGCCTACCTCACCTATGGCGGCCAGGCCGTGGTCAACATCACCCTGCCCTGGAAGCTACAGGTGAATACCGACCTCAATGCCGACCTGCGCCAGCTGACGCTGGGCGCCGACCGCCGCGTGAACCGCTACCTGTGGAACGGCACGATCAAGCGCAAGGTGCTGAAAAAGGATGCCGGCCAGATCGTGCTCGTTGCCAACGATATACTGAACCAGAACCGCGGCTTTTACCAGTTCATCAATGGCACCAACACCAGCGAAGGCCGCTCCTCGCAGATCGCCCGCTACTTCCTGCTGCGCTTCGAATGGAATTTTAACCAGATGCCCGGTGCCAAATAACCGCCACTCCAAAGACATTTAAACTTATTGATACATGAAACCAATTTTGTTCCTCCTCTCCTGCCTGCTGTGTGTCGGCGCCCTGCAGGCCCAGGCCCGTTTTTTCGGCAAGGTCAAGATCGAATACGAGCGCGTCGTCTACGAACGGCAGCTGGTCAAAGACCTGGACCCCACCGGGTACGAGCGCATGAAGGACCGCCTGCCCGAAAAGACGGTCACCTATTCCGAATTTGTTGGCGACACCACCCGCGCCCTGTATAAACCCGGCCGTGAACTGCCCAAGGACAACAATATCCGGTCCGTAGCGGGTAATTTCGGGGATAAGAACACCGTGTACACCGACTTCCGCAGCGGGCGCATGGTGGCGCAAAAACCCCTGTTTGAAGAAACCTTCCTGGTAGAGGACAGCCTGCCCAAAATCAAATGGAAGCTCACCGCCGACACCCGCACCATTGCGGGCTACGACTGCCACAAAGTGGTCGGCATCCTTAGCGACAGCATAGCCATCTTTGCTTTCTATACCGACGAGATCCTCGTTTCGGGGGGGCCGGAAAGCATCGGCGGCCTGCCCGGCATGATCCTGGGCATGGGCGTACCGCGGCTGCACACCACCTGGTTCGCCACCAAGGTAGAGGCGACGGGCGTGGACCTGGGAAGCATCGCCCCGCCTACCAAGGGTAAAAAGACCAATTTCCGGGGCATGATGGACGACCTGCAAAAGGTGATGAAGAAATGGGGCCCCGGCGGCCGCTACCTCATCCTGAACCTGGCCATCTAGAAAGACAATAGACAATAGTCAAGGGTCAATGGTTATGCCTTAACGGTAATGGAAAATCCGTAATCGGCACATAAACCATTGACCCTTTGTTCTATAGCATCATTTGTTTTCTTATTTTAGTCCCTTTCCATTCCGGAGAAAAACTGCCGGAACGCACCAAAGCTTACATCACTAATTGCATTGATCCACATGAGAACGCTCCTTACCCTTGCCGCCCTGGCAGGACTTACCTTAAGTGCAAGCGCACAAAAATTCACGAAGTATTACGACCGGTCTTCCAAACCCACCGAAGATGCGTCCAAAGCACGCTATGTGTCCATCGTGGAATTCAAAGACCCGCTCTGGTTCCGCTTCGATTATTATTTCCCCGAAAAGACCCAGCACCTGCAGGGAAGCTACAAGGACACGGCCTTCAAGGTGAAACATGGAGATTTTCTTACGTTCCACCTGAACCAGAAAGTGGAATCCAAAGGCACTTTTGTAAACAACCGGGAACAGGGCCTGTGGCTGCGCTACCACGACAACGGCGCCCTGGCCGATTCCGCCGTCTTTGACCATGGACGCGTGCAGGGCTATCGCCTGAAATGGCACGCTAACGGCGCGATCGCCGACTCCATCGCCTACGCCCCCGACGGCAGCGGCGTCCATTACAGCTGGTTCGACAACGGCGCTCCCTCCAATGCCGGCCGCTACGGCACCGATGGAAAGAAAACCGGCAAGTGGCAGTACTTCCACCTCAATGGCCAGCTGAGCACCCTGGAAGAATACGAGGCGGGCAAGCTGACAGCATTGCAGTATTTCGACGAGCAGGGCAAAACCGTTTCGGATACCTCCCACCTCACCCGGAAGGCCGACTTCAAAGGCGGCACGAAGGGCTGGGCCAACTACCTGAGCAGAAACCTGAACGGAGCCGTTCCCGTGAATAATGGCGCACCGGAAGGATCCTATACCGTCATCATCAGTTTCAAAGTGGACATTGATGGAAATGTTACCGACATCATTCCCATGACCAATATGGGATACGGAATGGAGCGGGAAGTGGTGCGTATTCTTCGCAACGGCCCCAAATGGATACCGGCCATGGACCACGGCAGGAAATTAATAGCCCTTCGCAAACAGCCGGTTACCTTCATTGTACAACGCCGGACGACTACGGAATACCGCACTACCAACGAAACCAACCCCGGCCGAATGGGCAACCAGGGGAATATGGGAAATACGGGGATGGGCTTTTAACCTCACCCCCGGCCCCTCCCGCTGAGGCGGGACAGGTTCTCCATGTGGAGAGGGGTGCCAAAATCAGCAGCTTATCCTACGGGATAGAACAATAGAAACTCCTATAAACAGAAAAGCCTTTTCCAAAATGGAAAAGGCTTTTCTGTTTATTTTATCCCGGTGCTCAAACCAGTAGGAAAAAACTGTGGTTTGGGCACCCCTCTCCATGTGGAGAACCTGTCCCGCCTCAGCGGGAGGGGCCGGGGGTGAGGCTATCCGATGGTAAAGCCATTGGGCAGTACGGCGCCCTTCTTTACTACTACAATACCTTCTTTCACCGTATAGAGGTTGTTGTCGGTATCCTCGAGGTGCGAGCCGCCCTTGATCATCACGTCGTTGCCGATGCGGCAGTCCTTGTCGATAATGGCGTGGTCGATGAAGCAGCGTTTGCCAATGCCGATCAGCGGCAACAGGTTCTGTTCGTCTTCCTTGATCTCGTCCAGGGTCTCGTAAAAGTCGCTACCCATCAGGTAGGAGTTTACGATCACCGAGTCGTGGCCGATGCGGGAGCGGATGCCCACGATCGAGTTCTCGATGCGGGAGGCGTTGATGATGGAACCTTCCGAGATGATGGCATGGTTCAGCGTAGTGCCGTCGATCTTGGCCGGGGGCAGCATACGCGGACGGGTGAAGATGGCGCGCTGCTTGTCGAACAGGTTGAATTCGGGCAGGTCGCGGGTCAGGGCCAGGTTGGCTTCGTAGAAGGCACGGATGTTCCCGATGTCTTCCCAGTACCCTTCGTACTGGTAGGAAGCCACTTTGTATTTGCCGATCGACTGCGGGATGATTTCTTTACCGAAGTCGGTAGCATCTTTCGATTCGTTCAGCAGCAGGTCGAACAGCAGCTTGCGGTTGAAGATATAGATACCCATGGAGGCCAGGTACACCTTTCCTTTGCTTTGCATTTCGGCGCCGGTATCGCTCACCCACTCTTCCAGGCCGGTCTTCGGCTTCTCGATGAAGGAGGAGATGAAGCCGTCCTGTGTTTTCAGGATGCCAAACTCGGAAGCTTCGCGCTGGGCTACGGGGATGGTGGCGATGGTGATGTCGGCACCTTTTTCCTTGTGCTCGTCCAGCATTTCCTGGAAGTCGATCTGGTACAGCTGGTCACCGGAAAGGATCAGGATATACTCGCTCTCGAAGGGAGCCACGTGGCGCAGACACTGGCGCACGGCATCGGCGGTACCCTGGAACCAGGCGGGGTTGTCGGGTGTTTGTTCGGCAGCAAGAATATCAACAAAAGCCTTACTGAAAATACTGAAATGATAGGTGTTCTTGATGTGCCTGTTCAAAGAAGCCGAGTTGAACATCGTCAGCACGAACATGCGGTTCATGTTCGAGTTCAGACAGTTCGAGATGGGAATGTCCACCAGGCGGTATTTACCGGCAATGGGTACGGCAGGCTTGGAACGCGTTGTGGTCAGCGGCTGAAGACGGGTACCGGCACCGCCTCCCAGGATAATCGATAGTATTTCGTTGCTCATAAGATCCAGGTTATGCTTGTGTTAATGTATAATAGATTGATAAAGGTGAATGTATTCGTCGGCGGAATGTTTCCAGGAGTTGTCCAGCGCCATCATGTAGTTGCGCATCCAGTTGAACAGGTCGCGCTTGTTGGTGTACAGGTCCAGGGCCCGGTACACCGAATCGGACACGTCGTGCACGTTGGCGTGGGTGAAGCGGATGCCGAAACCATGCCAGTCGCCAAAGTCCTTCACGGTATCTTTCAGGCCGCCGACACTGCGTACCATGGGCACCGTGCCGTAGCGGAGGGCGTACATCTGGTTGAGACCACAGGGCTCCACGCGGCTGGGCATCAACAGGAAGTCGGCGCCCGCATAGATCATGTGGCTCAGGGTTTCGTTGTAGCCGATGAAGGTATTCAGCTGGCCGGGGAACTGGTGCTTTACTTCTTCCAGCTTTCCTTCCACGACCTTGTCGCCGGAGCCCAGTACCAGGAAGCTCAGTTTGCCGCTGTAGTGGTGCAGGCAGTGGCGGAAGGTGTCGGGCAGCACGTCGGCGGCCTTCTCGCCTACCAGGCGGCCGATAAAGACAAACAGGGGCAATTCGGGGTTGAGGCCGAACTGCTCGCAGAGGGCCCGCTTATTGGCTTCCTTTCCTTCCTTGACGGTTTTAACGGTAAAATTCTTCTTGATCATCGGGTCGGTAGCGGGGTTCCACACCTCGGTATCGATGCCGTTGAGGATGCCGGAGCATTTGCCGGTTTCGTAATGGAACAGGGCTTCCATACCCTGGGCGTGCTGTTTGAGTTCCTCCATGTAGCTGGGGCTCACGGTGGTCACTTTCCAGGCGCATTTCACGGCGCTGGCCAGGGCGTTGACGTTGTTGTGCCATTCGAGCATGCCCCATTTCCAGGTATCGTGCGGGGGGATCAGGTGGTGCTTGTTGGGCCAGATCCATCCCTGGTATTCGGCGTTGTGAATGGTGAAGACGGAAGGTACGTTTGCCAGGCTGTGGAAATCGTAGCAGTACTTCATCATAAATGGAACCAGGCCGGCCTGGTGGTCGTGGCAATGGATGATGGAAGGCTTGTGCTCCCACCGGGACAGCCAGTCGCAGGCGGCGATCTGGAAGGCTACGAAGCGCTCGGTATCGTCATCGTAACCGTAAATCTTTTCTCGGTCAAGCAAGCCGTTGATGTCGATCAGGTACAGGTCGAAGCCCAGTTTGTTGGTCTTTTCCTTGATGACGCTGTAGTGGAACCAGGTTCCCCCCAGGTATTGTCCGCCTTCATGTACCAGGTCCCATTCGTTGGCGTATAAAAATTTGGTACGGTACATGGGCATGATCACTTTGGCAATATGCCCGAGGTCTGTCTGGTATTTTGGCAGTGCTCCCGCAACATCACCCAACCCTCCAGCCTTTGCTACCGGATAACATTCTGCAGTTATATGTATTATTTCCATTTTAGAGATAAAGTGTAACGGTCGTCAAATTAAGCGTATTTTTTTGATGAAAGAACGCATTTTTCCTTTAATATCAAAATCTGTTTTATTTTTCAACATGATGCCCACACGGCCATCCGGAGCGGATCAACCGGCCCTAAAGCCCTGTTTCGGCTGCCCGTTTGCGTGGAGCTTTTGCGGGACTTCCAACCCCTAATTTTTGAACAAAAAAATCGATCGATCATGCAAGATTCTTTAGAAAAATACGCCATCGGCGTGGACATCGGCGGCACCGGCACCAAGTACGGCATCGTAGACCACCGGGGCCGGATCACCCACAAGGGCAGCGACCTGCCGACTCATAAATTCGGGCAGCCGGAAGCTTTTGTAGACGCCCTGCACGACGCCCTGCTGCCGGCGATGGAACAGGTAGGAAAGGAAAACATCCGCGGCATTGGCGTGGGCGCCCCTAACGGCAATTATTATTCAGGCACCATCGAGTACGCTCCCAACCTGCCGTGGAAAGGGCTGGTGCCGCTGGCGCAGCTTATAACCGAAAAGTTTGGCCTGCCCGCCTCGCTGACCAACGACGCCAATGCAGCGGCGGTGGGCGAGATGACCTATGGCGCGGCCCGCGGCATGCGGGATTTTATCATGATCACCCTGGGCACGGGCGTGGGCAGCGGCATCGTGGTCAACGGCCAGGTGGTGTACGGCCACGACGGCAATGCCGGCGAGCTGGGGCACACCATCATCCGTCCCGGCGGCCGCCTGCACTGGTCCACCGGCCTGGAGGGTTCGCTGGAGTCGTATGCTTCCGCCACCGGCATCGTGGTTACGGCCAAAGAGCTGCTGGCCGCCGATGGTGGGAAAAGCGCCCTGCACGCGCTGGCGCCGGAGAAAATAACCTCCAAAGCCATTTACGAAAGCGCCGTCAGCGGCGATGCGCTGGCCCTGGAGGTGTACCGCTTTACCGGCCAGGTGCTGGGCGAGGCTTTGGCCAACTTCATCATGTTCTCTTCGCCGGAGGCCATCGTGCTGTTCGGCGGCGTCATCAAGGCCGGCGACCTGCTGCTCACCCCCACCCGTGAGCACATGGAGCGCAACCTGCTGCCGATCTTCCGCAATAAGGTAAAACTGGTATTCAGCGAATTGAAGGAAGCCGATGCGGCCATCCTGGGGGCCAGTGCCCTGGCGTGGGAACGCTAGACACCTCACCCCTGTTTAAAAAACAAATCCCTTTCACCAGGGTATTTTGTTCTGCGAACAACTACCCGGTGAAAGGGACTGAATATGATCCTAAAGTTTTTTCCGGCGGGCACGACAACTCGTGAACCCGTAAACTTGTGAACTCGTGAACTATTTCCCCGTCAGCACAAACACGTTCATGCTCTTCGGACCATGGGCGCCCAGCACCAACGACTGCTCGATATCGGCGGTCTTGGAGGGGCCGGCGATGAAGGCGCCGAAGCCGTAATCGGCCTGACCAATGATCTCGTAGGCATGGTGCATAGTGGGCACGATCTTGCGGGCATCGAGCAGCACCACCAGGTGTTCGCCGATGAAGGGCAGCACGCGGATCTTGGTATCCTTCTCAGTCACCCAGACCGCGCCGTTCTCGGCTACGCCGAACTGTGCGCCCAGGATTACCACGTCCACATCGTGCAGCGAATGGTGCTTCACGTTGCTGTAATCGGCCACGTAATGCCGCTCGATGGAGGTGACGGCCGACACTACACGCTTGGCGCCGGGGAACAGCTTTTCCACGCCGGCCAGCACTTCCTCAATGCCCGGGACCAGGTGCACCGTGCCGGTGCCGCCGATGGTTTCCAGAACGGTTTTAAAGCGCTGTACATCGCCCAGTTCCGCAGAGGGAACAATAGGCGCCGGCAGGGGCACCAACGGCGGCTGGGAGGCCTTGACGGCCCCCAGGATCCGGTCCCTGCTGGAAGTGGTGCCTGCGGGCGTGCCTTTTTCTTTATTGGTAACTTCTTTCTCTTTTATCGTACCGGTATTCATGGAGTCAATTTTGTTGGTCCGGACGGCTGTCGCCAGCCATCCTGCCTCTGTTTACTTTCGGTTTTTCTTGTACCATTCGGTAAATGATTCCTTCGGCGGTTCGGGCAGCTCGCGCTCCTTGGACCAGGGGTTCATCTTGTTGTTGGCCGCCCAGGGGAAGGCTTTTAACACAAAACGGCCCGCCTTGCCGGCCATATTGAACACGCCGGGGTGCGACAGCGTAAAGGCCATGGCCTTCATGGCCATGCTCTTGCTGGTGGGCGAATGCCCTTCCTTCGTCAGCACCTGGCGCCACAGGTACAGCTGTTCGTGTATGTTGATCTTTACCGGGCAGACGTTGCTGCACGATCCGCAGAGCGTGGAGGCAAACGGCAGGTCGGCATATTGTTTCATGTCGAGGTTCGGCGCCAGGATGGAACCGATGGGACCGGCAATGGCGTTGTGGTAGCTGTGGCCCCCGCTCCGGCGGTAAACCGGGCAGGTATTCATGCAGGCGCCGCAACGGATGCATTTAAGGGAGTTGCGGAACTCTTCGCGGCCCAGCTGGCGGCTGCGGCCGTTGTCCACCAGCACGATGTGCAGCTCCTGCCCTTCGCGGGGCTTTTTGAAGTGGCTGCTGTAGGTGGTGATGGGTTGACCGGTGGCGCTGCGGGCCAGCAGGCGCAGGAACACACCCAGGTGCTTGCGCTGCGGGATCAGCTTTTCAATGCCCATGCAGGCGATGTGCACATCGGCCAGGTGGGCGCCCATGTCGGCATTGCCTTCATTGGTACACACCACGAATTCACCCGTTTCGGCCACGGCGAAGTTCACCCCTGTGATGGCGATGCGGCGGGTAAGAAACTTCTCGCGCAGGTCCACACGGGCGGCGTTGGTGAGGAACGAGGGGTCGGCATTGCCCTCGGGGGTGCCGAGGTGGAGGTGGAACAGGTTGCCGATCTCTTCTTTCTTCCAGTGGATACAGGGCAGCACGATATGGCTGGGAACTTCCCCCGCCAGCTGCACGATGCGCTCGCCCAGGTCGGTATCGATCACGTCGATGCCTTTTTCCTCGAGGTAGGGGTTCAGGTGGCACTCCTCGGTGAGCATCGACTTGCTTTTCACGATCTGCTTTACGCCGTGCTTTGCCAGCAGGCCGTGCACGATGGCGTTGTGCTCGTCGGCATCGGCCGCCCAGTGGATGATGGCGCCGTTGGCCTGTGCGGCCTTTTCAAACTCCTCGAGGTAACCCGCCAGGTTCGACAGGGTATGGTGCTTGATCTGGGAGGCCTGCTCGCGCAAAGGCTCCCACTCCTCTCCCAGCGACCAGGCGGCCTTGTCGCGCTTCTGCCGTATCCACCACAATGTTTCGTCATGCCAGTTGACCCGCTCTTCGTCCTTGTTGAACTTCTGCGATAACGTAGCGTGATCTTTTGTTCCGTGTTGCATGTTCTTTATTAAACAGTTCACAGGTTCACATGTTCACAAGTGCCCATGTTCCCTTTGATTTCTATATAATTATTTGAGGGCCATGCCCCAATTCCAAATTAACCAATTAACCAATTCCTTCCGCCAGGGCTACCGGCCCACCAGTATCTCCGCAATGTGCTTCACTTTCACCGGGCTGTTCTGACGGCGCAGGATGCCTTCCAGGTGCATGAGGCAGCTCATGTCGGCGCCGGTGATGAATTCGGCCCCGTGGGTCACGTGGTCGCGGACGCGGTCCTTGCCCATCTTGGCCGATACGGCTTCCTCGGTGACGCAGAAGGTACCGCCAAAGCCGCAGCATTCGTCGCGGCGGCCCAGGTCGATGATCTCCAGGCCTTTCACCAGGCGCAGCAGCTTTTCGGGCTTCGAATAGGGCTGGGCCACCAGCTCGGTCATCTGTGAGAGGTGCAGGCCCCGCTGCCCGTGGCAGCTCTGGTGGATGCCCACCTTGTGGGGGAAGGAGGCTTCGAGGGCCTCCACCTTCAGCACGTCGGTCAGGAACTCTACCAGCTCGTAAATGTGGTTGCGGATGTGGGTGGCGTCGCCTTCGGCTTTTTCGGAATGCAGGTGCTCCTTGAGGTGCAGCACGCAGCTTCCCGAGGGGCTGACGATATACTCCAGCCCTTTAAAGTTCTTCACGAACAATTCGTTGCAGCCCTGCGTCAGGTGTTCGTAGCCCGAGTTGGCCATCGGCTGGCCGCAGCAGGTCTGCTGCAGGGGGTACACCACTTCGCAGCCGGCCCTTTCGAGCAACTGCAGGGAGGCGATGGCCACGTTGGGGTAAAACTGGTTGACGTAACAGGGAATAAACAAACCTACTTTCATAGTACGACTTCCTGTGTAACAGAATATTTTTTTAATTCAATCAAATCAGACGGCAGCGGCTTGCTGTTCCAGGCCGTGTGGATGGCCAGGGCCGTGCCCACAGAAGTGGCCTGTGCCATGGAAGCGGCATATACCTCCAGTTCGGGGAAGGCGGCTGCCAGCAGGTTCATGTACACGGCATTCTTTCCAAAGCCGCCATCCACGAAAATACGCTTTACGGGCGTACCGCTCACGACCAATTGGGTAGAAGCGTATTGCTGGGCAATAATATCCAGGATCAGCTGGTGGTAGGCCTCGTCCACGGAAGCAAAGGAAGCCAGGTCGCGGCGGGCGAACAGCGATTCCTTAATGAGCTCCTTGGTGGAGATGCCGGAGGCGATCTCTTCTTTGGCCTTCAGGCGGGCGATGAGGTCCGAGTCGAAGGGAACGGTGCGGAAATAAACGGGATCCACGCCAAAATGGGCGGCGAGGCGGGCGGTCTGCTGCTCGTGCTCGTTGCCGGCGAACAGGCGGGACGCCTTGATGGGCTTGCCCTGGTAGTGCATATAGCTCAGGCAGTCGAGGTCCAGCTCTTCGGCCGTCAGCGGCGCCTGGTTAAAGGGGTTCAGGGTGATGCACCAGGTACCGGTGGAGATGAGCACGAAGGGCTCGGTAAAGCTCACCAGGTACGGGATCAGCGCGGCCGAGCTGTCGTGCAGGCCAATGCCGACACTGCCGACATTGGCGGGGAACACTGCCGGCACGGGCTTTTCCGAAGGGGCGATGGGCGCCAGCTTCTCGGAAACCCCCTCGCGGTATACCCAGGCGTGGTAGTCGTTGCGGGGAAAATCCCAGAGGTTGGTGTGGCAGCCGATGCTGGTGATGTCGGAAAAGGCGATGCCCGAGATCAGGAAGCTCAGGTACTGCGGCAGGTGCAGGGCGTACTTCACCTGCCCGAACAGGGCGGGCTTCTCGTTCTTCAGGCGGTACAGCTGCATGCCCGAGTTGAGGCTGCCCAGCACCGGGGAAGCGGTGGTATAGGAAAATTCCTCCTCGCCGCCGTACGTATCATAAAACACCTGCTTCAGCTCTTCGGGATAAGGTTTGAGGTAGTTGTAGAGCGGGGCCACGGGGCGGCCGTCCTCGTCGATCAGCACAAAGGAAGCGCCGTAGGTGGAAAAGTTCACCGCCTTGACGTCAAACTCTTTTTTCAGCAGCACTTCGCGCAGCGCGTCGAACACGAACAGGCGGAGGGCTTCGAGGTTCTCGCAGGGGTCGCCGTCCTCATCGGGGATGTCGGTAAAGCGGGCCGAGCGTTCGTAAACGATTTTATAGTCCTCGTCGAAGAGGAACAGTTTTTTATTGGTTTTGCCAACATCGATGATGGCAATTACGGGCGTCGAGTTCATGGTATATAATAATTAAAAAGAAAAGTCCGGAAGCCCGGAAGAGCGAAAGTCGGAAGACGCTTACTGCGGGCGGAGCCGGGACGGCTGCGGGCCCTTGTTGTGCTGCCCGGAGAGGCAATTACAAACAGGCGTAAACTGCTTTCGGACTTTCGGACTTACGGACTTTCGGACTTTCTTTTCCGGGTATATGCAATTACAGGCCGGTGGCTACGGTCTTCAGACCTCTTTCGCCAACCAGGCTTTGCCGTACGTTCAGCTGGCGGAACAGCTGCAGCGGGTTCAGCGCGGCGCCGGCACGCAGGCGGGCTTCGGCTACCAGCGGGCGAACGTCGGTGCGGAAGGCGTTCTGCAGGATTTCCTGGGCTTTTACCACGTCGTTGGATTGACGGGCGGCCTCCAGTTCCTTCTGGTCTACCAGCAGCGCCTGGGCGTAAGCGATCTTGATCGCTTCCACCGACTGCAGCAGGTCTTCCAGCGGGTCTTTAATATTGTGCGAGGCGTCGATCATCCAGCCCAGGTCGGTGGCGTGGTTCATGCCGCGGGCGTCCATGCCTTCCACCAGTTCGTTGAAGATCAGGAACAGCTGGTAGGGCTTCACGCTGCCTACGGTCAGGTCGTCGTCGCCGTATTTGGAGTCGTTGAAGTGGAAGCCACCCAGCTTGCCTTCCATCAGCAGCAGCGAAACGATCTGCTCGATGTTGGCATTGGGCAGGTGGTGGCCCAGGTCCACCAGGGTATAGGCTTTTTCGCCCAGTTTGCTTACGTAGTTGAACGACTGGCCCCAATCCGCAATAGTGGTGGAGTAGAAGTTCGGCTCGTAGGCTTTGTATTCCACAAAAACTTTCCAGTTGTCGGGAAGGGCGGCATAGATCTCCTGCAGGCTTTCCAGGGTGTTCTGGAAGGCTTTGCGGAAGTTCAGCTGGCCGGGGAAGGAAGAACCGTCGGCGAGCCATACGGTCAGGGATTCGGAGCCCAGCTCCACGCCGTGGCGGATCACTTCGATATTGTGGTCCACAGCCTGCTTGCGTACGGCTTTGTCCACATGCTGGAGGGAACCGAACTTGTAGCTGTGCTGCTGGCCGGGTTGGTCCTGGAAGGTATTCGAGTTAACGGCATCGAAGCGCAGACCGTGTTGGGCGGCCAATGCTTTGATGGCGTTGGGGTTTTGCGGAATATCCCAGGGAATATGCAAGGAAATAGCACCGCTCGATTGGTTCAACTTGTGCAGCAGGCCTACGTCTTCAATTTTTTCTTCGAGGCTGCGGGGCTCGCCGCCGCCGGCAAAACGTCCGAAACGGGTGCCGCCTGTGCCCAGGGCCCAGGAAGGAATGGCGATCTGGAAATCGATCAGCTTCTGGAGTACTGCTTCCAGGTTTTTAACGGAAGGGGCGACAAAGTCAAACTTGCGTTTGTGCTCCTGGAGTCCTTCTTGGTTGAACTCGTCTATTTTGTACTTTTCTAATTGCATAGCAAAAAATGAATATCGATTATCGATTAGGGTAAATAAAACACTTCTTTGAGCGGAAGGCTCACCGGCGAGTTGTCGGGATTTGCTTCCATGATGTCCGCCATGTATTTCCACCAGCGCTGCATCACTTCCTGCTCGGGCAACCGGTCCAGTACGGCAGGATCTTCGGCCTGCATCACGCCAAACAGGCTGTTGGTCTGGGGATCCAGGAAGATCGAGTAGTCGCTGACGCCGTTTTGCTTCAGCAGCTGGCTCAGTTCCGGCCAGATCTCGTCGTGCCTTTTTCGGTATTCCTCTTCAAAGCCTTTAAATAACTGCATTTTGAATGCAATGCGCGCCATGAGGTATGATTTGGAGGTAAAGTTGGGCGTTTCCTCCTATTGCCGGAAGAAACGCCCAACAGTTTTTATTTAGTGAGCACTAATTAGCGGTAGAAGCCCATAGCCACACCACCGTCTACGTTGAGGGCATTGCCGGTAGATTTGTTCAGCAGGCCGCCTACGAAGGCAAAGCAGGCGTTGGCAATATCATCCGGTAAAATGATCTCGTTGAGCAGGGTGCGCTTCGCGTAGTAAGCAGGCAGCTCTTCCACGGTGATGCCGTACGCCTTGGCGCGGCCTTCAGCCCAGCCACCGGCCCAGATGTTGGAGTCGGAAATAACCGCATCGGGGTTCACGGTGTTCACGCGGATCTTGTCGCCACCCAGCTCGGCAGCCAGCAGGCGGGTCAGGTGGGCCTGAGCAGCCTTGGCGGAACCGTAACCGGCGTTGTTGGGACCGGAAACCACGGCGTTCTTCGATACGATGTTCACGATATCGCCGCCGATGTTTTGCTTGCGCATAACTTCCACACCGTACTTGGATACCAGGAACTGGCCTTTCACGAGGATGTCGTACAGGCGATCCCAGTCAGCGATGCTGTGGTCGGCGATGGATTTGGAGATAGAGATACCGGCGTTGTTCACGATGATATCCACACCGCCGAAGGCCAGGGCGGTCTCGTCGATGGCTTTCTGGATGGTATCTTCCTTGGTCACGTCGAGGATCACGGAAGAAACGGCATCTTTACCGAATTGCTTTTTGAACTCTTCGGTAGCGCCTTGCAGACGCTCTTCGTTGATGTCGTTGATCACCACGCAGGCGCCTTCCTGGGCGAATTTTTTGGCGATAGCCTTACCGATACCGCCGGCAGAACCGGTGATGAGGGCGATGCGGCCGCTCAGGGATTTCGGCTTGGGCATGCGCTGGAGCTTTGCTTCTTCCAGCAGCCAGTATTCGATGTTGAACGCTTCCTGGCGGGGAAGGGCAGTGTACTCGGAAATGGCTTCCGAGCCGCGCATTACGTTGATGGCGTTGATATAAAATTCAGCGGCTACGCGGGCCGTTTGCTTGTCCTTGGCAAAGGTGAACATACCGATGCCGGGGTACAGGTGCACTACGGGGTTGGTGTCGCGGATGGCCGGGGAGTTGTCGTGCTTGCAGGTCTCGTAGTAGTCCGCGTACATCTTGCGGTACTCTTCGTACTGGGGAGCCAGCTGGGCTTTGATGGCGGCTACGTCGCTCAGGTCCTGGCCGGGCTCCAGGCTCAGCACCATCGGGCTGATCTTGGTGCGCAGGAAGTGGTCGGGGCAGGAAGTACCCAGGGGCGCCAGGCGGTCCAGGTCGTTGGAGTTGATGAACTGCAGTACGCGCTCGTCGTCGGTGAAGTGACCGATCATCTTGGTTTGGCTGGAGCAGAAGCCGCGCAGCACGGGGGCCAGCTTGGCAGCCTGGGCCAGGCGCTCTTCTTTGGACAGCGACTGGATCTTTTCACCGCCGAACACCTGGCCGTTTTTGGCGATGGCGTCCTCGATGTACTGGGCGCAACGCTCGATCACTTCCAGGGAGTTGATGTAACACTCTTTGGCGTCATCAGCCCAGGTGAACAGGCCGTGAGAGCCCAGGAACAGGCCGCGGATGCCGGGGTTTTCGGCCAGGCACTGGCGCAGTTGCAGGCCCAGGTCGAAACCGGGCTTCTGCCACTCTACCCAGCCCATGGTACCACCGAACAGTTCTTCCACGATTTTTTTACCATCCTTGGCAGCGGCGATGGCGATAGCGGCATCGGGGTGCAGGTGGTCGATATGCTTGAACGGCAGGAAACCGTGCAGGGGCGTGTCAATCGAAGGGGCTTTGGAGTTCAGGTCGTAAATGCAATGGTTGAACAGCTCTACCATCTCGTCTTCGTGCTCGATACCACGGTAAACATTCTCCAGGGAACGCAGGCGGTCAACGTACAGAGCAGCCAGGCCGCTTTTTTTCAGGGTGCCGATGTCGCCACCGGAACCTTTTACCCACATCACTTCGGTTTCTTCTCCTGTCAGCGGATGCTTCGCTGTGGTTTTGCAGGAAGTGTTGCCACCGCCGTAGTTGGTCAGGCGCAGGTCGGCACCCAGGAGGTTCGAACGATAGATCAACAGGGCCACTTCGTCGCCGGCCATCTGTGCGGCCTTGGCATCGTCCCACAAGTAGCTTACATGCTTGAAGGTTGCTGTTTGAGCAGACATAATTTTTCTTTATAAGGTTAAATTGCTGAATATATCCCACACAAGCTCAACAGGTTGTGTTTTTGCTGGCGGAAATTAAGTTTTTCTTCCTTGCGGAAGGCGTTTTTTTTGATTAGTGCGTGGCTGCGGCCGGGGTGCCTTCGGGGGCGGCCGGCTTCAGCGAGTTGCCGTAGCCTACGACCAGCACCGACAGGATGATGGTGAGGATACCGGCGATGACGGTATTCTTGGTCTTGCGGGTGACGCCGTTCCACTCCTTCAGGATCAGGCCCCAGGCGTTGGCGATGATGATGATGAAGGCCATGTGCAGGATCCAGGAAGAAGGACCGTTGCCCAGCTTGCTTTCCCCCATGCCGTAGAAGAAGAACTGGAGGAACCAGGTCAGGCCGGCCAGGGCGGAGAACAGGTAGTTCTTGGCCAGGGGCGTTTCGGCATTGGTATAGTCGCCAAAGGTTTTGTTGCGGAAATTGAGCAGGACACACCAGATGAGGTTGGTGGTCAGGCCGCCCCAGAGCACCACTACGTACACGACGTTGTTGCGGTACAGGAATTCGCCCTGGCCGGGGTTGGCCTTCATCCAGATCTCGTTGGCCACGGTGGCCATTTGCGAGCCGGCCTCGATGCCGAAGGAGAAGCAGGCGCTCAGCAAACCGGAAATGACGGCAACGATAAGCCCTTTCACGATCTGGAACTCGCCGTGGGCCGAACGGTCGGCACCGGCCGACAGGTCTTTTTCCTTCATAGAGCCGGCCTTGCCGCAAAGGGCAATACCCGCAATACAAACCGCCAGTCCCAGCAGCACCATCTGTCCCCAGGTGGTGGAGGTCAGGTCGGTAATGGTATCCTTACCGGCAGTAGGATTAAAATCGTAATAAACCGAGGGAATAAGGGCGCCGAAAACGGAGCAAAGCCCCAGGATCACCGAAGAACCCAGCGAAACGCCCAGGTACCGGACACCGAGGCCATAGGTCAAACCGCCAATGCCCCAGAGCAGGCCCATGAGGTAGGTCCACTTGAGGATGGAGAGGTCGGTGGTGGCGATAATTTCAGAAAAATTCGGGATGGTCAGCCAGGCGGCCAGCGGGGGGACGATCAACCAGGAAAACAATCCGCCGATGATCCAGTAACTTTCCCACGACCACTTTTGTACTTTTTTGTAGGGAATGTAAAAACTTCCGGAGGCAAACCCTCCCACGAAATGAAAGATAACTCCTAATATGGCCTGCATATCTGTATTTTGTTTTTCTTTATGGCAATTAGCATTAGCAAAGGTCTAAAGTAGCAGGAAGAAATAACCTGCCCATCATGTACTATCATGCTAATTCTTAAATTCACCGCGAACTTAGAACAATTTTTACAACGAACTTCGCCGCATTTCAATGGCGGTCAGCGCCTTGTTTTGCCCTATGAACTGATCAGAAAATACTTTGTATATGAAAATTAGCCCTTTTGAAAAGCTCATCGCGTTCGACGAGTTTTCGGCCACTCCCAAATACCAGCAACTGGCTAACTCCATTATCAAGGCCATCGAAAACGGCAAGCTGCAGGAGGACGACGTACTGCCCTCGATCAACGAGCTGAGCTTTCAGTTTGAAATTTCCCGCGACACGGCCGAAAAGGGCTATAAATACCTCAAAAGCGTGGGCATTATCGGCTCGGTGCCGGGGAAAGGCTATTTCATCAAAAACGCCAATGTGCACCGCAGCCGCCGCATCTTCCTGATGTTCAACAAGCTGAGCCCGCACAAAAAGATCATTTACGACTCCTTTGCCGCCGCCCTGGGCGAAACCGCCGCCATCGACTTTTACATCTACAACAACGACCTGGCGCTGTTCAAAAAGATCCTGAACCAGGCCAAGGAAGATTACCATTACTACGTCATCATCCCCCACTTCCTGGTAGCCGAGGAGCTGGCGCAGAACGTCATCAACACCCTGCCCAAGGATAAGCTGATCCTCCTGGATAAGCTCATCCCGGGAATTTCGGGCAACTTCGGGGCGGTATACGAGAATTTCGAAAAAGACGTCTTCGGGGCCCTGCAACAGGCGCTGCCCCAGCTGAACAAATACCATACGATCAAGCTCATTTTCCCGGAAAACACCTACTATCCCCACGAGATCGTGTCGGGCTTTACGGCCTTCTGCCAGCAGTATGCCTTTGCCTACAAGGTGGCCCACAACATCGCCAACGAGCCCATCAACGAAGGCGAGGTCTTCATCAACCTGATGGACCAGGACCTGGTAGTGCTGATCGAGCGCATCATCGAGCTGGGCTACGAGGTGGGCCGGCAGGTGGGCGTGATCTCCTACAACGAAACCCCGTTGAAGCGCATTATCCTCAACGGGCTCACCACCATCTCCACCGACTTTGCCGCCATGGGCACCGAGGCCGCCCGCCTGGTGCAGGGCAACCGGCTGGAGCATGTGGAAATCCCCTTTTATTTAACGTTACGTTCGTCGCTCTAAGCCGCCCCGGGGAAGCAGGGGAACAGTATTTGTAAGCTAGCACCTACGATATTATCAGAAGATTCAAGAACGACACCCTCAACAGAATACCATGAGCAAAACAAGCGAACTGTCCTTCCGCACCGAGGCCCTCCAGGCCGATATCACCAAAGTACAGGTAGACGCCATCGTCAATGCCGCCAACAGCTCGCTGGCGGGCGGGGGCGGCGTGGACGGCGCCATCCACCGCGCCGGTGGCCCGGCCATTTCAGAAGAATGCCGCAAGATCGTCGCCCGGCAGGGCGGCTGCCCCACCGGCGAGGCCGTGATCACTACCGGCGGCAGCCTGCCCGCCCGCTACGTGATCCATACCGTGGGCCCCGTGTGGACCGGCGGCGGCAAGCACGAACGCGAAAAGCTGGCCTCCTGCTACCGCAAATCGCTGCAGCTGGCCGTGGACAACGGCTGCAAAACCATTGCCTTCCCCAATATCAGCACCGGCGTGTACGGCTTTCCCAAAAAAGAAGCCGCCGAAATCTCCGTCCGCACCGTCAACGAGTTCCTGTCCCAAACCGACAAAATCGAAAAGGTGATCTTCGTCTGCTTCGACGACGAAAACCTGAAGCTGGTAAAGGAGCTTTTGCACCAATGAGTTGGGCCAGGAACATTTTGCAGGGAAGCTTCGGGTAACTAAATTTTAATTCAGGCGCCTGCTTGTAGCTGCTGCCAAAAATGGTTATTTTAAGGGGTATCGTCTTCCGGACCATTTAAACCAGGCACATGAACAGACGCCCCTTACCTATTCCCTTCCTGCCCATCGTTTACTTTTTCCTGGTCGCCTTCTTCCCGGCCGGCGCTGCCGGTCCCGCCCATCCCCTCGATCCCCTGGGCGCCGAAGAAATTTCCACCGCCGTGCGCCTCCTGAAAGCAACGCCCGGCTGCCCGAAAGAGGCGCTCTTTTCCACCCTGACGCTCCACGAGCCGCCCAAACCGGAAGTGACCGCCTACCGGGCCGGCGCCCCCTTCCGACGTGAAGCCTTTGCCGTGCTCTACGACCGGGCAAAGAACCGCACCTTCGAAGCGGTGGTGGACCTGAAGTCCCGTAAAACCCTTTCGTGGAAAGCGCTCCCGGGCGTACAGCCACTGCTCTTCCAGGATGAATACGAGCTCGTTCCCGCCCTGGTAAAGGCCGACCCGCGCTGGCAGGCCGCCCTGCGGAAACGGGGCATCACCGATTTTGACAAGGTGCAGATGGATACCTGGGCCGCCGGACAGGTAGACGGCGCCCCCTCCGGCTCCGGCCGCCTGCTGCGGGCCGTGCCCTTTTACCGGGACAGGAGCACAAACGTTTACGGCCGACCCATCGAAGGCGTGATCGCCCTGGTGGACGTGACCGCCCGCAAGGTGGTGAACGTAACCGATAACGAAGTGGTGCCCCTGCCCCCTCCCTCCCAGGAGTTTGACGAACAAAGCACCGGCACCCGCTCCCAAAAACCCAAACCCCTGGTCATCTCCCAGCCCGAAGGCGCCTCCTTCACCCTCAATGGCCAGGAGATCCGCTGGCAAAACTGGCGCTTCCGCTTTTCCATGCACCCCCGCGAAGGGCTGGTGCTGCATACCGTGGGCTACGAGGAAGGCGACAGCCTCCGCCCGATCCTGTACCGGGCCTCGCTCTCGGAAATGGTGGTGCCCTACGGCGACCCCGCCCCCGACTGGCGCTGGCGCAGCGCCTTCGACGTGGGCGAATACGGCGTAGGCCGCCTGGCCAGCCCCCTGGAACCAAAGATTGACGCACCGGACAACGCCCGGTTCTTCGACGCCACCTTCGCCGACGACCGGGGCCGCCCCTACACCCTGCAGCGGGCCGCCGCCCTGTACGAACGCGACGGCGGTATTTTGTGGAAACACTTCGAAAGCTTTACCCTGAAAAACGAATCCCGCAGGGCCCGCGAGCTGGTGCTCTTTTTCGTGGCCACCATCGGCAACTACGATTACGCCGTCAACTACATCTTCAAACAGGACGCCTCCCTGGAAGTGGACCTGGCTCTCACCGGCATCATGCTGCCCAAAGGGACGGCGCAGCAACGGGCAGAAAGCCACCATTCCATGGGCATAGCCCCGAACCCTATGGCCGAGCACCTGGTATCCCCCAACGTAGTGGCCCCGCACCACCAGCACTTCTTCAACTTCCGCCTCGATTTGGATGTGGACGGCACCGAAAACTCCGTCACCGAAATGAATTCCGCCGCCCTGCCCGCCGGGGCCGCCAACCCGCACGGCAACGGCTTTTCCATGCACGAAACGGTCTTCCGCACCGAAGCGGAGGCGGGCCGCCGCATGGACCTGCAATCGGCCCGTACGTGGACGGTCCGCAACGGCGTAAAAAAGAACGCCCTGGGGCAACCCACCAGCTATATCCTTGTTCCCGGCGGCAACTCACTACCATATGTAGCCGAAGAATCGTCGATTCGGAAACGGGCCGCCTTCATCAACAACCACTTCTGGGCTACCCGCTACCATCCGCAGGAGCTGTACGCCGCCGGCACCTACCCCAATCAAAGCAAAGGAGGCGACGGCCTCCCGCAATTCACCGCCGACAACGAACCACTGGCCAAGACCGACGTGGTGGTCTGGTACACCCTGGGCGTCACCCACATCCCCCGGCCCGAAGAATGGCCCGTGATGCCCGTCACCCACACCGGCTTCAAGCTCGTTCCCGGCGGTTTTTTCCGCCGCAATCCGGCGTTGGACGTGCCCCGGTAAGTTCACGAGTTGACGGGTTTACAAGTTTACGAGTTGCTTGCGGCCGTCAGGAACTCGTAAACTTGTAAACCCGTCAACCTGTAAACTTCTCAGAGCACCACCAACTTCCGCACAAAGTTCTCGCCGTCGGAAAAGACTTTGACCAGGTACAGGCCTTTGCTGAGACGCAACTCGGCGATCTGGCTGTTGGCATCTTCCAGCACGGACCGGTACACGATCCGGCCGGCGGCATCGTAAACGATGATAGAATAGAGGCCCGGCTCCCGGGCGATGATGCGGACCGGGACATTTTGCGGTGCCGGGTTGGGAAAGACGATCACCGGATCGTCGGGGAAATAAGCCACCGACTCGGTGGCGCTGTAAAACATTTCTCCGCTTTGCAGGGTCACCGCCATGCGGTAGGTGTTCAGGCCCCGGACCAGGGACGTATCGGTAAAGCTGTGGTAGGTGCCGGCAGGGGCGCTGACCGTGCGCAGGGTGGTGAAACCGGCGGGCAGCAATTTTTCCAGGCGCAGCTCCTTTACCTGGTACAGCGTGCCCAGGGTGACTTCCAGGAAAGCCGTGTTGCCATTGGCCAGCGAGGCGAAGAAGGACTGGAAATAACAGCCGGCGCCCTGGGTGGTATAATTGACCAGGTAGCTGCGAAAACCGTCGCGGTCGCCCACTTTGGGCGCCACGGCATAATGCAGGGCCGGAAAATCCCTTTTGGAAAAAATGGTAAAGGTATCAGTAACCTGTCCCAGGGGTTCGAGGTATTGATCGCCCAGGCGGTACAAGGTGTAGCGGTTGCCGGGGAACCGGTTCCAGTACAGGAGGAACGAATCGGGGCAGTCGAAGCCCACCCGCAGGTCGGGAGGACCGGACACCACGAAAGGCTCCGTTTCGGCCACTCCGTTTACGGAGGGCAGGGTCAGCCGCAGCTTTACGGTCCCGGCCCGGGCAGGCACGTCCCAGCGCACCTGCTGGTCGCCCGCCGGCACATCAGCCCGGATGAGCTGCCAGGGGCCGTTATCGACCGCGTACGACAGGGTGCCGGTGGTGGCTACCGTGCTTTGCCAGTGCAGCACATAGCTGCTGCCGGCCGCCAGCACGTCCGAAGCAGTGGGGAAGGTCCATTGAAAGCGCTGGGCGGTATCGAACTGCCAGGACAGGGCGAAGGCTTGCGCCGCGGTGCGCAACTGCTGTCCTTTCACGTGGAACATATAGGTGCCCGCCTGGGGGTTGTCGAGGGTCACCTGCTCCACCGTATTCAGCGTGTCCCGCTTGCGGGTGGGAAGCAGCCGGAGCGAGTCGGCATGGGCCCGCGAAGGGAGCACCCAGGGCAGCCACTGCTGGCCGATGGCCGGCAGCGAAAGGGTGGCATCCAGGTCGTTCACCAGGGCTTTGGCGGCATTGACCGCGGCCGGCGTATCGGTCCACACCAGCAACACTTTCAGGCGGCTGATCCCCGCCGGCACCGCCAGCGGGAACGACCGGGTTTCCCCCGCCCCCACCGTTCCTTCGGCAAAGCGGGCCTCCTTAAGGGCGCTGACGGCCCGGTAGGCATTCAGGCTGCCGAAGCCCGAGGCGTAATCAGGCCCGCTCCGGCCCACGTCGTCGGCGCCGTTCAGCAATACCGCCCGGACAAGGGCGGAAGCCGGTAGGGCATTAAAGGCCTGCCGGTAGGCCTGTTGCACCAGGGCGGCGGCTCCCGATACCAGGGCGGCCGCCCCCGAGCTGCCATCCTCGCCGAAGGCCACCAGGTCGGGCTTTATCCGGCCGTCGTAGGCCGGCCCCCTGGAACTGTAGGGACTAATGCGGTTGAGGGAGTCCACGGCCCCTACAGTTATAATATTTTTCGCCATTTTAAAGCTGCCCGTCAGGTTGGCCAGCGAATCGATGCCGGCATAATTTCCGGAGGAGGACGAACTGGTGCCCGAATTGCCCGAGGAAAATACATGCAGCAGGGAGGGGTGGCGGTGGCTGCTGGCATCGTAGGCCAGGGCGTCGCCGGCGTACAGGTTTTCAATGGCGGTGCCGTAGGAATGATTTTGCAGGCTGATGCCATAACGGTCATACACAGCGTCGGCGTCGGGCAGCAGGCTGGCAAAGTCCGAAGAGGTGACCCGGGCGCCCGGGGCGCCCCCTTTGGCATAGGGCGACGAGTTGCCTCCCCCTGCCAGGGTGGTGGTCATGATGGACGCATGGTTCGACTGCGTCGGGGCGGCCACCCCGCTGTTGAAGTAGCGGCCCTTCCAGTCCACATCGGTGGTATCGAACCGCTGCTCCTTGACCGAAACGTTGATGCCCGCGCCGGTAAGTGCAGGGAAGCGGTGGTGCACCAGGTTCAGCTTGTTCAGCGTCAGGTCGAGGGTGCCGGTGGTCAGCTCTTCCCGGGGCTGCCGGTGCAGGTCGGCAAACGCCACGGAGGTATCGGCGCTCACCAGCCCCAGTGCGCCGGAAGGGATGCGGCACACCAGCACCCCCGCCGGCTCATAGGCCGCCAGCACCCGCACACGGCTCTTCCATTGTACGAAGGAACGTTGATCCTTGAACGAAAGGACCAGGTTCATGCTGTCGGGCCTGATCCGTTCGTTTTGCATCCGCCGAAAGGAAGGTGAAAACCGCTCCGGCGGCAGCACCTTTTGCTGGGCCTGCCCGGACAGGAAGCCCAGGACCAGGAAAATAAGAAGCAGTGTACGCATGACTTTACCCCTTATGTGGTCCATAAATGTAACAAAAGAAAAAATGTTTCAATCCGGGAGACAGGCGCAGGAGGCAAGGGGAAAGGGGCAAGGGACGGCAAGCCCTGGAAAAGGGTGAAAAAAAGGGCACGAATTAATGAAAAACACCAATCGCTAGACGTTTCGGTTGCCCTTTACCGGTAGGACGCCGGGACGCGTCGCAGGGGTGCGGCAAAAAGCAACAATAAGTTTCCCGGAGCGATGCGTCACCGGCCGGATGGAAGGGGCGGCAGCATGCTTCAGGGAACAAACTTAGGAAGCGATTCTGAAAATAATCTATAGCCGGTGCCGGAAGGGGCGGGACGAACCGAAGGATTAAAAGTGTACGGAAAACCGGTGCCGCAGGCTGTCGAAGTCGTAGTGCAGCCTAAAGCCGTACTGGTCGCAGATCTGGCGGGCAATGGCCAGGCCCAGGCCCGTGCCTTCGGATTGGTCGGACTTGTAAAACCGGTCGAAGATCTGCAGCTTATTCAGGGGCTCGGTGCCCGAGTTGCTGACCGAGAAAACGTTATTCCCGGCCGCTACCTGGATGGTGCTGCCCCTGGCCGAATGCCTTATGGCATTGCTCAGCAAATTGTTGATAAGAATTTCTGCCAGGTGCCCGTCCATTTGCGCCGTCAGCGGGTGCAGGTTCATTTCCAGCACGAGGTCCTTGGAGTGCATCCATTCGTCCAGCTCGGACACCTTGTGGCGAACCAGCTCGCGGATGCAGACCGGCTGCACTTCCCGGAACTGGTTGTTGCCGATCTTGGCCAGCAGCAGCAGGGAGCCGCTGAGCCGCGACAGCTTTTCGGCCGCGTTGTAAATGCTTTGCACCTGCATCAGCTGGTGCTCGGTGAGGTGCGGGTCCTGGATGAACAGGTCCAGCTTGGAATTGATCACCGCCAGGGGGGTCTGCATTTCGTGGGAGGCATGGTCGGTAAAATCCTTCAGGGACTGGTAGTCGCGGATCACTTTTTCGGTCATCAGCCGCACGCTTTCATTCAGCCCCTTGAATTCGTCGATCGTGGTCTTGGCCACGCTGATGGGGGCCGGGGCCGTCAGGTCGAAATCCTTGATGGCTGCCAGGGTGGTATGGAAGGGCTTCCAAAGCGTTTTGAGCAGGAACCGGTTGGCCAGGAACAGCACGGTGCCCAGCAGGACGATCAGTCCCAGGGTGATCAGGGCGATGAGGATGGCGAGCTTTTCGGTGGTCTCCTGCGACTTGATAATGGTCACCGCATACAACTGGTCCTTTACACGGACCGGGAAAACCAACTGGCGGCTGAGTTCCGTCCGGTGCTCTTCGGGAATATAGATTTGCCGGCTCGTGAAGTAAGGCATCAGGTCCTCTTTAGCCCGGCTGTAGGAAATGCGCTGGTCTTTGTAGATGGTGGCTTCGGGCAGGGCATGGTACTTCTGCACGTGGTCGAAGATTTCTGCCTCCTCGACCAGCAGGGCCTGGTCCAACTGTTCGAGCAGCACAAAATACAGCAGGACAAAATAGCCGATGCCGCCCAGCAACAGTACAAAAGCGGAAGAAACGATGGCGATGCGGTTGTATTGAGCCTGCAGCTTCATTCATCAGACAGTTTATAGCCCATACCGTAAACGGATTTGATGTAGTCGGGACAGCCTTTGTCCTGTAGTTTTTTGCGCAGGTTACGGATATGGGTATAAATGATATCGAAGGTTTCGTTGTTGCTCATTTCATCGGTCCACAAATGGCTGATGAGGGCGTTTTTCGAAATCACCTTCAGTTGGTTGGAAAGGAAGTACAGCAGGAGCTGGTATTCCTTTCGCGTCAGCTCGAGGGGCATATCCTGCACCCGGGCCTGCTTGGCAATGGTATCGATGCTGATTTCGTGAAACGTGACCACGTTGTTGCCGCGGTGGACTTTGCGGCGAATGATGGCAGCGATGCGGGCCGCCAGCTCGGGCAGGTAAAAGGGTTTGACCAGGTAATCGTCCGCTCCCAATTGCAACCCGCCGATGCGGTCGTCGATGCTGTTCTTGGCGGAAATAATGATCACCCCGTCGCTTTTGTGGTTCCGCTTGAGCTCCTGCAACAGCCGTAGTCCCGAGCCGTCGGGAAGGGTGATATCCAGTATGATGCAGTCGTAATTGATCACTTCGGTTTTGAGCAGCGCCTCGTTGTACGTAAAGGTCAGCTCGCAGGTGTAGTTTTCATTTTCCAGGTAAGACCGGATGTTTTCCGCCAGCTCTTTTTCGTCCTCAATGATGAGCAGCTTCATCGGCTTCTTTTTCCTATAAACGTACCAATGAATTCTGAAGAAAATCAGGAGCGGCCGGTCCTTTTCTTTTTCCGTTTTCCCTTCCCTGCTGACGGCCTGATGCTTCTGTTGCCTGCCCGGGCCAAGCGCCGGCCTCTTTTTTTTGAAACGGCTGTTTCCGTTGTCCCTTCTTTCCGCGATTAGTTAAGTGTTATCCGGATAGCGCTTCACCCAACCTACTTTTTCACAATCACCCTTAACCATTGCATTTTATGAAAAAGATGTTTCTTTCCCTGACCCTGATCGCTGCCGTAACCCTTGTGTTTACTGCCTGTAAAAAAGACGCGGACACTACCCAGGCCAGCGCCCCCCAACAAAACCAGGAGATCTCCCCCGAAACGCTGAGCCAGATCAAACAACTGGGATTTGGCACCTCCAGCGTTAAAAAACTCGACAAGGACCACTACCTCGTAGAAAACGATATCGTGCTGACCCGGGAACAGCTCAACAGCAAACCCAAGGCCGAGTTCATCCGGGTAGGCGATGAAGAGCAGTACCGCACTACCAACACGGTCCTGGGCCTGCCGCGTACCGTGACCATCCGGGTGTCTACTGCCCTTCCCTGGGCCTTCTTCGTGGCGGCCGATTCGGCGATCCGGCGCTACAACAGCCTCGGCCTGCTCCTCCGCTTTGCCCGGGTGACCGTGGGTGGCGAGATCGTGATCAACCCCGCTCCTTCCGGCTCTCCGTACCTGGCTTCTGCCGGCTTTCCCAACGACTATGGCAACCCTTACAGCCAGGTGCTGGTCAACACCTCTTACCTGAACAGCTGGCCCCTGCAGACCAAGACCTCGGTCCTGGCGCATGAGCTGGGCCATTGCATCGGCTTCCGTCATACCGACTATGCCAACCGGGCCTACAGTTGCGGCGGTACGGCGGTAAACGAAGGTGCCACCACTTTTGGCGCCAAGTGGATCCCGGGCACCCCCGTGGGCGCCGATCCCAACTCCTGGATGCTGGCCTGTATCGGCTACGGTGTGAACCGCCCCTTCAATGCCAACGACAGGATCGCCCTGAACTGGCTGTACTGATAGCATCTCCCTAAACGCCAAAAGCCACTGCAGACAGTGGCTTTTGGCGTTTAGGGGGGATTGGCCAATTGGTTAATTTGGAACTGGGAGCAGACCATTAAATCAGGCTGTATTGATGGATTCGTTCCAAATCCCCAATTAACCCATTAACCAATATCCTTACCTGATCACTGCCAGCAGGTATTCCACGTCCTCTGGCTGGCAGAGGCCGGTGCCGGGATTCATCGTAGCGGCCGTGCCGCAGGCGACGCCCATTTGCAGGGCCTCTTTCAGGCTGGCACCCTGCGACAGGCTCAGTACCAGTCCCGCTACCATGCAGTCGCCGGCGCCTACCGTGCTTTGCATCGGTACTTTGGGCGCCACCACCCGGAAGGATTCGGTGGCGGTGACCAGCAGCGCCCCCTTGGCACCCATGGAAACCACCACGATCTCGCTGTTGCCCTTCTTAATCAACTCGCGGGCGCAGTCCTCGACTTCCTCTTCTTTCAGCTCCTGCCGGCCGACCAGCAGGCTCAGCTCGCCCAGGTTGGGTTTTAGCAGGTATACGCCCCCGCTGACCGCCTGCTGCAGGGCTTCTCCCGAAGTGTCCACCACCAGCCGGGCGCCTTTCTTTTTAACGATGGCTGCCAGCTCGGCCAGCACGGCGGCGGGTACGCCCGGAGGCAGGCTGCCGCTGGCGACCACATAGGAAACGTCCGGGGCCTTTTCCACCTCTTTTAGGCACTGCCGCCACTCCGCTTCGGACAAGGGCGAGCCCGGCATACCGAAACGGAACTGGTGGTTCTTTTCCGCCTCCAGCACAATAATGTTCTCCCGTGTATGACTGCCCGTTTCCACCACGACGGTGGGAATATTTTCTTCCTCCAGCAATTTGTTCAGGAACTTTCCGGAATACCCGCCGGCCGGGTACAGGGCCCGGGCGCTGCCGCCCAACCGGTTCATGGCCCGCGCCACGTTGATGCCGCCCCCGCCCGGCTCGAACTTCGGCGCCGTGCAACGCAATTTTTTTTCGGGAACCAGCAGGGGAATAGAGGTGCTTTTGTCGATACAGGGATTAAAGGTAAGGGTGAGTACTTCCGCCATAGTTAAATGAATTAAGCCGTTTTAATTGTTTACCGCCTCATCAGCTGCACAGGCCGGCGGCCTGCACGTTTTAAATATACAGGAGATACGAAGAATTATACCGTTTTAAGTGGAGAAGAGGGGCAAAAGCTCATCCGGATGCCGGGCTAAGGGGAACCGCCGCCCATAAAAAAAGCCAAAGGGGGCGTGTCCTGCCTTCCCCCTTTGGCCGTATACCTGGTGAAAAAGAATGCTTGCGTACCTATTGTAGGATCAGTGCGATGCGCAGGTAACCGCTGAGTGTACCGGGCTCAACGAACTCCACGTCGCCGCCGCTGGCCAATACCTTCTCGATGGCATTGTCCACAGCCTCTTTAATGTTTTGCGCATGATGGTCGGAATTGAAATCCACGTAGATCACGCCTTCGCCTTCCCCGAAATAAGCCGGGTATTTATAATCGCTTTCCACGACCAGCAGCTTGCCCCTTTTTTCGCTGGCGGCCTGCCACACTTCGTGGATGCCTACGGCCAGCTTGCCCTTATGGAGGGCGTTTTCCACCTGCAGCAGCACATCCTTTTCCTTGGTTTTCTTCCAGGCCGCCAGGTAAGGCTGTACCGCTTCTAACAGCTCTTCCTCGGTTTCGTTATGGTACACCTGGTGAATATGTTCCACTACGCAGGGGTCGTTGTTCGATATGGCCTGGAAGGCATTCATGGTTTTGCGTTCGGCCACCACGAACAGCGGGTAGGGATAAGCTTTCAGGATAATGCTCAGCCCATAATCCACGTATTTCAGAAAAGAGATCAGCGAGGCCGTTTTGCCCATCCGTGCCGGGGCGGAGCCTTCCTGCACCAGGTGTTCGGCCCGGTTGGTCACCAGGCGGGTGAGCCGGCTGCCATTGCCCAGGTAAATTTTCGCGGTATGGCCGTTGACGGCCAGCACCAGGTACTTGCGCTCTTCTTTCTTTTGCTGCACCAGCTCGCGGAAGTCCAGGGTTTTGTTCACCACCACCCGTTCGCGGACGGGGATGTCGAGGTAGTACACTTTTTCCTCGAAGGGCGATAAAAAGATCGCAATGCTTTTCTTCAGCGTGCTGTATTCCAGGGCGCTGAAAATCGTTTTAAGGCGGTTCAGGGCGGGGCGCACGATGTACTTGGGAAAATTACAGTAAAGCTCCTCCATTACTTTATCCATGGCCGTTTTCAGGCCATATTCGATCTGTGCTTTGGTCATGCTGGCCGGGTCAAAGGGCAGCACGAGGGAAACGGATGGCAGGGAAAGACCGGACTCAAATAATAGCTGTTCTTCTTTTTGAAATACACCAGGTACCATAATTAAGCGGTTTTATATAGTTTACAATGAGTACACAAAACAACAGGTTTGCAACCCGGAGTTCCGGCAGGAAAGCTCCGAAATAGCATCGGCAATTTGCTGGTCGGCAAGCCGGGTACGACCTTTTGGGTCGGCATCGATTTCGTTTTGGCTAATGGAAAATGAAGCCCTTCGTGCGGCTCAATATGGCTATGGGGGTTATCGTCGCTGGATCAGTGCAACCGTCAATCGTCAGGCCTCCGGAATACGCTGGGCGATAACCGGTAATTTGTTCTTTTCGAAATTTCCTTAATCCTTCCCGGACATCGCGGTTACAGGTACCGGATACCGGTTGTGACGTCTGCGAATATAACAAATTTTTGTGCAAAAAACTTTACCCAATGCGTTGGAAATTTTCAACAGTTTTTTAGATTTTCCGGCTCGACAGTTCCATCTGCGCCCTGTGGAAAAAGCCCGCACCTATATAAAAAATTGATGCATGTAACCCATTATGGTTCACATATTCCCCAAAACATATTAAACAATACTACCAAATATAAAGCCGGGCTTTTTCCGGCTCCTGGAAGCGGGAGGCTCATCTTGGCCTGTTTTTTTTATAGCGGCCCGGCGGGCCCGGCGGGAAAAATTGTTAAAAAAGATGGAAGAGTCCCCCGGATTTCCCGACTTACGAAACTAGTCGTAATTTAGACCGTAAATTCTATCGGATATGGCAGCACCCAAGTATATCAAACCTACGGAAAGCGAGCTGGAGATCCTGCACATCCTCTGGCAGAAAGGAACGGCCACGGTAAGGGAAGTGCATGAGGAATTGTGCAAGACCAAGGAAGCCGGCTATACCACCACCCTGAAGCTGATGCAGATTATGCACGAAAAAGGCATTGTGCACCGCGACGAGTCGATCCGCACCCATGTCTACCAGGCTGCCATCAACAAGGAAAAAACGCAGAAGCACCTGCTCTCGCGCATGATCGACAATCTGTTCGGAGGCTCGTCCACCCAGCTGGTGCTGCAGGCCCTGGGCACCGACAACGGCCAGCTGTCGTCCGAAGAGCTGGACCAGATCCAAACCCTGATCGACAACCTCAAAAAGCAATAGCATGAACGAGGTAAGCCAATCGCTTTTCTTACAGGCCCTGGGCTGGGCCATGATCAGCAGCCTCGGACAAATGGCATTCCTGTGGTGCGGTTTTGCAGCGGCGCGGCAGGTGGTACGCCTGTCCCCCCGGGCAGCCTACAACCTGGCCGTAGCGGCCATTGCCACCGGATTCGTGCTGTTCGGCACTACCTTCCTGGCCTGTTACCTGCAGGAAGAACCCATGGGCCTGCCCCTGCTCCCCTTCCGCTGGAACGCTTCTTCCGGCCTGGTAACGGTTTGCCTGACCGCCGCCTCCCTCACCTACCTGCTGTTGTTGTTTGTGCCGGCCTTCCGGCTGCTGGCCAACTGGCGCTCTGTGCAGCGGCTGAAAACCCAGGGCCTGGTAAAAGCCCCGGTAGCACAACGGCTGTTCCTTAAAAAGACCAGCTCCCTGTTCCGGCTGAAACAACCCGTACAGCTCTTCCTGTCCGAACGGACCACCTCGCCGGTGCTGATCGGTTTTTTGAAACCGGTGATCCTGCTGCCGGTCGCCTGCCTGAACCAACTGAGCCTGCAACAGGTGGAAGCGATTATCCTGCACGAACTGGCGCATATCTGTCGCCGCGACTACCTCGTCAACTTCTTTCTCAGCATTGCCCAAACGCTTTTGTACTTCAATCCCTTTGTCCGGCTGTTCCTACAGGTGGCCGAGCGGGAACGGGAACACTGCTGCGATGAGCTGGTGCTGCAGTTCGGCTACGACAAGGCCAGCTATGCGTCGGCCCTGCTGACCCTGGAACGGGCATCGGCCCGCACCCCGGTCCTGGCCATGGGGGCCACGGGCCGCAAAAGCCTGCTGGCGCGGATCGAAAGGATCGCCGGCCTGGAGAAAAAGCCTTCCTTCAGCCTGAACCACCTGGCCCTGCTGGCCGGCGCCGTGCTGGGCATCCTTACCCTGAACGCGCTGCTGCAGCCCCGGCCCGAAGTGCCCCAGGCGCCTCAATTGGCCTTCAGCCATTATACTCACCCGCTCTCCCTGCTGAGCGAAGAGGCCAGCCGCCCTGCTGCCAGCCCGGCAAAAAAAGAACTTCCCGCCCCGGAAAAAAAAGTGATCGTAATGGTAGCCACCGCCCCCGTCCCCGCCCCGCTGCCGGTGGCAGCGGAGGAGGAGGAGGTGCTGCAGCTGCCTCCCGCCCTGCTCCCGGTGAGCTATGAGGAAGCCGGCGCCACCTTAACACCGAAGGAGAAAAAGCAGGTGACCGCCACCGTGGAAGCCACCAGGAAAGTGCTGACCACCGTACACTGGCAGGAAGTGGAAACCGCCATTGCCGATGGTATGACCAGCGAGGAAAAGGAAGCGGCCCGCCGGCAATATTTGCAGGAAGTGGACAAGGTGGACTGGAAAGCCTTGGAGCAATTGCTGAAAACCGACTATGACAAAATTGACTGGGCCCGCATCAACGCCTGGCTGGCCGGCGCTGCCATTACCGCCCGGCTCGACAGCCTCGAAACGGCCCTCGAACAGGAAATCATCCAGCTGGACAAAGCCACCCGGCTTCCCGCCGATTCCTTCGGCACCGCGCCTGCAGCTCCCTCCCCCGACCTCCTGCAACGGAAAGCCACCCTTCAAAACAACCTGCACCTCCTCCGTGGGTTGAAGGAAGGAAAAGAAGTCATCAAGCTGTAGGGATTGGTTAATTGGGATATTAGGCGGTAGCCATTCTAATGCAATCAAAAAGGGATACTGGGAAAAAAACCGGTATCCCTTTTTTATTAAAGCATTTCCCGTCCCGAATTAACCAATTAACCAATTAACCAAGCCCCAAATCACCACACTTTCCGCGGGCAGGTATCGCCAAAGCGGTTGTTGATGAGAAAACCGAGCAACAGCTCGTGGGTACCCCGGTTGGTGGTATTCAGGGGTGTGCGGGTAAAATCGTAGGCATAGCCGATATGGAAGGTATTGGCCACATTCAGGCCCAGCATGGCGGCAAAGCCGTCCTTTACCCGGTAGCTGCCGCCGGCCCACAGCAGGTCGAGGTACTGGAGCTTCAGGTTCACATCCACCTGGGGCATCGCCGGCGTATTCGGCACAAACTTCAGCATCACCGAAGGCAGCGCATTGATCTCTTCATTCAGCAGGTAGCGGTAGCCGGCCGTGGCAAACAGGTGCGGCACCAGCTTTCCCTGGTCATAAGCCGCATCATTAATAAAATTCAGCTTCAGGGGCACCACCTGCTGGGCGGAAAGCCCCACAAAATAAGAAGGGCTGTACAGCCAGAGGCCGGCGTTCAGGTCGGGCCGCAGGCGGCGGTAGTTGGTGTTGGCCACAGCCGGGTCGAGCGAAGTGCCGTCGGCAAACACCGTTTTCAGCTGGTCGCGGCCGATGCTGGTAATACCTCCGGCAAAGCCGGCGGCCAGGTTGGTCACGGGGTTCAGCCCGATATGGTAGGCATAGGAAAGGTTGGCGGTAAAGCGGTTGAAGTTCCCCGTACGGTCATTGAGCACCGACAGGCCGAGGCCATGGTGCGGCTCGGAGGCGGTATAGCTTTCCCAATAAGCGGTGCCGCGGGGATTCTCACCCGGCGGCTGGAACGAAGTGGCCGAAGTCTTATAGTCCTTTTTACCAATCGGCCCGTGCACGGACAGGTAGACCGTTTGCGGCGCGCCCTTCAGTCCCACCCACTGGTCGCGGACGCTCAGCTTCATGTCTGTATAATTTTCGATGCCGGTCAGGGCCGGGTTTAGAATATAGTTGTTCAGGACGTACTGGGTATAATGCGGGCGTTGCTGCGCCACCAGGGTGTTCAGCAGCAGCAGGGCCAGCAGCGACAGGTAGCATTTCTTCATAGGCTCAGCGAATAACGTCCACAAACCCGCTCATTTGCGACCGTCCGTTTTTGGGGTGGATAATATAATAATACGTGGCTACCGGCACGGGGTTGCCGTTATAGGTGCCGTCCCAGGGCCGGCCGTAGCCGTTCGACCGGAACACTAGCTGCCCGTAGCGGTTGTACACTTCCACGGTGGCGCCCGGGTAGGAGGTCAGGTTGGGGATCTCCCAGCGGTCGTGCACCCCGTCGCCGTTGGGCGAAAAGGCGTTGGGGATCCGCAGGTTCTTCAGCACGGTGACCTGCACCTCATCCGTGGCAGTACAGCCTTCCGAGGAAGTAACGGTCAGCCGGTACCGGGTGTCGTCGGTGGGGGAAACCCGGGGAGCAGGCGCCTGGGCTAAGTCCATGAACTGGGTGGGCCACCATTGGTAGGTAACGCCCGGCCCGGCACCCCGGCCGTTGAGCCGGATGGAGCCACCCTCCAGCACATAGGCATCGTTGCCCGCATCGGCCATCGGCGCCTGGCCCACCCGCACCGTATGCTGCAACGAATTGGTGCAGCCGTTGTCGGCCCGGAAGGTATAGGTGAGGGTATCCAGGCCGGGCCTTGTGGCAAAGGGCTGAAAGGTGGCGGTGCCCCCTTTCACCCCCGGACCGCTGTACGTGCCGGTTCCCGCCAGCCCGTTCAGCAGGCTGGCCTGGGTCAGCTCGAAGGCCTTGCCGTCGGCGCAAACCGGGTCAATGGGGGCAAAGGCCAGCTGCGGGATGGCTTTCAGGGTCAGGGGCTTCCACGAGCTGCTGAAGCAACTCTGCCCCGACCAGGCAATGACGTAGACCGAATCCGTCAGCGATTCCGGGCGGAACAGCTCGGGAAAGCGGTGGGTGTAGGTGATGCCGGAACCGGGATCGCCGACAACGCTTTTCACCGACGGACGGATCCGCGAAGAATCCCATACAATCTCCAGGCGGGTAATATAACCGAAGTCCACACGGGAATGGTCCTCCAGTTGCAACTCCCCGTTACTGCACAGCTCTGGCACGCTCAGTGCAAAGGACGAAACCGGCCGGGACCCGTTCACTACGAATTTTTGGGTAACCGTATCGCGGCAGCCCGCATTGGAGATCACCGTTTGCGCCACGTAAAAGGTATCGGTAACGCTGTACTTATGTTTCGGGGCTTTCAGGGTGGATGTATTGGCCTGGGGCGAGGCATTTTTATCGCCGAAGTTCCAGAGGTAGGTAAAGGCCGCTTCCGAGCCATCGGAGATCCGGCTGGTATCGGTAAACTGCGAAAAGGGATCCGCGATGCAGCTGGCAGGCAGCACAAAGCCGGCAACCGGCACCGGGTTTACCGTAAAGGTTTTCGAGGCCGGCAGGCTCACGCATCCCTTGTCGGTCTCCACCTGCAGGGTGGCCGTATAGGGGCCGGTGGCGGTGTAGGTATGGCGCACCGGGGAATTGCCTCCCTGTACCTCGCCGTCGCCAAATGCCCAGGACCATTTTACGAGGCTGCCGGCCAAGGGAGCCGAGCGGTCGGTAAACAGCAGCTCGCGGTTGGCGCAGGCGGGGCCGGCGATTTCAAAGGCGGCCACCGGCAGGGCATTTACGGTGACGGGCAGGCTGGCAGCAGCGGACGGGCAACCGGCCTCCGAGACCACCACCAGCTGCACCCGCTTGGTGCCGGCCGTGGCAAAGGTGATCTGCGGGTGCTGCTGGCTGGAAAGGGAGCCCTCCGCCTCCGTCCACTGCCACTGGCGCAGGGGGCTTTTTACCGAGGTGCTTTGATCGGTGAATGTCAACGCCCCCCCCAGGCAGGCCTCGGGGGCATTGACGGCAAACTTCGCTACCGGCTGGTCGTAGACCGTGCCCACCGTTTGCACGCTGTCGTCTACACAGCCGCCTTCCGAAACTACCCGGAGGGAGACGGTAAACGGACCGGTGGAGGTGTAGCGGTGCAGGGGATTGCGGTCGGTGCCCTGGCTGCCGTCGCCAAAGTCCCAGGTATAGTTCAGGACCGGCAGGGTGCCGCCGGGTATGGTGGAGGTGTTGGTAAACTGGAGGGCGCCGCCGGGCAGGCAGGCGCTTCCGAACGAAAAGGCGGCGACCGGCAGGGGCTTCACCGGCAGGGGAAATCCAAAGAGGCTGCTGGTACAGCCCGTTTCCGTTTGTACCTGCAGGGTGGGCGTAAACGTCCCGGCCTGTTGGTAGGCATGCCGTGGGGCCGGGCCGCCGGAGGTGGTAACGACGGGGCTGCCGTCGCCAAAATCCCAGCTCCACCGGGCCAGGGGGAGTTCGGAGGTGGAGGCATCCACAAAGGAAAGTTGCTGCCCGATGCAATGGGGCGCCGCCACGCTGAACCGGGCGGCCGGGTCGGCACTGAGCTTTACGGTATTGGTGAGGGTATCGGACAGGCAGCCGATGTCGGTGATGAACGAATAGGTGACCGGGAAGCTGCCCCGGTCCGCATACAAATGTGCCGGCCGGGCGTCAGCGGCCTTGGTACCGTCGCCCAGGTCCCATGTCCAGCGGATTACCTGGCGGCCGAAGGTGTTGCTGCTGTCGGCAAACTGCACGTTGTCCTTAGCGCAGCCGGTGGTGCCGATGGAAAAGTTGGCCCGGGGCCGGTTGATGACCTGCAGGTCGTAATCGATCTCCTGTTCGCCGGTACAGCCGTCCACGGTAGGGTTTTGGGCCACCACCCTGACGGGGTAGGTACCCGTGACCGGGAAGGTATAGGTCTTGTTCAGCCGGTACTGGTACAACTGCTTGCCGTTGACCACCCAGGTGGAATCGTAGACCGGCGCCTCGACGGTCTCGTCGGGGAAGAGGCCGTTGAAGACCCATTTCATTTGCGTGGGCTGGTAGGGGAAGGTCATGGCAAAGCTGAAGGGCGTGTTCACACAGGTGGCCGGGTAATCCACGGTGGCGTATTTGTTCCGGATGGAAATGAACTGGTAGAGGTCTTTCAGGTTGGTGCCACCCGAATAGCCGTAGGATTCGTACCTGCCGAAGCCGTAGGAGATGATATTGAAGCCGGTGTCGCAGGTAACGTTGTGGGTCCCCCGGGTGGTTGGCACCCGCAGGTAGGCGTAGCGGGGATCGGCAGGCACGGGGGTAAAGGAGGTGTAGGGCACCCCGTCTATTTTAAAGGAGGCGATGGCCCTGGGGTCGTTCTTCAGGATAACGTTCAGGTAATGTTCCTGGATGGCGGTGCCCGAGGAAGGCTGCATGGAGTTGAGCGTCACCCGGTCGATGGTCTGTTCCAGGGGATTGAGGTAAATCATTTCGGGGTCGCCGGTATTGATGGGATTGCCATCGTTCCCATTGGTGGTAAAGTACTGGGCCACCAGGATGGGCTTGTCGGACTCGATGACGCTGGGCGTGCTGGAGCCGAACTGGTAGTAAAAGTTATTGACAAAGGAGGCGTCCAGCAGGGGGTTGCCGTTCAGGGTCACCCGGGCGGAAGGGTCGGACTTGACGATCCGGAAATAGTTGTAGGTATTCACCAGGGCCGGTACGGCAATGAATTTCTTGCCCCAAGTGGCCGTGGGGTACATCTGCTGGTAGAGGTTGTCGGAGGTATTCTGCTGGGCGAAGCCGATCCGGATCTTTCCCGAACCGGAAAAAACGGCGATCCGCTTGCAGCCGCTGCCGGTATTGACCGAGCGGATGTGCGAGCCGGTCAGGTCCTCGCCGGTCAGCTGGGAGGTGGCCGCACCCAGTACCTGGTACACCTGCCCCTGCCGGAGGTCTACCGTAAAGGGGACACCCGCCGCTTTACCGCCCTTGGTGGGAGTGCTGGGGGTGATCTCTACGCGGGTGGTGCCGGGGTCGGTAGCAATAACGAAAAAGTAGGAATAGGAATCGGGGTCGTTGGACCGCTGGATAAAGTTGACCGAATAATAGTCGCGGCCCAGGGTAGCGGTGGGCAGGCAGAGAGTGGCCCCCGAGACGGCGTTTACATAAATAAAGCTGTACACGACCACCGGTTGGGCGGCTGTCACGTGAATGCCGTGATCGAACAGGCCGTCATCCTGCAGGGCAGCCTCCCGGGGAATGTCTATGGTGGTGATCTGGTTAGCGGTGATGGTAAAGCTCTGGCTGAAGTTGATGCTGGCGATCTCTACTCTACCCGATGTGTTGACATCCGAAGTAATATACAGCTGCATGCTCTCGGCAGCCTGGTTGGGCGTAAACATCCTGACGTGGTTGCCATAGCCGATCCAGAAGTCTTTTCCCTTATTGGAAAAGTCCTGGGCCAGGGCCGGGCAAGAAAAGACCAGGGCTACCAGGAAGATGATAAAATAATAAGCAGTTCGCATTAGTGGAAAAGTTAGGCCAACAATCTGCAGGCGAAGTTGAGCCTGCTACCTGCAAAATTTACTAAAATTCGGCGAATCAAATGATTAGCACGCTAAAGTTTTACTGAAAGCCAAAACAGAAAAGGACAGGGTAGAAATTGCCAAAACCAATATATTATATTTTTTCACCCACTCCTGCAAAAGACTGCAGCCGTCGACTTTGCCTGCCCCCTTCTTCCCCATTCCCCAAAGGCTTACAGACACCCCGCACTGAGCGGGCTTGCTGCCGCAGGAATCGACCACCTTCCGGCCAGGGTGGATACCTTCCGGCCAGGGCCACCCTACCCTCCGTTTTGTTTCTTCCAGGTACTCCGGTGCACTTGGCCGGCAGAGGTTCTGGCCAACCCTCTTCCCCTACCGCCATTCTGTCCGAATACTACACTTAGTCATCTGTTACTTCCAGACGTTCCAACCCGGCCTTTTCATTACTGCTCAGCTTGTGGGTAGGGGATGAGCGAACAAGTGGGCGCTTACTTTCTCCTTAAACCTTCCGCTGTTTCTTCCTGCGAGCCGGCCCGGCAGTAAGTTTTCAAGCAATATCCCCATAAATGGCCTGGAATTCATTTTCCCATAGATCTGCTCAGTTCCCGAAAAATAACCCTTAAAACAGGGATTTTAGAATCTTTACTCAAGCTAAAATCTTTATAAAACTAGGTATTTGTTATTTTATATTCAATGAGTATGTTCCACGGTTCAAAATGAGATATTTATACATAAATATTTAGGATTAGTTCGTTTTGTTTAAAAGGTATTTAAAATGAATATTTTCCATTCCTTTTGATTTGTATAAAGTCCTGATTATAAGCCATAATTAACTTTATATCAATTTATTGGGATGCTCCTATGTTACTAATAATAATAGTATTTAGTATAAAGTCATCCTTTTTGAAAAAACCAATATTTTTAGCAGAGGAAATCATAGGTTTTGTTTCCCTTAAATTTTGGGGATGCAGGTTCTATCTTTGTAGAAATGGCGCTTATGATTTATAGAAAGGTTTTTCCCCTGTTTTTGGGGAGTTGGCTTATGGTTGCCTCCTGTGGCAAGGTCCAGGAACCTGAGTTCCGGAAGCTGAACAGTTTTGAGGTAAAAAAGGCAGGATTGTCCCAAACGGACATAGGGTTTTCAGTAACTTATTATAACCCTAATAACTTCGGAGTTACTGTCAAAGAGGCAGCAGCCGACTTTTATATCGACTCCACCTTCGTAGGAAAATTCACCCAGGACCAGGATGTAGCGGTGGGAAAAAAGGAAGAATTCTCGATTTCGTTTACAGGCGCGATCCCACTGATGACCCTGATGTCCCTGAATATCAACGACCTGGCGAACCGGGAGGTGCCGATCCGGGCTGTCGGCCTGGTAAAAGTGGGCAAGGGCGGCGTGTTCCTGACCCGGCCATTTACCTACCAGGGCAAGCACCGCCTGGACGTACGGCTATAAAAAAACCCGGCACGAAGCCGGGTTTTTTTATATAATTTATTTTCTAATTCTCCCTATTTCAT
Organism: Huijunlia imazamoxiresistens; assembly: GCF_037132455.1. Taxonomy (NCBI): domain Bacteria; kingdom Pseudomonadati; phylum Bacteroidota; class Chitinophagia; order Chitinophagales; family Chitinophagaceae; genus Huijunlia; species Huijunlia imazamoxiresistens. The sequence continues at coordinate 49,108 of NZ_JBBBEI010000007.1, read as the reverse complement.
GCCGCCGCCGTCTTCGGGCTTTTTACAGCATTTAGGCAGGCGGTTGTATGAATCCGGGTTGGCGGTGATTTCGGCCGCATCATACCCGGCATTGGCAATGGCCGTTTTTACCTCCTCCTGGTTGATCCGGTCGGAAGCAAACTTGACAGTGGTTTCCTTTTTCTTCACGTTTACGGTAGCGCTGAGGACGCCATCATAACGCTTCAGGTAGGTTTCCACCCTCTTTTTACAGCTCTCGCACTGGACGGTCGGGGTGCTGATCTTGACGGTTTGCACCGCCTTGGTCTGGGCCCGGGAAGCAAAGGAAAACAGGCAAATGGAAAATAAAAGGAACAGGAGTCTTTTCATGATGGTTTGATTTGAACCTAAATTTAAGAAAGCCCTGTCCAAGAGGCCGGGTCCTTTCTCCAATTTAACAAAACCTCCTGCTGGCTGGGTTGGACGATCCCCTTCTTTTCGGCCAGTTGCAGCAAGGTGGGATAGTCGGTCAGGGAGTACAGCTGGATACCGGCCTTTTCGAAAGCAACCTGGCCGGCCTCAAACTGGTAGTTGAAAATGGAAACCATGCCCTGGATGTCGAGCCCGCTTTGACGCAGCACGTCCACCACCTGCAGGCTGCTTTTGCCGGTAGATACCAGGTCTTCGATCACCACGGTTTTCTGGCCGGCGGTGTACTGACCCTCGATCTGGTTGCCCAGCCCGTGTTCCTTGGGTTTGGGCCGCACGTAAATGAAGGGCAACTTCAGCTGGTCGGCTATCAGGGCGCCCCAGGCAATGCCGGCGGTGGCCACCCCGGCAATGAGCTCGGCATCGGCAAATTTTTCAAAAACCACGTTGCACAACTCGCTTTTGATGTAGTCGCGAATAAAAGGATGGGAAAGGATCTTGCGGTTGTCGCAATAGATCGGGCTCTTCCATCCGCTGGCCCAGGTGAACGGTTGTTCCGGGCTCAGGCGTACTGCCTCAATCTGAAGCAGCTTTTCGGCGGTAATAACGGCGTCTGTCATGCTGCGAAAGTAGGAAGTTTACAAGTTTAGGGGGTTACATTTGCGGATGCACAAAAAAATCTATTTCGGCAACAACCCGCTCTTCCTTTCCGACGCACTGACCGCGGAAATGAAGCCCTACGCGGACGACAGCAGTACGCTGGTGCTGCAAAATCCTGGGGCTGAAGCAGTTAACGAGGCCATCCGGCAACTGCAGGGCACCGCCCCACGGGCCGCTATCCTGCTCCACTCCTCCCCCGATGAGCTTTGGCGCAGCCTGACGCAGCAGCGGCCCCTGATCCAGGCGGCCGGCGGCCTCGTACATTCCGACGAGAACCATATCTTATTGATTTTCAGGAGAAAAAAGTGGGATTTACCCAAGGGAAAGCTGGATGAAGGCGAAGCGCTGGACGCCTGCGCCCTGCGGGAAGTGCAGGAGGAAACCGGCATGGAACAGATCAGCCTGGAACGGCCGCTCTGCATTACGTACCACGCTTACTTCGACCCCTGGCAGCAGCGGGAAGTGCTGAAGGAATCGCACTGGTACCTGATGCGGACGCCGCACGACCAGGTGCTGACGCCGCAAACTGAAGAAGATATTGAAAAATGTGAATGGGTAAAGCCCTCCGAATTAGGGCCTTACCTGGAAAATACCTTTCCGTCGATCGTGGATGTGCTGAAGACGGCCGCTCCCCTGCTGGAACCGAAAAAATAACGACCTACACCACTTTCGGCCGCTGCACAATGCTTTTGAGCACCTGTTCCGGCACAAAGGGCGATACATCGCCCCCATAACGGATCACGTCGCGCACCAGCGTGGAAGCTACGGAGGTAAACTTGGGCAGGCAGGTCAGAAACACCGTTTCGATCTGCCCGTCCAGGCTCCGGTTCATGTCGGCGATCGCCTTTTCGTACTCAAAATCATTGACATAGCGAATGCCCCGGACAATATAGCGGGCGCCGATCCGCTTGCAGCAGTCCACGGTCAGGCCTTCGTACACCAGGGCTTCCACCCGGGAATCGCCCTGGAACAGCTCCTTCAGCCATAAAATACGCTGCTCGGCTGAAAACATGGGCATCTTATTGCTGTTCAACCCAATACCTATATACAATTTATCAAATAAAGGCAGGGCGCGCTCGATAATATCCAGGTGTCCGAGGGTAATGGGGTCGAACGTACCCGGGAAAAGAGCGATTCGCTGTTGCATACCGAAGGGTTTTAGGTGATTTGCTTATTGCTGCCGGTTCGAAAGCAGGTACAGGGCGGCCATGCGGACGGCTACGCCGTTCTCCACTTGCTGCAAGATGATGGATTGGTCGCTGTCGGCCACGTCACTGTCGAGCTCCACTCCCCTGTTGATGGGGCCGGGGTGCATGATAGTGATCTCTTTCGACAAGCTGTCGAGCAGCTTCCGGCTGATGCCGTAGGCCAGGTTGTACTCGCGCAGCGAGGAGAACAGCACCTGGTTCTGCCGTTCCAGCTGGATGCGGAGCACGTTGGCGACGTCACACCACTGCAGCGCTTTTTTCAGGTTGTACTCCACCCCTACGTCAAAAGCCTCGGCAATATATTTGGGGATGAGGGTGGGCGGACCGCAAACGATGACTTCGGCGCCCATCTTCTTGAGCAGGTAAATATTGCTCTGGGCTACCCGGCTGTGCATGATGTCGCCGATGATGGCCACCTTCACCCCTTCGAGGGTTTTGTGCACTTCCAAAATGGAGAGGGCGTCGAGCAGGGCCTGGGTGGGATGTTCGTTGATGCCGTCGCCGGCGTTGATGATGGCCGCGGGGATGTGTTTGGCCAGGAAGTGAGGTGCCCCGCTGGCGCTGTGCCGCATCACCACCATGTCCACCTTCATGGACAGGATGTTGTTGACGGTATCGAGCAGGGTCTCTCCTTTGGAAACCGAGGAGCCCGAAGCGGCAAAATTGATGGTATCGGCTGACAGGCGTTTTTCCGCCAGTTCGAAGGAGATCCGGGTGCGGGTGGAATTCTCGTAGAATAAATTGACGATGGTTACGTCGCGGAGAGAAGGCACCTTTTTAATGGGCCGTTGCAAAACTTCTTTAAACTGCTGCGCCGTCTGTAAAATTAGGCTGATATCCTGCGGCGTCAGATCCTTTATCCCAAGGAGATGTCGAGTGGAAAGCGTCATTAAAAATCAAAGATAAAGGAATTGAGCACATAAGAAACAAATGGGCATAACTCCTTTACCGGGCCCACCAGAGGGCAAAAACCAGGAGCCCCAGCAGCAGCAGAAAAAGCACCACCACGTTCATCAGCACCAGGATCCGCAGGCGGAGCGGGATGCCGAGAAACTTAAGTGCCCCTTCCGAAGAAGGGACACTGTGACTATTTTCCTGTTGTTGAACCTGAGCGGAAAGAATTTCCAGGCGGGTTTTGGTTTCCTTCAGCAACTGCTCGAAACCTTTGATGGTTTCTTCCTGTTGCGCCACGATCCCTTTGTGCTGGTACACCATCTGGTACATCAGGTGCAGGATGGGCAGGATCTCGTCTTCCTTGCCGATCTGCACCCCGTAATCCTTGATCAAAACCGCCAAAAACTCTTTCTTCTGGGTCTCCGTCATAATTATAACTGCAGGTTGCTTACTGCTTTGTTGAAGTAAATCTTGGAAAAGGCCGGCGCTTCGTGGATGCCTTTACCGCTTTTCAAAACCTTTTTGATGCGCTCCTGGGTGCTCACGTTGGTATCCTGCGAAATGGTGAAGGAGGTCAGGGAGATGGTGTCTCTCCTACCTTCGTTCAGCACTTCCTGCAGCAGACCTTCCTGTTCGTTGTCCATGGCATAGTACAGGTTTTGGGCTACGATGATGCGGAAGTTGCCGCCGGTAGCGCCGATCAGTTCGCGAAGATAGCGAACAGAAGAGGTAAAAATGTTACCGCCGCCGACAACGCATACCAGTTCCAGCTCGATGCCATGTTCGCGCAGCAGCTCATTGAGGCTGGCGGCATCCAGGTCGAGGAAGTACTGGGGCAGCTGCTCGGAGATGGAGGCGCCCAGGTCGCAGATGAAATGATCCTTGTGGTGGCCGGCGATCTGTTCGATGAAGTCGGAAAACAGACCGCGGTCGATGGTTTTGTTGGCATTCAGGAAGGAAACCAGGGCAGGGCTGCGGTATTCCAGTTGTTGCATGGTCGTCAGCGTAGCGTCGTCCATGTCCAGGATAACCGCGTCTTGGTATTTGGAGGCAAGCAGAAAGGTAAGAACGGATTTGCCGGCGCCACCTTTGGCCTGGCAAATGAAACTAACTTTTTTCATCTTGAGTTTTGTTTATATTTAAAAGTTTAAAAATTCCACTTCTTCTTTTTTGCCGCCATTTCCCCGTTCTCCATTTCTTCCAACCGAGCTGCCAGCGCATCCTTGCTTTCACTTTTCTCTTCCCGTTTTTCCAGAACCAGGGAAATTTTGTCTTCCCGCTTTTCAGGAGCCAGGGCAACTGAAGGCCGCACGTCAACGGGTATTTTCTTTTCCCGTTGCTTTCCTTTTTTACGCCAGTACAGCATATACAGCCGGTTGCGTTCGATGGGTAGCTCCAACTCCTCTTTCAGCTTCTCAAATGCTACCCGGAAGTCAAACTTTTCGAAGGTTGCCTGATGCTCAGAAATAATGGCCTTGTAGGCCTGTGTTTGAAATCCTTTATGGAATAAATCTCTTATTTCTTCCTTCGAAAACATGGAATGTTCCTCCGGGGCTAAAGGTATAGGTTATTGCATTTCGTTGGTAAGTCCAGACGCAAAAAGCCATGAAATTTTTTGAAATAAATTGAAGATTTATGCAATATTTTGCCAGTCTACGAAACTATTTGCAATAATTTGAAAGATTAAGCAAAATTTTAAATGCAATAATTTGAAATAAACAGATACACTATGCAATAAAATGAAACAGCCAACTAACGGTCCCGGTTAAGGCCTTCGGGGGTTGGCGGCGCCAAAAACGGGATTTCAGGATATTTTGCAGGCCATTTTTGCCTGTTTTTGCCCGCTTATTTGCCTGCAGAAAATTGCAGAAAGTTGCAGGTTATTGCCCTGTGCCTTGGGAGAGACAGGTAGGTTGGCGTAAAACAAAAAGGGCTAAGGAGCATGCTTACCCTCCTTAACCCTTTTGTAAGTATATATAAAGTATCCCTATTCTTCGTCCAGCAGCACCACCTCGTCCCCACCGTCCTTTTCCTGCCACCGCACCTTTACGCGCTGCGACACGATGGAGTCGATGGTGCGGCCGGTATAGTCGGACTGGATGGGCAGTTCGCGGCTGTAGCGCCGGTCGATCAGCACCAGCAGCTCCACCTTGGCGGGGCGGCCGAAATCCATCAGGGCGTCCAGGGCGGCACGGATGGTGCGGCCGGTATACAGCACGTCGTCGATGATGATGACGTTGCGGCCCTCGATGGAAAAAGAAATGTCGGTATGGTTGGGCACATGGATGCCGTCGCGGATATCGTCGCGGTAAAAGGTAATGTCCAGCTTCCCGTATTGAAGGGCATTCTGCCCCACCTCCTTGCGGATCTCGGAAACGATCCGGTCGGATAAATAAATTCCTCTTGGCTGGATGCCGATCACCACCGTGTTCTCCATGTGGACGTGGTTCTCCAGGATCTGGTTGGCCAGGCGTTTAATGGCCAGAGACATTTGCTGTTGCGCTAATATGGTTTTCAATACAAGAAATTTTTATAAAAATAGGTATTCACCTTTTTAGGTGTGCCAACCGGCCCCGCCTAAACGAAAAAAGCCGGGAACTACCCGGCTTTTTCCTGGAGATATACATAATATTACTGGCCTGCGCCCAGCACATAAAACAATCCGATCTGGATGCCACGGTTCCGTATTTTGCCACCGCCGGAATTATTGTCGTCGATAATGTCGGCCAGGCCCCAGCTATAGCGGGCATTGACGCCCAGGCCTACGCGGCTGGTATACCCGATACCGCCATTGGCGGCAAAATCAATCTTATCGAGGTTATCCTTGATATCGCCATTGTAAGGGGCGGCGCCATCGTTTTGCGCTTTCAGCAGGTAACCCAGCTGGGGACCAATTTCGGCAAAGAAGCCCGATGGGGAACGCAGCTGTATCATTACCGGCAGCGTTAAATAACTGAGGTCCTGCTCCAGGGAAACCCTGCTGCCCATGGTCGGTGTAAAGGCTACCTTGCTGCCGGCTCCGGAATAGAGCAATTCCGGCTGAATGGCCAGAACGCTGCCAATCGGCAGGTTCAGCAGGAGACCTCCGTAAAAAGTTGTTTTCCTGTTGGTATTGTAGTTCGTCCAGCCGGCAGGCCTTTCGGAAGCATGAAACTCTGCCAGGTTCACACCGGCCTTGAGCCCGAAGCGGGGCTTTGTTTCCGCATCCGTTCTTAATTTAGTTTCGTTCTGAGCTTGCACAAACAGGGCCGAAAGAAAACACAGGAAAAGAAAGCTGATCTTTTTCATATAACCTTTTTTCCGGGTATGTTACAAAAAAAAGACCGTTCTGAAACGGTCCTTGATTAAGTTATTCACAACAATTTCCCCATTCTAGCGCGAATGGGCTTTATGTTTGTGGTCAAACAGGTAAAATACACCGAACTGCCATACGCTGTTTTTCAGCGTACCCGTGCCTTTATCATTGATCTTACTGAGCCCGAGGTTGTAGCGGGCGTCCAGTCCGAAGCCCGAATAGGTCAGGTAGCTCGTGCCAAAGGTCCAGGATACATCGGGCACTTTAAAGTAGTCGGAAGTCAGGTGGGTGGTTTGATCTTCGCCGTCCACTTTATCGGTTACGTCTACCAGTAAGCCCAGTTGCGGACCGGTTTGCAGGCGGAAGCCGTTATTAAACATGTACTGCAACTGTATGGGAATGTTGATGTAATGCAGCGCCAGGTTATGTTCTTCGCCCCCGGATTTGTAGGTAGCGCCCTGGTTGGAATACATGACTTCGGGTTGCAGCGACCATTCGGGAGCAATATGTAAATGACTCAACAGGCCAAGGTGCAGCCCGGCCTTGGAGCTGGAGGAGGCCCCCAGGCCTTTAATGGAGGAAAGGTTAAGGCCGCCCTTCACGCCTAACTTACCGTCTAATTGCGCCTGCGCGGAGAGCCCTGCAAACAACAAAGCTATAAAGCTGATTTTTTTCATCTTCGTGGTTTTCGCGCACTGATACAAATTAGAGGCCGCAATACTGATGAGCTTAAAAAAGAGCGCAAATGTGGATAACTTGCCGGCACAAATGGATAAAAACGGCAAAATTTCCAGTGTGCACAACCTACGCCAGCACCCTCCTTTGCAGTTGCTCCACACATAAAGTGCAGAAACTTCCACACAAGTCCGCTGCTTTTCACGTTTTTGCCTAACCGATTATAGCCCGCCACTTTCGGGCCTCAGGAAAGGATAACGGTAATCCGTAGGTGCAACGAAGGTTTCCTTGATCACCCGCGCGCTCAGCCACCGGTACAGGTTCAGCTGCGATCCCGCCTTGTCGTTGGTGCCGCTGGCCCGGGCGCCGCCAAAGGGCTGCTGTCCCACCACCGCACCGGTAGGCTTGTCATTGATGTAAAAATTGCCGGCGGCATACCGCAGCCGCTCGGTAGCCGTTTCCACCGCCTGGCGGTCGCCGGCAATGATCGACCCGGTAAGGGCATAGGGCGAGGTCGTGTCCACCAGCGACAGGACATCGTCGAAGCCGTGCTCGTCGTACACATAGAGCGACAGCACGGGACCGAAGATCTCCTCGCACATGGTCACCGAGCCGGGGTCGGAAACTTCCAGTACGGTGGGCTCGATAAAGTAGCCCCTGGTTTTGTCGCACCCGCCCCCTGCCAGGAAGGTAACCTTCGGATCGTTGCGGGCGTTGCGCAGGTAGGTTTCGATCCGGTCGAAGCTTTTTTCGTCGATGACGGCATTGATAAAGTTCTCGAAATCCTCCACCCCTCCCATGCGGAACGAGCGGACCCCCTCCACCAGCAGCCGCTTTACCTCGGGGGCTATATTGGAGGGCAGGTAGGCCCGGGAGGCCGCCGAACATTTCTGTCCCTGGTACTCGAAGGCGCCCCGGAGCAGGGCGGTGGCCACCACCTGCGGGTCGGCCGTGCGGTGCGCCAGCACAAAATCCTTTCCGCCGGTTTCCCCCACGATGCGGGGATAGTTCTTATAGCGGCCCACGTTCTCGCCAATGGTCTTCCACATCTGGTTGAAGACGCCGGTGGAGCCGGTAAAATGCACGCCGGCAAAATCGCGGTGCCCGAAACACACCTGCCCCAGCACGGGACCGTCCACGTAAATGAGGTTGATGACGCCGTCGGGGAGGCCCGCTTCCTTTAAAATACGCATAAACATCTGGGCGGAATAGATCTGGGTATGGGCAGGCTTCCACACCACCACGTTGCCGCAGAGGGCGGGGGCCGTGGGCAGGTTGCCGCCAATGGCGGTAAAATTGAAAGGGGTGATGGCCAGCACAAAACCTTCCAGGGGGCGCCACTCGAGCCGGTTGTGCATGCCCGGGCCGCTGATGGGCTGTTGCTTATAGATTTCGCCCAGGAAATGCACGTTGAAGCGCAGGAAGTCGATCAGTTCGCAGGCGCTGTCGATCTCGGCCTGGAACACGTTCTTGCTCTGCCCCAGCATAGTGGTGCCGTTCATCAGGTAGCGGTACTTGGTGGCGATCAGCTCAGCGGCCCGTAAAAAAATGCCCGCCCGGCTTTCCCAGCTCAAAGAAGCCCAGCCGGCCCGGGCGGCCAGGGCCGCCCCGATGGCCTGGTGCACATGCGCTTCGCCGCCTTCATGGTAGTGCCCCAGGGTATGGGCAATTTCGTGCGGCGGCCGCAGCACGCCCCGCCTGCCGGTGCGCACCTCCTCCGCTCCAATATACATGGGGATATCGGCCGGGGCGGCCTTCAACTCTTCCAGCGTTTTTTTCAGGGCCGCCCGCTCGGGGCTGCCCGGGGCATATTGGTGCACCGGCTCGTTTGCCGGCAACGGGTAGGCAAAATATCCTAGGCTCATGGGTTATATTTTAGGGTGAAAATTGCAATGTTCTGCAACATTATGCAACAAGAGTTCCAAAGTTCCCCTGTATTCAAGTGGCCCCGTCCAGGAACGGGAATAAAAAAAGGTTGCCGCAGGGATGCGGCAACCTTTGGGGTGGTATATATATTATGGTATAGAAACGGAAGGTCTTCCTTCTATCCCTTCTTTACTTCCTTGGCCCAGGTGTCTTTGAGGGTGACGGTCCGGTTGAATACCAGGCGGCCAAACGTGTCGCGGGTATCCAGGGTAAAATAGCCCTTGCGCAGGAACTGGTAGCGTTCGTTCATCTTCGCGTTCATCAGCGCCGGCTCGGCATAGGCGTTCCGGATCACCTGCAGTGATTTGGGATTGATGTAATCCTTGAAGTCGCCCACTTCGTTGCTGGGGTCTTCCATCACAAACAGGCGGTCGTACAGGCGGATCTCGGCGGTAACGGCATTTTGAACCGACACCCAGTGCAGGGTGCCCTTGACGTTGATGCCCGAGGTATCGGCCCCGCTCTTGCTTTCGGGGATGTAGGTACAGTGCAGCTCGGCAATATCGCCTTTTTCGTCAATGACCACTTCGTCGCACCGGATAATGTAGGCGTGTTTCAGGCGCACCATACCGCCGGGATACAGGCGGAAGAACTTCTTGGGCGGGTTTTCCATAAAGTCTTCCCGCTCGATGTAGAGTTCGCGGCCGAAAGGAATTTCCCGGCTGCCGCTGTTGGGATCTTCGGGGTTGTCCTCACCGGTCAGCATTTCCACGCCACCCTCGTAGTTGGTGATCACCACCTTCAGCGGGTCGAAGACCACCATGCGGCGCAGGGCCACTTTATTGAGGTGTTCGCGCACGCAGAATTCCAGCAGGCCCACATCGATGAGGTTTTCGCGGCGGGCCACCCCGATGCGGTCGCAGAAGTCGCGCAGCGATTCGGGCGTGTAGCCGCGGCGGCGCAGGCCGCTGATGGTGGGCATGCGGGGATCGTCCCAGCTCTCCACGTGCTTTTCCTGTACCAGTTGCAGCAGCTTGCGCTTGCTCATGACCGTATAGGTAAGGTTCAGGCGGGCAAACTCGTACTGGTGCGAGGGAAAAATCTCCAGCTTATCAATAAACCATTCGTACAGCTCGCGGTGGGGAATAAACTCCAGCGTACAAACGGAGTGGGTGACGTGTTCGATGGAATCGCTCTGGCCGTGGGCAAAATCGTACATGGGGTAGATGCACCACTTGTCGCCGGTGCGGTGGTGGTGGGCATGCTTGATGCGGTAGATAATGGGGTCGCGCATGTGCATGTTGGGATGGGTCATGTCGATCTTGGCCCGCAGCACCTTGGCGCCGTCGGGGTATTTGCCCGCCCGCATCTCTTCAAACAGGCGCAGGTTCTCCTCGATGCTGCGGCCGCGGTAGGGGCTGGCCTTGCCGGGTTCGGTGGGCGAGCCTTTCATGTCGGCGATCTCCTCGGGGGTGGAGTCGTCCACGTAGGCCAGGTTCTTACGGACCAGCTTAACGGCAAATTCGTACAGCTGCTCAAAATAGTCGGAGGCGTAGAGCTCGTTTTTCCATTCAAAGCCCAGCCATTTTACGTCTTCCCGGATGCTTTCCACGTATTCGGTTTCCTCGGTCACGGGATTGGTATCGTCAAAACGAAGGTTGGTATAGCCCCCGTATTTCCGGGCCAGGCCAAAGTTGAGGCAGATGCTTTTGGCATGACCGATATGCAGGTAGCCGTTGGGCTCGGGGGGAAAACGGGTGATAATGGATTTATGTTTTCCGCCTTTCAGGTCTTCGTCAATTATTTCCTCGATAAAATTCAGGCTCTTTTCTTCGATCATACGGTATGTTTTGCAGGTGTTCAAAGATACGGGCTGAATGGGGATTTTTCTCGGAACTCCCTCCCCCAACTCCTGAACCCATAAACTTGTACCCCCTGACCGGTGCTCTTATGGTATGATAATGGTAACGGAAGAGAAAAAAGCATTATGGATATTATCATTCAATCCCTTGGATTTAAGGCAGGGGCGGCACTGGAGGAATATGTGCGGGAAAAGCTGGGAAAGATTACCCCTAATGATCATATCGTACGGGCCAATGTGATCCTTTACCTGGGTCCGGACCGGGCTACGCCCAATACGTATTGCGAAATTCGCCTGGAAGTTCCCGGCAACGACCATTTTGTGAAGGAAAGCGCCGCCGAATTTGAACAGGCGATCGACTCGACCGTAAACAAATTACAGGCAATGGTACGCAAGGCCCGGGAAAAACAGACCGACCGCCGCCCGGGGGATTGAGCAGCGGCTGCCGTCCGCAGCGCCAAAAAGCCGAAAGCCTTCACAGCAGTGAAGGCTTTCGGCTTTTTGATTTCGGGTAATTTATTAGTAAATGTTCAGTTTGTGAACGGCTACCTGCTGTCCGGCCTGATCCTGTGCCCTCAGGAAATACAGTCCGCGCTGCAGACCACCCAGGTTCAGCTGGTTGTAATTGCCTTTTGTCCAGTTGCGGATCGATTTGCCCATTACGTCGACCAGGGTAAAGCTTACCGGGCCCTGGTTGCCGGTCAGGGATACTTTTAAGTGGTCGCTGCCCACGGCCGGGTTGGGATAAACGCTGAACGACAGGCCGGCGGCGGTGCGGGAATTATTCACCGCAATCGTGCGGCTGTATTCGAAGGTTCCGGCAAAATCCAATTGCTTCAGCCGGTAGTAAGAAGTACCCGAAGGGGCCGACAGATCGGTATAAGCATACGCGTTCGCCACGCCCGACTGGGTGCTGGCCGGAACAAAACCGATCGTGGAAAAGCTGCCATCGGCATTTTTGCGCTGCACCTCGAAGCCTTTATTGTCGGTTTCGGTTTGGGTTTGCCAGGACAGTTTATTGGCGCCGTCTTCCGACAAGCCCTTGATATACCCGAAGGTCACCGGCAGCGGGAAGGCATTTTCTGAAAACTTATACAGCATCATCACCCGGTATTTGATGCCTGGCTGATTGGAATAAAATTCAGTCTGGATCGCTTTCACATTGCCGAAGTCTACACTACCTGCGGAACCATGTGCCCGCTCCCTGCTCAGGGAAACACGCTGGAGCGTTTGTGTGGAGGCGGCATTGCTGCTGATTACGGTATCGAACAGGGAAAACTGGGTAGCGCTGGTATAGGCCCTAACCGTAATCGTGAACGTATTCGAGCCGGTTAAAGCTGCAGCGACAGGGCGCTCAAAAATAAAACCGATGTCGCTGTACCCATACAAGCTCGTGGGAGCCATAAGGTTCGTAGCTACATTAGTGGCGTCCCCATCGACGCCGTCATAGGTGACTCTTACCCTGGTGCTGGTCACCAACAAACCTGCACTCATGTCAAACCAGCCACCGCCCAGGGCCAGCGATACGCCATATTTACCCTGGTCGAGCGGATTGGTATTATTACCCTGAACGGTATAGGTGTAATTCACGTCCCGTTCGCCGCTTAAAACACCCGGATCCAAATCCGTATACTGACCTGTGGGTGTTGTGCGGGCATTTACAGAGATAGAGGTTCCCTGTCCAAAGTAGTCGAACACATCGTGCTGGGCATGCACCTGGGAACTGGCAGAAAGAAGCAAAGAGGCAACAAGGGTTCCAAACAAAGAAAAGCGGTTACGCATAGTCATAGCAATGAGTTTTGGAGGTTTACAGTTAGTGTTTTCATGATATCCTTACCCTACTTATAAAAGTTTGGGTTAATACAAAGTTTCATCAAAGGATACGAGACCGCCGGACCATCTATTGTTGAGTTGCAAAGCTATGCCTTAGAACTTTAATACATCTTTATCTAGATACGAAAACGAGGATTTTATGAATTTTTTATTAATTACTAAGAGTTTACCTGAGAGGCTTTTTAGGCGTTATCCTGTAATAACTCTTACATAATCACCTAGTTATTCACCCTGACTGCTAAGGGGAATGCTATATTACGGGTACGGCCCCTCCCGTAGCTGCACTTAGGCCGGGAGGGGCCGTTCTTATTGCAGAGCTTCCCCAATGTAAGGGTTTTACTGCAGAGTTTATAACAACCCGATCTTTTTTTTGCGGCTTATAATTTTACTTTTTCCCCGTTGATGGTTACGTTATCAAACGTGATCCCCCGGGCGTGGGAGAACCGGTAGGGCACCTGCACCCCGTTGATCTCCACGTTTATCAGCCGCAGGTTCTGTACCGGCGACTGGGGGTACCCTTCCAGCAGCACCCCCGTCTTTCCGCCCTGCTGCACCTTCATGTTGCGCACCTCGATGTTGCGGATAACGGGCATATGGGCGCCCGAATCTTCGTAGTGCATGGTGGCGATGATCACCTGCTCCTTTACCTGTCCTACTTCTATATTGCGCAAATACACGTTTTCGGTGGTGCCTCCCCGTGCCGAAGAGGTTTTGATCCGTAGGGCCCTGTCGAGCAGCGGCGAATTCATCTTGCAGTCTTCCGCAAACACGTTGCGCACACCGCCGGAGATCTCGCTGCCGATGACCACGCCCCCGTGCCCGTTGGCCATGGAGCAACCCTGGATTACGATGTTCTCGCTGGGGATGTTGATCTTCCGGCCGTCGCGGTTCCGGCCGGATTTTATGGCGATGCAGTCGTCACCCGTATTAAAATAACAATCCCGGATCAGCACATTCTTGCAGGATTCCGGGTCGCAGCCGTCGGAGTTGGGGCCCTCGCTTTGTACGGTTACCTTCCGGATGGTGACATTGGTGCACAGCACGGGATTCAGCACCCACATGGGCGAATTCAGCAGGGTGACGCCTTCGATCAGCACGTTTTGGCAGCGATAGGGCTGCACAAACTGGGGGCGCAGGTAATAACCCGGTCCAAAGCGCCGCTCGGCTACCGGCACATCTCTTTCGGCCATGGCGAACAGGGTGGGGCGGTTGGCCTTATCGTTCTGGCTGGGCATGCCTTTCTTCCAGCCGTAGTGGCTTTGTCCTTTCCAGGGCCACCAGGTGGAGTCGGAGCCCCGGCCGTCGAGGACGCCTTCGCCGGTGAGGGCGATATTCTTTTGTTCAAAGGCATAGATCAGGGGCGAATAGTTCATCAGTTCTATCCCCTCCCAGCGGGTGTACACCAGCGGCAGGTAGCGGTTGGGATCGGTGGAAAAGGAGATTTTCGCCCCCTTTACCAGGTGCAGGTTGACGTTGCTTTTCAGGTGGATGGGACCGGAAAAGTAGTTGCCGGCGGGCACCACTACCCTGCCGCCGCCCTGGCGGTTGCAGTCTTCGATGGCCTTACGGATGGCTTCGGAGCAGTCGGCGCTGCCGTTGCCGACGGCCCCGTAACGGGTAATGTCAAAATCCTTATCGGGGAAGGTGGGCGGAACGATCTGCTGCAGCAGGGCCGGCAGGGCGCTCCAGGCATCGGAAGCCGGGGCCGCGCTTTTCTTGGAAAGGCCGGCGCAGGAAGTAAAAAAGGCCAGGATCAGGATCCAGGACATCTGGGCGAGTCGGTTATCGATCATAAGTAAAAATTGAGCGTCAAAGAAAGGGAACAAACGGCTGGGGCCGGGCATAAAAAAAGCCGGAAGGGGGTTCCGGCTCTAAAAATTTCGGGAATGAAGGTAAAGGGGACGGGGGGCCTTAATAAATAAGACCGCTTTCATCCTTATCGATGAAGGCCGAGGCCAGGCTCTTGTCGAACAGGCCTTCCTTATTGGAAATGATGGCGATGATCTGCCGCATGAGGTCGTGGCTGGTGATCACACCGGCGAACTCCTCCCGGTTGTCGAACGCCAGCACGTAGCGGGAGCCGTGGTTGGTCATCAGGTTCATGCAGTCTTCCACGGTAGCCGCCAGGTCCACATGGGGCAGGTCGGTGGCCATTACCTCCTGCACCCGGGTGTCGGTGCTGGAGCGGCCTTCCAGGAACACCCGGCGGGTGTAATCCCTTTCGGAAAAAATTCCTACAAATGTTTCGTTTTCCTGGACGATCAGGTAGCTCCGGTTGACCGAATGCAGTAATTTCAGGGCATCAACCACCAAAGCCGTCGGCTCAATAAAATTGTTTGCCCGAACTTTGCTGGCAAGAATGTCTTTTACAGTTATCATCAGTTGCTTTTATTTTAAAAATTTATATTTATTTCCCCCGGGCCCGTCGCCCGGTAGTTACTGGCCGGCAAAGCCGATTGATGGTTTACTTTAGCTAAGTAATATATTTTAAGCCTAATAACCTAACATGAAACAACTTTTTATTGCCTTGATTTGCCTGCCCCTGGCCTCCCTGGCGCAGGATTGCCCCTTGAAGAAGGAGGTGGACAAATTCAGCCAGGAGCCCCGCCTGTCTACGGGTTTTATGTCTTTTAACGAAGGCGGCCATGCCACCCTGCTATCCCTGGACGCGGATGCGAAGGAGATCAACCTGCTGTTTTCGCTGAAGCGCACGGGCGAGTCGCCCTGTTTCGACGAAGAGTCCACGGCGGTGATCACCTACGAAGGAAAAGCCTCCAAATCCACATTTCGCAACAGCGGCGCCATGAACTGCAACGGCATTTTCCAGGTAACGTTCAAAAACGTGCCCACCACCCCCTCCATCCTGCAGCGGCTGGCCACCCAAAAAATAACGTCCATCACCCTGACGGGCACCCCCAAACCCATCATTATCACCCTCGATTCCGACCAACAGCAAACCTTCTCCAGCCGGGCGAACTGCCTCATTACGGAGGCGAAATCCCTCATTAAGAAATAGTCCGAGAATAGAAGTTTACAAGTTTACGGGTTTACGAGTTGCCGGCGCCCGTGAGGAACTCGTAAACTATCGTATGCGCACAAACACGCCCGCCTGGGCAATAAACACCACGTCGTCGAAGCGGATGTTCAGGTAGTCGCGGCCGGCGTAGAGGTGCAGCAGGAAGCCGAGGTCGTTACTGACGGAGGGCATGTAGGTAAGGTATTGGTGGCCGGCGAGCCGGTATTTGCGGTTGCCGGGAAACAAGGACAGGTCGTCTCTAATATACTCCAGTTCGGTGCGGCAGGCCAGGCGGCGGCGGCGCAGGATGCGGACCGAGTCCTTTTGGGGCGAGGAAAGGTTGCGGTAGGTTTGGGTGGTCAGGCGGGAAGGGCGCATCCACTGGAAATGGAACAGCAGCCGCTGCAGGCCGTAATACCCTTTCAGTTCGGGACTCAGGAGCAGCGGTCCCCCGATATTGATCTCCTGCTGGTAGCCCAGCCCCGACGATACCAGGCTCCGCCTCCCAACCAGCCGGGCATAGTTCAGCAACACGCGGTAGTAGTTGGTACTGAAGTCCCCTCCCCGGTAATTATTCCGTTTTCCATTCCCGGCCACGAAAAACGAATCGGCCTGGCCGTTGGAAAGATGGTGCAGCTGCAGGGTGGTCCACAACCGCCCCCGGGCAGCGACCGGCTGGTTGCTGACACGGTTCAGGGAAAAGTCCAGCCCCAGGCCGAACCGGTTGTTATAAGGCAGCAGAGGGTTGGACGTATCCCGGGTCAGGCGGGGCATCATGCCTACATCGAAGGTGAAGCGCAGGCGCTGAAAAAAGGGACGGCTGTAATATTTACCGCGGTAGATGGTAAAGCGGTTGGTGAGGTGCCCTTCGAACCAGTAGCCGTTTTTGCCCTCTCCGTTTTGCAGCTCGCGCTGACGTTTGACCAAAGGGGTAATATGCGGGTAAGCCAGGTAACTGATGGGGTCGTGGTTCTTCAGCAGCTCGTAATAGCGGTTGACCGCGAAGACGGGATTGACCTGCACCAGCGAGTCCTGGATCACCGGTGGTTCCTGGGCCTGCACGGAAGAAAAGCCCACCGCCCAAAGCAGGCAGAGGAACATGAAAAATGGTTTATTCATGGTTGATGATTTATCCGAAGAGCCGAAACAGCCCAACAGGCAATACCCACTTCCCTCATTACCAATGCTCCCTTTCCCCTTGCCTACGGCCCGTTCACCCTATGCTTACCGGCTGAAAATCTCTTGCCAGCACCGCCACCTCCCGCAACCGGGCGGCCTGCTCCTGCCGCAACGCGGCGAGGAGCTCCTCGCCGGCCAGGGCGTTTTCCGACAGGAGGCGAAGAGCCTGGTCGGTATCGTTCCAGCGGCCGATCCGCTCCTGGAGGCTGTCCAGCCAGGAAAGATCCAGGTGAAGGGATTCCGCCAGGGCAGCCGGCAACAGGGAATGAAGGAACAGCAGGGTTTTCAGGGTTTTGCGGCGCTCGTGCAGGCCTTCGGCTGTGAAGTCCCCCGTAAAGAAGCGGTGCAGCTCGTCGAGGCGCTGGCGGAAAAGTTCCAGGATACAGGCATTTTTTATACTCGTAGCCCGGGCGGCAAGATCCTGGCCGGCCCGGCGCACCCGGTGGCGGTAGGCTTTGGCCCGGGAACAAAAGCGGAGCGGCTCTTCGGCAAGGATGGCGGCCTGCTGCCGCTCAAAAGCGTCGTTGTGCAGATGGTAAGCCTGCAGCAGTTTTTCGTTGACCTGGGCCGTCCGGATCAGGCCGGCCTGTGCATAGATCTGCCGGAGGCCGTGGAGCTGTGCCCGGCGGCCCGGGCGGGGGCAGCAGGCGTTCAGCAGCTGCACCACCGCCTTCAGCTTTTTCACCTCCACCCGCAGCACGTGCAGGGCTTCGGGGTCCTGTCCCCAACTGTATACCCGTAGGCAGTTCCGGATGCGCTCGCATCGTTTATGGATGAACTTTACCAAATGCTTCCGTTCCAGCATAGGCGGCAATTGCCTACAAGTTACGATGCACCGGGAAAGTTTACGGGTTTACGAGTTCCGGAAGGCGGCAGAAATAGCCGGCAGGGTCGTACCGCAAGATATATTTATAGTTTATAGAATATATAATTATTCTGTCTTAGGAGCTGGTGGCAGTTGGTTAAATTCGCTTTTTTGCCGGCAAGGCCGGGGCTTTCGCCCCCATCTTCTCCAGAAAAAAATTTGACCCCGTAATCAATCTTTCTATACATTTGAATCCTACATACACTTTAGGGGTGCCCACAGGGCTGAGATCATACCCTTTCTACCTGATCAGGATAATGCCTGCGAAGGGAAAAGTAGCAGACACTCGTGCTTTACGGTGCCTCCTGAAGTAAACTTTTTTCTATGGAGGTACTTATCAACAATCAGCCTGTTTTCCTGGAAGAAAATACGTCGCTGCACACGCTTTTACTGCAAAAAGAACTGGCAGAAAAAAAAGGCATCGCCGTAGCCGTCAACAACAAAGTGGTCGCCCGCGCCGCCTGGTCCGTCTATCCCCTTTACCCCAACGACAAGGTCGTGATCATCCATGCCACGCAGGGGGGATAAACAGTTCCAGAGTTCCTGAGTTCCAAAGTTCCAGAGTTAAGCGTTCACAGTTGGTTTACGTTATGGCTGTTGGGGCCTCCCCTAATTCCAATGAACCAATCCCCATTCACCACCTTACACCGTTCACGAGAAAATCTTCAATTCATGAAAAAAGACAAGACTCCCGGCGAGGGCATCATCTCGCGTGCCCCGTTTGCCGGTTCCCAGAAAATTTATGTACCGGGACGCCTGCACAACATCTGCGTAGCCATGCGGGAGATCAGCCTGCAGGAAACGCACGACAAATTCAACGGCACCCGCGAACAGAACCCGCCGGTTACCGTTTATGATACCAGCGGCCCGTATACCGACCCCGCCGTGGACATCGACGTGCGCCAGGGCCTGCCCCGCCTGCGGGAGCAGTGGATCCGCGAACGCGGCGATGTGGAAGAGCTGCCCGCCATTACCTCCGAATACGGACAGGGCCGCCTGGCCGACAAAAGCCTCGACGAGCTGCGCTTCGCCCACCTGCAAAAGCCGCTCTGCGCCAAAGAAGGCAAAAACGTTACCCAGCTGCACTATGCCAAACAGGGCATCATCACCCCCGAAATGGAATACATCGCCATCCGCGAGAACCAGCGCCTGCAGGAGCTGCAGGAGGAAGGAAGCCCGCTCTGGCAGCAGCATAAAGGCTACAGCTTCGGCGCCAACACCCCGGCTTCCTTTATTACCCCCGAATTCGTACGCGACGAGATCGCTGCCGGCCGGGCCATTATCCCCGCCAACATCAACCACCCCGAATCCGAGCCCATGATCATCGGCCGCAATTTCCTGGTGAAGATCAATGCCAACATCGGCAACTCGGCGGTCTCCTCCAGCATCGAGGAAGAAGTGGAAAAAATGGTGTGGGCTACCCGCTGGGGCGCCGATACCGTCATGGACCTCTCCACCGGCAAGAACATCCACGAAACCCGCGAATGGATTATCCGCAACTCGCCCGTGCCCATCGGTACCGTGCCCATCTACCAGGCCCTGGAAAAGGTGAACGGTAAGGCCGAGGACCTGACCTGGGAGATTTTTCGCGATACGCTCATCGAACAGGCCGAACAGGGCGTGGACTATTTTACCATCCATGCCGGCGTGCTGCTGCGCTATGTACCCCTCACCGCCAAAAGAGTTACCGGCATCGTTTCCCGCGGCGGGTCCATCATGGCCAAATGGTGCCTGGCCCACCACAAGGAAAACTTCCTCTATACCCATTTTGAAGAGATCTGCCACATCATGAAGGCCTACGACGTCAGCTTTTCGCTGGGCGACGGCCTGCGCCCCGGCTCCATTGCCGACGCCAACGATGCCGCCCAGTTTGCCGAGCTGGAAACCCTGGGCGAGCTGACCAAAATTGCCTGGAAGCACGACGTGCAGGTGATGATCGAAGGCCCCGGCCACGTGCCCATGCACCTGATCAAGGAAAACATGGACAAGCAGCTGAAGGAATGCCACGAGGCGCCCTTTTACACCCTTGGCCCCCTGACCACCGACATCGCTCCCGGCTACGACCACATCACCTCCGCTATCGGCGCCGCCATGATCGGCTGGTTCGGTACGGCCATGCTGTGCTATGTAACGCCCAAGGAACACCTGGGCCTGCCCAATAAAAAAGACGTGAAAGACGGCGTGATCACCTACAAGCTGGCGGCCCACGCAGCCGACCTGGCCAAGGGCCACCCCGGCGCCCAGTACCGCGACAACGCCCTGAGCAAAGCCCGGTTTGAATTCCGCTGGCAGGACCAGTTCAACCTGTCGCTGGACCCCGATACCGCCCGCGAATACCACGACGAAACCCTGCCGGCAGAAGGCGCCAAGATCGCCCACTTCTGCTCGATGTGCGGTCCGCATTTCTGCAGCATGAAGATCACCCAGGACGTACGCAAGTATGCCGAGGAAAAAGGCCTGAACAGCGAAGAAGGCGTGCTGACGGAAGGCCTGAGGGAGATGTCGGAAGAATTCAAAAAGGCCGGCGCCGAACTCTATTTATAACAGAAGGGATCAGCCATGGACCGGATCATCGTCATTACGCCCCCGGGCGAGCTGCCGGGCGAAACGGAGCTGTACGAGCAGTTGCTGCGCCAGGGGCTGCAGCGGCTGCACCTGCGCAAGCCCGGCTGGCCGAAGGATCGGCTGCTGCAGCTGGCGCAGGCCGTTGCGCCCCGGTGGCGTCACCGGCTGGTGGTGCACCACCAGCCGGAAGTGGCGGTGGCCGCGGGCCTCGGCGGCCTGCATTGCTCGTTGGGCCAACTGGGCGGGGCTCCGGGCGGGGGTATATCCCTGTCCTGCTCGGTGCACCATTGGGCCGAAGCCGAAGCAGCGGCGCCCCTGTGCGATTACCTGTTCGTCAGCCCGGTCTTCGATTCCCTTTCCAAGAGCGGTTATGCACAAAACTCCGCCCTGCACCAGGTACCGGAACCGTTGAAAAGCCAACGGCTTTTTGCCCTGGGCGGCATTACCGATAAAAACCTGCACCGGGTACGGGCCATGGGCTACTATGGCGCGGCCCTGCTGGGCTACCTCTGGAACGAACCGGCCCGGGCCGCCGAACGGCTGAAAACGGTCCTGCAGATCCTTAGCTGAACTAATTTTTTCTAAAATGAAGCATGACGAACCTTACGCCCTCAGCATTGCCGGCTTCGACCCCAGCGGGGGCGCCGGGGTACTGGCCGATATCAAAACCTTCGAAAGCTTGGGGGTGAGCGGCTTCGGGGTCCTCAGCGCCAACACCATCCAGAACGATCGCTCTGTAAAGCGGGTGGACTGGCTGCCCGTGGCCACGGTGCTGGAACAAACCGCCGCCCTGCTGGAGCGCTTCCCGGTGGACTTTTTCAAGATCGGCATCGTGCGCAGTGGCGACGACCTGCGGCAGATCACGGCCTTTATCCGGCAGCAGCGGCCCCAGGCCTTTATCGTTTGGGATCCCGTGCTGCGGTCGTCCTCGGGCTTCGACTTTTTCGACAACGGCAGCCCGGTGGAAGAACTGTTGTCCGCCCTCCAGCTGGTAACGCCCAACCTGCCCGAATTCGGGATCCTTTTCGGGCAGGAAGAGCGGGCGCTGGCCCTGTCGGCCTCTACCCTGGTCTACCGCAAGGGCGGCCATTGCGAAGAACAGCCCGGCACGGACTACCTGTACCAAGGGGGCGAAAAGCGGGCCTTTGCCCCCCTGGAAGCGCCGGTTTCGCCGAAGCATGGGTCGGGCTGCGTGCTCTCGTCCGCCCTCTGCGCCCACCTGGCCAAAGGCTACCCGCTGGACGAAGCCTGCCGGCGAAGCAAGCGGTACATGGAGCGCTTTCTCTCCTCCCGCCCGGGTTTACTGGGCCGCCATGTGGAGGGAGTCAGTTAATGGGTTCATTAGTTAATTGGGTATTGGGCGCTGCACTACAAATATAAATTTTATTTAATTCACGCTAACAGACCAACGAATTATCAATAATGATCAACCGAATTCAATATATATCACAGCAAAGCGATGCCGTTTCGCATATTGACGGCATTGAGGGGGCATGCGCAGCGGGCGTAAAATGGATACAGCTGCGCGTTAAGGAACAACCGCAAAACGAGGTGCTGCTGCTGGCCCGTGAAGCCAAGGCCATCTGCGACCGCCACGAAGCCAGGCTCATCATCAACGACTTTCCCGAAGTGGCCGCCGCCATCGGCGCCTACGGCCTGCATCTGGGCAAGGAAGACATGCCGGTAGCCAAAGCCCGCGCCCTCGTGGGCGACCGCATGATCATCGGCGGCACCGCCAACACTTTTGAAGACATCCGGCAGCACTATGCCGACGGCGCCAACTACGTGGGCGTGGGCCCCTACCGGTTCACCACCACCAAGAAAAAGCTGAGCCCGGTGCTGGGCCTCGACGGCTACCGCAATATTTTGCAACAATGTGCAACATTCGATATTGCCCTGCCCCTGATCGCCATCGGCGGCATCGAGCTGGCCGACATCCCGGGCCTGCTGCAAGCGGGCGTCTACGGTGTTGCCGTGTCCGGGCTCATTGCCCAGGCGACGGACCGCCGCCAGACGGTGGACAGCCTGTACCGCCTCTTTCCCACCCAACAAACCGAAGCAGTATGTTAACCATTGCCGATAAAACTTTCCGCTCGCGCCTGTTTACCGGCACGGGCAAGTTCAGCCGCCCCGAGCTGATGGAAGAGGCCCTGCTGGAAAGCGGGTCCGAACTGGTCACCGTGGCCCTCAAACGGGTGGACCTGGAAAACGGGCAGGACGATATTTTGAGCCACCTGCACCATCCGCAGTTCAGCCTGCTGCCCAACACCTCGGGCGTCCGCACCGCCAAAGAAGCC
Source organism: Huijunlia imazamoxiresistens (assembly GCF_037132455.1). Taxonomy (NCBI): domain Bacteria; kingdom Pseudomonadati; phylum Bacteroidota; class Chitinophagia; order Chitinophagales; family Chitinophagaceae; genus Huijunlia; species Huijunlia imazamoxiresistens. The sequence goes on along the minus strand of NZ_JBBBEI010000007.1, from coordinate 26,507 downwards.
GTCTTTGCGGCCCAGCTGGCCCGCGAAGCCCTGGAAACCAACTGGCTGAAACTCGAGATCCATCCCGATCCCAAGTACCTGATGCCCGACGGTGTGGAAACCCTGAAGGCGGCGGAAGAACTGGTAAAGCTGGGCTTTGTGGTCCTGCCTTATATCCATGCCGACCCGGTACTGTGCAAGCGCCTGGAAGAGGTGGGCGTGGCCGCCGTTATGCCCCTGGGTTCGCCCATCGGCAGCAACAAAGGCCTGCGCACCCTCGATTTCCTGGAGATCATCATCGAGCAAAGCACCGTTCCGGTAGTGGTGGATGCGGGCATCGGCGCCCCATCCGACGCGGCCAAAGCCCTGGAGCTCGGTGCAGATGCCGTGCTGGTCAATACGGCCATCGCGGTCTCGCAACATCCCGTTGCCATGGCCCGGGCCTTCCGCCAGGCCGTGGAAGCCGGCCGCACCGCCTTCGAAGCCCGGCTGGCCCGGCCCCTGCAACAGGCCGAAGCCAGCAGTCCGTTCACCGCATTTTTAGAAGAACTATGAGCTTTTACTCCTTATTTGAAACCTTCGACTGGAACGAGGTAAAGGAAAGCATCTACGCCAAGACCGCCGCCGACGTGGAGCGGGCCCTGCACAAAAGCACCCGCGACCTGGAGGATTTCAAGGCCCTGGTCTCCCCCGCCGCCGCTCCCTACCTCGAACAGATGGCAGCCCTCAGCCACCACCTGACCCAGAAGCGCTTCGGCAAGACCATCCAGATGTACGTGCCGCTCTACCTGTCGAACGAGTGCCAGAACATCTGCACCTATTGCGGCTTCAGTTTTGATAACAAACTGCCCCGCCGCACCCTTGCGGGCGGTGAGATCCTGCGCGAGGTGGAAGCCATCAAGGCCATGGGTTACCACCATGTGCTGCTGGTGACCGGCGAGGCCTGGCGGACGGTGGGCGTCGACTACTTTAAAAAGGCACTCGACCTCATCCGGCCCCACTTTTCCCACATCGGTATGGAAGTGCAGCCCATGGACGAAGCGGAATACGCCGAGCTGGTGCAGCACGGCCTGAACACCGTGCTGGTGTACCAGGAAACCTACCACCGCGAGGACTACAAAAAGCACCACCCCAAGGGCAAGAAGAGCAATTTCGCCTACCGCGTGGAAACTCCCGACCGCCTGGGCCGGGCCGGCATCCACAAGATCGGACTGGGCGTGCTCATCGGCCTGGAGGACTGGCGGACCGACTCGTTCTTTACGGCCCTGCACCTGCGTTATTTGGAAAAGACCTATTGGAAAACGAAGTATTCAATTTCCTTTCCGCGGCTGCGGCCCTTTTCCGGCGGCCTTCCGCCCAAGGTGGAGATGTCGGACCGCGAGCTGGTGCAGCTGATCTGCGCCTACCGCATCCTGAACGAAGAGGTGGAGCTGTCGCTGTCGACCCGCGAAAACGAAAAGTTCCGCAACAACGTGCTAAAGCTGGGCATCACCTCCATGAGCGCCGGTTCCAAAACCAATCCGGGTGGATACGTGGTGGAGCCCCAGTCGCTGGAGCAGTTTGAGATCAGCGACGAGCGTTCCCCCGCCGAGATCGCAGACCTCATCCGCCGGCAGGGCTACGAGCCGGTCTGGAAGGACTGGGACCACAGCCTTGCGGAAATGTAAAATGTAAATTATAGAATGTAAAAGGCAAAGGGGGTACAGTCTCCAAGAACTGATGACCAATGCCCATTGACCAATGACTTCCTTCTCAGAAATCGAACAACAACGGTACAGCCGGCACCTGATGCTGGAGGGCTTTGGGCCGCAGGCCCAGGAAAAACTCAAAAAGGCAAGGGTGCTGGTGATCGGCGCCGGCGGCCTCGGCTGCCCGGTGCTGCTGTACCTGGCCGCTGCGGGCGTAGGCCATCTCGGCATCATGGACGACGATACCGTGGCCCTGTCCAACCTGCAGCGCCAGGTGCTGTTCAGCGTGGCCGATACCGGCAGGCCCAAGGCCCAGGCGGCCCGGGACCGCCTGTTGCAGCTCAACGACCAGATCGGCATTACCGCCCTGACCGAAAGGATCCATCCCGGCAATGCCCTGGCCCTCATCAAGGATTACGACCTCGTGGTGGATGGTTCGGACAACTTTGCCACCCGCTACCTCCTCAATGATGCCTGTGTGTTGCTGGACCGGCCGCTGGTGTACGGGGCTATTTTCAAGTTTACCGGGCAGGTGTCGGTCTTCAACTGGAAGGGCGGCCCCACGTACCGCTGCCTGTTTCCCGAGCCGCCGGCGGAGGGCGAAATGCCGGCCTGCGGCGAGATCGGGGTGCTGGGCGTGCTGCCGGGCATCATCGGTTGCTGGCAGGCCACCGAAGCCATCAAGGTGCTGACGGGAACAGGCGAACCGCTGAGCGGGCAACTGCTCCAGTTCGACCTGCTGACGAACAACGTCCACTCCTTTGCCTTTGAAGGCGATGCCGCCAACCGGCAGCTCTCCGGCCTGGGCACTTACCACCATGCCTGTACCGTGGCGCCCGACGAGGTGGACGGCGCCACCCTCCGGCACTGGCTGGAGCAGGAACCCCTCCAGCTCCTCGATGTGCGGGAAGCCGCCGAATATGCCGCCCGGAACATTGGCGGCCGACTTCTGCCCCTGTCCGAACTGGAGCAGCGCCTCCACGAGATCGACCCGTTAAAGCGAACAGTAGTACACTGCCAGTCGGGCACCCGCTCCCGCAAGGCATTGAATATCATCAGGAAACAATACCCACATATCAACATCTACAACCTGAAGGGCGGATTGGCGACCTATTAAGGCGCCTGGCGTACAACCGCTCTGCGAACCAACGAACTCGTGAATTCGTAAACGTGTACACTCGTAAAGGTGAGCACCGGCACGGGGGCTCACTTCGCCAGCTTCTCCGGCGCGCCGATCGTTTTGAGCATGCCGGTGAGCACCGTTTTCCAGATCAGGTTGAAAAAGGAATCGCCTGGTTCCTTTTGGTACACGCATTCAGGTGCACGGGGAGGGTCGTCTCCGGAAGGATTGTGGTCCTTGATCACCAGGACATTGGCCAGCTTACTGAACAGCCTTTTCTTTTTCAGCTCCCCCTCCTCCCCTTTCTTTAAGGCCGAAATATGCAGGTCATCGTACAACAGCAGCACCTTGCCGGAAGCCTGCCGGTTGTTGCCGTCCAGGCGGGCCTCCAGGCGGCGGGCCCGGCCGCTTTTTACGGACATCAGCCCCAGCGGCTCCGCAAAACTGTTGACTAAAGCCCCGTCAAAGGCGCCCAGGTCGAAGGCGACCGAAAAGGCGCCCTGACGGTGGCGGGACAGGTCGAACCGGAACCGGGCCTCCAGGGGCGTGACGCCCTGGACGCGGGCACCCGCCGTACAGACGATCGCGCCCCGCTTCCGGCCCTTTGGCCGGTTGGAAAGCGGCCGCACCTGCCCCCGGATCCGGTCAAAGCGTATGCTGGCGGTTTGTCCCGATTGGGGACTCCGCTCCTCGTACACCACCTCGCCGTTTTCCACCTCCACCCGCGGCACCTCTACCGGGAACGGCAGCTGCATCAGCAACTGGTGGGGAAACACGGCCTTCCGGGAGGGAGAAGGCGGCAGGGTGCGGTCGAGGTAAATCGCTACCCGGGGACGGCTGATGGTCACCGCTGCGGCCGATAAGCCGTCTTCCCGCAGCAGGCGCTGCCAGTCGACCTGCTGCAGGCGGAGCCTGGAAACCGTTACCCGGTAGCGTTCCTTGCGGTGTCCCCCTGCCGCCCGGGCAAACCGCTCCTTACTGTAACGGGGCGTAAAAGAAAGGTCGCGCACCGTTAATTGGCGCCGGGCGGCGTCCAGCCGCACTGCTCCCAAAGTAAGCCGGTAGAGCTTGCCCCCCACCGGCATCGAATAATTGCGAAAGGAAAGGGAGGCATCTTTGGCGAACAGGAACCGGTCCTTTGCGTCCCGGGTGGTCGAGTCGATCAGCAGGTCGGTCAGGCGAATGTCCAGACCGGTAAAGCGGGAGGCCTGGCCCCGGGCAAGGTGCTGGTGCACGATGCTTCCCTCTTGCACGATGATCTTTTTTACGGAAAAACGCTCCAGGTGCTTTGCCAGCCGCTGTTGCAGCGTCAGCGAATCCTTTCGGCTGGAGTTGTAGGGCTGCTTTCGGTGGTACACGGTCAGCTCCGGCTGCAACAGGCGCAGCGTATCCAGGTCAATGGTTTTCCGGGTCAACAGGTCGCTGAGGCCCAGGCCGTCCACGCGGAAAGACCGCAGCCGCAGGGCCACCACGTCGTCCGGGGCTTCCTGCCGCTCCTCCAGGCGGGCCAGCACCGCCGAATCGGGCTGCAGGGACACATTCACCAACGTGACGCTTTGCCCCGCCACATCCACCTGCAGGTCGTCAAGCGACAACCGGTACAACCCCTTCGATCCGTCCGTTACCATATCCTTCAGGCGGGCCATCAGCCGGGGCTTGGGATCGAGAACCGCCACCGGCGACCGGGCAGCCTCTACCGCAGGCATACTGCCCGCAGGCGCCAGGGCCTCCAGGAACAGCAGGTAAGCCGCCAGCACCACCCCCACGACCACCAGGAGAAAAACGATTACTTTTTTCATGTACTTCTTGCCTGTTCCAAATACTGGTCCAGCGTCCCGGACCGGAACCGCCGGGCAGCAGGAAGGGGTCGGCGGGATTGAAGTGGCGCATATTTTGCGCCCTTTTCCTGGAAACAAATGTATTCACCGCCGCAAAACACGTAAGGATGAAAGCTGCGTTTATTTTTGCTGTTCTCCTGGTACTGTTCCTGATGGCGCTGTTGCTGGTTTTCGGGTAAACAACGCCCCGGGCAGCCGCTCAGCTTACAGGACCCGCCGGCAGGTTATCCCGCCGGCCCGAAACCTGTGTGCCTTCCTTTCCGGCTAGCGGCAGGCTGCCGGTTACCGTCACCGGCGCCCCGGTTTCTGCCGCCCGGCTCGCTTCCCGGGCCTGCTGGTCCCGCTCCTTTTCCTGCGCAATAGCGATGGGATCGCCAAATACGTAAAACCATTTTTTCCGGAAACCCCGGGCCTGTTTCAGGTCCTTCCAGATGTCCATGTATTCGTGGAAGTTGATGTACAACGGGTTGGCCTTGTGCCCGATATTATGGGTGAGGCCATATACGGCGGGCTCGTCCTCGGCCTGGTAGGTGCCGAACATCCGGTCCCAGATGATGAAGGTCGGCCCGTAATTCTTGTTGATGTACTTCTCCTGCGAGCCATGGTGCACCCGGTGGTTCGAAGGGGTGGCAAAGAGGTACTCGATGAAGGGATGCAGCTTCCGGATGTACTCGGTATGCACCCAGAACTGGAAGAGCACGGCGATCTGGTTAACTACGAAAAAGACGATGGGGTGAAAGCCGATAAGGGCCACGGGCAGGAAGAATATAAGCTTGAGGTTCTGCACCCAGCTCAGGCGGAAGGAAACCGTCAGGTTGTAGTGCTCCGAACTGTGGTGCACCACATGCGTCGCCCACCAGAACCGCTGTTCGTGGGAAATGCGGTGGGCCCAGTAGCTGCACAGGTCGAACAGGATATAGCAGGGCAGGAAGGTCCACCAGTTCAGGTGCATCCGCCAGGGCAGCCAGTTGTACAGCAGGATGTAGAGGTACAGCATCGTCACCTTCAGGGTGGTATTGATGGCCACGTTGCCCAGGCCCACCAGGATAGAGCCGATGGTTTCCTTTTTCTCGTACAGGTCGCGGTGCTGCCAGCGGGCGATGAGCCATTCCAGGAGCACGAAAAAAAACATCACCGGCGCCGCCCACACAATGATATTGGGTGCATCGCTTTGTATCTTGTCCAGGGAGGCCATAGGAATTTTCGGAGCGCCGAACAGGTCGGAAAAAAAATCTGCCATATAGAACCTGAAATTTAGTGAGTAAAGCCCGTGGGGCTAGGGTATGTGCAACATTTGTACCGTATAAGAATAAGGAATTAGGGAATTGGTTAATTGGTTAATTGGGTACGGGGAAATGCTTTAATAAAAAAAGAGACACCGGTTTTTTACCAGTATCCCTTTTTCTTTATTGCTTTAGGATGGTTTCCTCCTCATATCCCAATTAACAAATTAACCAATTCCCTTTCGTTAGAAGGCCAGGCGGAAAGAGCCGAACACCCCAAACCGCTGGGCGGCACCCGCACTGGCGCCGTTGGCGGCAGGAACGGACCGTGGCAGCACCCGCCACACGAAGTCCACCCGCAGCACTTTCAAAATGTTGTCCACGCCGGTGCCCAGCTCCAGGTAGCGTTTGCCGTCCAGCGAGCGGAAAGGGTAATCGCCTACGTAGTTCAGGGCCTTGTTCTCCTCGTTCAGGGTGCCCCACAACCCTTTGGCCGTCCAGAACTGGCGGAACCGCAGCTTGCGGGTCAGCGGCGTGAAGCGGAAAATGCCGTTGCCGAAGGTATGCTCCACGTTGAAGCCCGCGTACCGGTCGTGGATGTACTCGTAGCGGTTCATCATGTTGAAGGCGTAGCGGTTGTAATAATAGATCTCGTTGCCCGGCGCTATGTCCAGGAACGTGTAGGGCAGCGTACCGAAGGTTTTGCCGCCAAAGATGTTCACGTAGAGGGTGCCGAACGGCGGCACCTTGATGTAATCGCTGACGCTGCCGCTGAGTTTGTGGTAGTCGTAGCTGCTGTTCAGCACCCCTGAAATGCCCCGGGTGTATTTTACCTCGGCTATGGGCAGCGGGCTGCCCAGGCTGAGGCGCAGGAAATCGCCCTCCAGGAATTTTTCGAGGTACGCAAAGCGCAGCCGCACCGAGGTTTCAAAAGTGTTCATGGCCTCGCCCTCCTTGGTTTGGAAATAAGATTTTTCCGGCAGGTGACGCATAGGGTCGTACTGCTTGCGGCGCGAGGACAGCAACACCGAAATGCCCGGGTCCCATTCTTTGAAAAAGTCCAGCCGCTGCTCCTTCAGGCGGATGAACTTGAAGGGCACCCCGCTTTTGCGGATCGACATGGCAAAAATGTTGTCCGTGCTGATCTCGTCGTAATAGTTCTGCCCGTAATCAAAATCGTTGAGGTACTGGCCGTACAGGTACATGCGGGGATGCTTCTGCAACAGCCACATGCCGTCCACCTGGCCCTTCCATTTGCGGTCGCCGAAGCCGTAGGCGCCGTAGCCGTGGAAATAAAACTTGTCGCTGAAGCGGTGGTTCGTTCCCAGGTCGAAGCGCAGGCGGGTGCCCTCCAGCGAGTTGGAAAAGATCCAGTTCTGCCAGGGGCCGATCTGGTAGTTGCCCAGGTTCATATAGCCGGTGCCGATAAAGTTGATGGCCTCGGTATAGGTCTTAAAAGCCGGCACTTTCATCATCGAGTCGATCATGGTATAGATGCCCTGCTCGTTACGGTTCAGCCCTTCGTGCCGCGAGCCGGACCAGAAGGAATCGGGGCGGTTCATGGCGGCGTCGGGCAGGTGCGTTTCTTCCAGGATGCGGTTCTTTGCCAGCTCGGCCGTCACCTGGGGGTCGTTGACCCGAATGTTGCGGTAGGTGGTGGTCTTGCGGCCGATAAAGGCCAGGTTCGACTTGCCGAAGGGGGTCACGTCCACCACGAACTTGTCCTTGGAAAGGAACCAGGTGGAGTCGCCGAGCAGCTGGTACTCCTGGATCAGGCTCAGCATGTTGACGTAGTTGATGTTGGCCTCCTTCGACAGGCGCAGGGTCATCTTCTGGATGGCGAAGGTGCTGTCGTGCACCCAGCAGTCGCCCTCGAAAGTGTTGGTGCCCTTGCGGCGGGGCGTGAACAGGAAGTGCACCAGCCGGCGGCCGGCCACGTACTGGGTGTCGGCCAGCTTGTAGTTGTAATAGTCGTCGCCGTGGTCGCTGATGGGGCTGACGAACTGCTTGTCGAAGACCGCGATGTAATTGTTGTAAAAATTGACGTTCTGGTCCATGCCGCCCAGCAGGCGGGAGGCGGAAGCGTTGTTCACCCCGATGGTCTTGACGGCCTTGAACACTTCGCGTCGCTTCAGGGGCGATTTCTGGTAGTAGTAATCCGAAAGCGCCTCGGTCAGGTAGGCCGGCAGGAAGGGCGCGCCCTCGGTGGTATCGATGTTGTCGAGGATAAAATTGAAGGGGCGCAGGAGGCGCCGGTCTTCCAGCTTATCGCGGTTGATGTTTTTTAGGTCCAGCTCCAGCTTGTTGTATAGCTCGTAGGAGAAGTTGGCAAACCGGTAGCGGTCGTTGTCTTTTTTGTGCTGCACGATCTTGCGCCAGAACCACAGGGCCCGGTTGCCCTTGGCGCGCACCACCACCCCCGTGATGATCTTGCCGCGCTCCAGGGAGATATGGAGCCGCAGGCTGTCGCCCCGGAACTGGGCAGGGTCCACCGGCACCTTGTAGTCCTGGTAGCCCACGGTGGTCACTTCCAGGGTGTCGGCAGCGAGGTGGGAAAGGGTCAGTACAAAGGCGCCCGAAGAATCGGACAACAGGCCGATGCCGGATTTCTGGAACCGCACCGAAACGAAGGGCAACGGTTCGTCGCTATGCTTATCTTTAATGGTCCCCCGGATAGTTTTCGACTGCGCCAGGGCGGCAGGGAGGAAAGAACAGAACAAAAGAATGACCAGTAAAGAAATCTTCTTCAGGTTAAAGAAACGCATCATAGTATGCCCCAAAAGTACACACTTGAGTTCTAAGTTCTAGGTGCCCGGTCCCGGAGCAGGAGCCGTATCCCACGGGTTTTAAGTTTTCCTTGGGAGACGCCCTTCAGCCCCATCCTTGCACAATCCTTGCATAGTTAACCCTGCATATTAAGAACCAACCATTTGAATACTCAAGGTGAATAAGGTGAAAAACAACTACTTTCTTTCGGAAGGCGGGGAGATGGGGGCATTGATCCGTTCGCTCGACTGGGCAAATACCTGCATCGGACCTGTGGAAAACTGGCCGCAAAGCTTGCGAACGTCCGTAAGCCTGTGCCTGAACTCGCGTTTCCCCATTTTTATCTGGTGGGGAAAAGAGCTGGCCATGATTTACAACGATGCCTACCGCTTTATCCTGGGTGACAAGCACCCCAGGGCGCTGGGCTGCCCCGGCCGGAAAGTATGGCCCGAGATCTGGGACATCATCGGTCCCATGCTCGAATCGGTCCTGTACCGGGGCGAGGCTACCTGGTCGGAAGACCAACTGCTGCTGCTCGACCGCTTCGGCTACATGGAAGAATGCTATTTCACCTTTTCTTACAGCCCCATCCACGACGAATCGGGTATCGGCGGCGTGTTCAGCGCCTGTACCGAAACCTCCTCCAAAGTGATCGGCGCCCGCCGCCTGAAAACCCTCAGCGACCTCGGAAAGACCTCCCTGCAGGCCCGCACGGCGGACGACGTGTATGCCAAAGCCATTCATGCCTTCGAGGAAAACGACAAGGATTTTCCCTTTGCCCTTATTTACCAGGTGTCGGAAGACGGCACGAAGGCCGAACTGAAGGCCTCCACGCCGGCCCGCATGGGCTTTCCCGCCTCCATCGACCTTACCGGCGACGACCTGGTGGCCGAACCCTTTCGCCAGGCCCTCCAGGGGCATACTACCGTGCCGGCCTCCAACAGCCTCGGCCAGTACGGCGAGCTGCCCACCGGCGCCTGGAACCAGCCCTGCCGCCGCCTGCTGGTGCAGCCCCTGGCGCAGGGCGCCCAGAAACGTCCCGCCGCCCTGCTGGTCACCGGCATCAACCCCCATATCTACTTCGACACCGCCTCCAAAAGCTTTTACCGCCTGGTCTGCGACCAGGTGGCTACCGACCTGAACAACGTCCTGGCGTACGAAGAAGAGAAAAAACGGGCGGAAAGCCTGCTGGCCCTGGACAAAGCCAAAACGGTCTTTTTCAGCAATGTCAGCCACGAATTCCGCACGCCCCTGACCCTGATGCTGGGGCCCCTGGATGAACTGCTGAACCATCCGGAGGGCAACCTGGCCAACGACCAGCGCAAAAAACTGGAACTGGCCCACAGCAATTCCGAACGGCTGCTGCGCCTGGTCAACAACCTGCTCGACTTCAGCCGCATCGAAGCGGGCCGCCTGCAGCCCCAGTTCGAACCCATCGACCTACCCTCCCTGACGGCCGGCATCGCCGGTACCTTTCAATCGGTGATCGAAAGCGCCGGCATGCAGCTGCAGGTCGACTGCCCGCCCCTCTCCCGCCCGGTTTGCCTGGACACCGAAATGTGGGAAAAGATCGTATTGAACCTCCTGTCCAATGCCTTTAAATACACCCTGGAGGGCGCCATCCGCGTGGAGCTCCGCGAGCACGGGCAGGCCGTGCGCCTGTCGGTCAGCGATACCGGCGTAGGCATTGCTCCCGAAGAGCTGCCACGGATTTTCGACCGCTTCCACCGGGTAGAGAACTCCCGGGGCCGCACCTTCGAGGGCACGGGCATCGGCCTGGCGCTGGTGCAGGAGCTGGTCAAGCTCCATGGAGGGACCCTCACCGCTGAAAGCGAACAGGGCCGGGGCTCCACCTTTACCGTAACGCTGCCCTTCGGCGTTTCCAACGGCCAGCTCTCCCAAAAGTTCGCCGCCCCTGCCGCCGCCGCCCCGTTTGTAACGGAGGCCCAAAAAATGATTGCCCCCGGCCCCGCGGAGGGCTCCAAAGAATGGTCCCGGACCGGCCCTGCCGGCGAAGAAAAACCCCTGGTGCTGCTGGCCGACGACAACCCCGACATGTGCGGCTTTGTCAAAAACCTGCTGGAAGGCGACTTCCGGGTGGAAACCGCCCCCGACGGGCAGGCCGCCCTGGAAAGCATCCGCCGCCACAAGCCCGACCTGGTGCTGAGCGACATCATGATGCCGCGGCTCGACGGCTTCGGCCTGCTGCAGGCCATCAAGGACAACCCCGCCACCGGCAACCTGCCCGTGATCCTGCTGTCGGCCCGGGCCGGCGAGGAAGCCACGGCCCATGCCCTGGGCGCCGGCGCCGACGACTACCTTATCAAACCATTCTCCTCCCGCGAGCTGGTATCGCGCATCCACACCCACCTCAAAATTGCCCGCTCCAAAAGCCGGAACGAAAAAGAACTCTACCAGCTGTTCATGCAGGCCCCGGTGGCCATCCTCATCCTGCGGGGGCCCGACCTGACCGTGGAACTGGCCAACCAGCACTAACTCGACATCGTGGGCCGCAAACGCGAGGACATTGCCGGGCGCCCCGTGCTGGAAAGCATGCCGGGCATTATCTCGCAGGGCATCGGCAGCATCCTGCGGGGGGTGCTGCAAACGGGCGAACCTTATTTCGGAAACGAAGTGCCGGTGACCCTGAGCCACCCCGGCGGGGAACAACAGGGCTATTTCAACTTCGTGTTCCAGGCCCTGCGTGATGGGGATGACCGGGCCACCGGGGTGCTGGTGCTGGCCCACGAGATCACCGAGCTGATGGAAAGCCGCCGCAAGATCGAGGAAAGCGAGCTCCGCTTCCGCACGGTGGCCGATACCGCCCCGGTCATGATCTGGATGGCCGGGCCCGGCAGGAATTTTAACTTCGTCAACCGGGGCTGGCTGCAGTTTACCGGCCGCCGCAGCGAGGAGGAATACGGCGACGGCTGGCAGCAAGGGGTCCATCCCGACGACCGGCCCGACCTGCTGCAATTATTTGCCACCGCCTTCCGGACCCGCCGGAACTTTACCTGGGAATTCCGCCTCCGCCGCCACGACGGGCAGTACCGCTGGGTGTCGGCTTCCGCCGCGCCCCGCTATGGCGCCGATGGCGCCTTTGCCGGCTTTATCGGCTCGTGCATCGACCTGCACGACCAGAAGGAAGCCGCCGAAGCCCTGGAAAAGGAAGTGGAAAAACGCACCATCGACCTCACCAACGCCAACAACCAGCTGGAACGGTCGAACCGCGAGCTGGAACAGTTCGCCTACGCTGCCAGCCACGACATGCAGGAACCCCTGCGCAAAATCCAGACCTTTGCCTCGTTCCTGGAAGAGAATACCGGCCCCGCCCTGGGCGATACGGACCGCCGCTTCATTACCAAAATCCGCGAATCGGCCCGCCGCATGGCGGTGATCATCGACGACCTGCTGAACTATTCGCGGCAGACCCGCAATGACCTGAGCTTTGCCGACACGGACCTGAACAGCGTCATTGCCGGCGTCCGCTCCGACCTGGAACTGCTGATCCAGCAAAAAGGCGGCATCCTCCTTTCAGATCACCTGCCCATTATCCAGGCCGTTCCGCTGCAGATGCACCAGCTTTTTTACAACCTCATCAACAACGCCTTAAAATTCTCCCGCCCCGGCGTGCCGCCCGAGATCCGCATTGCCGTAGAACGGCTGGAAAACGAAGGGGAAGGCCGGAAGGGGCCGCCGCTCTTTGCCATTACCCTGCAGGACAACGGCATCGGCTTCGAACAGCAATATGCCGACAAGATCTTCCAGTTGTTCCAGCGCCTGAACGACCGCTACTCCTATGGCGGCACGGGCATCGGCCTGGCCCTCTGCAAAAAGATCGTGTCCAACCACCGCGGCGAGATCTCGGCCTTTTCCGAACCCGACAAAGGGGCCTGCTTCACCATCCTGCTGCCGGCCTACCAAACCGCCGCCTCACCCCCGTCCCCTCTCCATGTGGAGAGGGGACGGGGGTGAGGCGGCCGGCAGGATCACCGTAAAGGTGGCGCCTTCGCCTTCCTTTCCTTCGGCCAGCAGGGCGCCGCCATGGCGCTCGGCGATCTTTTTGCAGAGCGCCAGGCCGAGGCCGGTACCTTCGTACTTCGTTTTGGCGTGCAGCCGGCCAAAAGGCTTAAAGATCTGGTCCACCTCTTCATTACGGAAACCAATGCCGTTGTCCTGCAGGCGGATAAGAACATAGTCGCGGTTCGCACCGGGCAGGGGGTGCGGCAGGCGGTCGCCTTTTACCCGCTCATACGAAACCGAAATGCGGGGCGGTACGCCCTCGCGGGAAAACTTCAGGGAATTATTAATAAGGTTGTAAAACAGCTGGTGCAGGAGCACCGGCGCCCCTTCCACCACCGGCAGGTCCTCGCAGGTCAGCACGCCCTCCTTCTGCTGCAGCACCATCTCCAGGTCGGTTTCCACGCCCCGGATGATCTCCGTCAGGGGGACGGGCACGAGGTCTATGGCCGTGGCGCCCGCCGAGGCGTAGGTCAGCACCCCTTCGATGAGGCTGTACATGCGGCTGGCCGCCTGGTCCATTTTCTCCAGGTACTGTTTGACCTTGTCGGGCAGGGCGCCCCCCATTTCGCTGGCGGCACGGCTGCTGAAGGTGCGGATCTTCCGCACCGGCTCCTTCAGGTCATGCGAGACCACGTGGGCAAACTGCTGCAGGTCGTCGTTGGACCGCTGCAGCTCCTGGGTACGCTCTTCCACCAGGTGTTCGAGCTGTTCGGTCAGCAGCTTCTGGGCGTGGATGTTGATGGCCGTGCCGATATAGCCGGCAAAAGTGCCGTGCTCGAAGCGGGGTACGCCCTTGAACAGGAACCATTCGTAGCCGCCGGTCTGCCGGTTGCGGTGGCGGCATTCAAGGGTGTAGGGGCTTTGGGTGCGGACCGCTTCGCTGTAGGTCTGGTAAATGCGGTCCACATCGTCGGGATGCACATACTGTTCCCAATGCAGGTTGCCCAGCTCCCCCACCTGGGAAAGACCCAGGTAGCGCAGCTCCTCCTTGTTGACATAGAACACCTGGGCCCTGGTATCGGCCATCCATACCCACATCGGCGCATCATCGGCCAGGGAACGGAAGCGTTCTTCGCTTTCCTTCAGGGCTTCCTCGGCCTTTTTACGCTTGGAAATATCTTTGACTACGGAAATAAAATATTGCGGCTGTCCTTCACTGTCACGCACCAGCGAAACCACCAGGCTGACCCATACCCACGAGCCATCTTTGTGGAAATAACGCTTTTCCATGGAGTAGCTTTTCAGCTTTCCCGAGAGCAGCTGCCGGGCATAGGCCAGGTCGGCTTCGATATCGTCGGGGTGGGTAATGTCCTGGAAGGTCAGCTCCCGCAGTTCCTCCGGGCTGTAGCCGATGATGGAACAGAGGCGGTTATTTACCAGCAGCCAGCTGCCGTCGGGCGCCACATGGGCAATGCCCACGGCCGCATTTTCAAACGTGTGCTGGAATTGTTCCTTGAGGCCTTGTTCGGTTTCTTCGGCTATGCGGCGCACGGTCACCTCGCCGGTCACGTCCAGGCAAACCGCCACCAGGGCGGTGAGATGGCCCTGCGCATCGGTTACCGGCCCGATCTTCAGGGTCAGGGACCGCTCCGGCCCGCCGCCGGCCGCCGCGGAAAGCAGCAATACTTCCGGCACTTCCACCGCCGTTCCCGATTGCCGCACCTGCTCCAGGGCTTCCTGCACATCCCGGTGAAAGGCAGAATCGAACAGGTCGGGGAACGACCGGTGGCGGAGCTCTTCGGCGCTCCAGCCCCACAGGCCCTGGGCCTGTTCGTTGGCCTGGTCGACCAGGAAATTTTTTTCCTGCAACAGGAAGGCCGGCAGGGGAACCTGCAACAACAGGTGAGGGAGCGGGAGCGCTCCTTTTTCCCCGGGCCGGTAGGATAAAGGTGCTTTGGGGGTCATGGCGGCTTTCTTTGCATGTTAAGCATTACGTCCGGAAACAATACGGAAAGATGAAACATCTGCAACCATTATTCCAAAGTGGCGCCCGGCTGCCCCGCTGCCGGTCAGCCGGAAGTTTCTTTTCGCCGGATCAGCACTTTATCCACCTTGTGCCCGTCCATGTCGACCACTTCGATGACGTGCCCCTTCCATTTAAATTGGAAACCTACCCGGGGGATATGGCTGGCGGCATGCAGCACCAGTCCCGCCACCGTGTTGAACTGCCGTTCCTCGCTGGCCTCGCCGATCAGGTCCGTCAGGTCGTCGATATGGGTGCTGCCGCTTACCAGCCAGGACCCGTCCTCGCGCTGCACGATGTTGCGCTCCTCTCCTTCCCCGGTAATGATGTCGCCCACCATGGCGTCCAGCAGGTCGTTGAGGGTGATCACCCCCTGGATGGACCCGTACTCGTCCACCACCACGCCAAAGTGCACCCGGGTTTCCTGGAAGATCGCCAGCGCTTTATAGGCCTTCATGTTCTCGGGCAGGAACTGGGGCTTCTTCACCCACTTCGCCAGCGACCATTCCTCGCCTTTGAGCAGCGCCCGGGCATAATCGCGGAGGTGAAAGACCCCTTCGATCTCGTCGAGGTCGCCCCGGCAGACGGGGTAAATGGCCAGGTCTTCCTCGGCCAGCGGGTGCATCTGCTGCGCAAAGGGCTTGCTGCTGTCGATCCACACCAGCTGGTTGCGGGGCGTCATCAGCGAGCTGACGGTGCGGTCGCCCAGCTGGAAAATATTGGTCACGATCTCATGTTCGATCTCATCGATGGCCCCGGCTTCGGCACTTTCCTGCACGATGGCCTTGATCTCTTCCTCGGTGACGTGGTTGTCGTCGGCCCGCTTGATCTTGAACAGCCGGATGAGCAATTCGGTGGACTTGGACAACAGCCAGATGAAAGGCGCCGCGATCTTCGATAATACGAACATGGGGCGGGAAACGAAGGGAGCGATCTTTTCGGGCATGGTCAGGCCGATGCGCTTGGGCACCAGCTCGCCGATAACAATGGAGAAATAGGTTATGATGATCACCACGATGGCCACGGACAGGCCGCTGCTGTAGGGGGCCAGCAGGGGCGACCGTTGCAGTACGACCTCTAGCTTTTCGGCGATGGCCTCCCCGCCGAAGATACCGGTGAGGATACCGATCAGGGTAATGCCCACCTGTACGGTAGAAAGAAAGCGGCTGGGGTTTTTCGCCAGCTCCGCGGCCCTGCGGGCGCCGGCATCGCCTTTTTTGGCCAGGGCATCGAGACGGGCGGGACGGGCCGAGACCACGGAAATTTCGGAAAGCGCAAAAAAACCATTGATAAAGATCAGGACGAAGATGATGATAAACTCCATGTAGTTGTCGGATTGGTGAACTGCAGCCGCCGGCCCTGCAGGGATCGGTTTTTGCAGACGGGAATCTTCCCGCATGCAGGACGGTTTCTACCCATACATGCAAATTAAAAGAAAAGCCCGATGCACGGTACAGGTTTCTTTCCCCCGTGCCGGCGCCGGAAAGCGACCCTATAGCCCGGCACGTGTTAAAGAAAACAAAAATACATCCAGAAAATTTATTCTACTTTTGAGGAAGCATACCGCTTTGTCCGGCAGTCACCGCTGTCCGGCAGACCTACACCTGATTTCTTCTTCCCCCGGAGTTCTTCCTGCCCTGTGAGGGCAACAACGCACCCCTTCATTCTTAACCGCACAAGGAATCATCATGCAACACCCACTCTACCCAACACCTGCGTGCAGGCTGGCTGCAGGCGCTGTCGGCTCCTTCCTCCGGCGCTCCCTCCAAGGCCTGCTGTTGTTTTTCACCCTTTTGGTTGCCCGGCCCGCCTCTTCCCAGAATTATATCGGCGTCTGGCGGGGCGGTTCGGACGGTTACTACCTCTGGAGCGGCGTGGACTGGAACAGCTTTGTGGCCAAGTGGAACGAACTGGGACGGCTCAACCTGCGCCTGATGGACATTGAAACCTATGTAGAAGGCGGCCGCAGGCTGTATTCGGGCGTCTGGCGCGGCGGCTCGGACGGCTATTACCTCTGGGCCGGCGTTACCTGGTCGAACTTCGTGGCCAAATGGAACGAACTGGGCCGTCAGAACATGCGCCTGATCGATATCGAAACCTATGTGGAAAACGGCGTCCGCCTGTATATCGGCGTCTGGCGCGGCGGTTCGGACGGCTACTACCTGTGGTCGGGCGTAACCTGGAGCAATTTCGTGGCCAAATGGAATGAGCTGGGGCGCCAGAACCTGCGCCTGGTAGATATCGAAACCTATGTGGAAAACGGGGTCCGCCTGTACTCGGGTGTCTGGCGCGGCGGCTCGGATGGCTATTACCTCTGGGCCGGCGTGGACTGGAACAATTTCGTGGCCAAGTGGAATGAGCTGGGCCGCCAGAACATGCGCCTGATCGATATCGAAATGTATGAAGATAACGGACGGAAATACATTGGCGTGTGGCGCAGCGGCTCGGACGGCTATTACCTCTGGGCGGGGGTGGACTGGGAAAACATTACCTCCAAATGGTACGAGCTCGGCCAGCAGAACCTGCGCCTGAATGACATCGAGATTTATCCCAGCAGCTGTATCGGCTGCGAAAACCACGTGATCATGCCCGATGACGGCGCTACGTCCTGGCGGGAACAGTACAATTACGGCATCACCGCCACCACCACGCACTGCGAAGGGCGGCCCGGCACCTGCCCCACGCCTCCTGCCGGCGGGATGGTCTTTTACCGCTGGCCCGCGGTGCTCAACGGCAACCAGGCTTATATCCGCTTTTCGGCGATCGATGTGCGCGACCGGTTCCTGACGCTGCCCTTCCAGTCGGGCCAGTCCATGAGCAAGAACGGCTGGCGCTACAGCAACGGCGGCTGGCACCACGCCCTGGATTACAGCCGTACCGACGGCAGCACCTTCAAAGTAGTGGCCGCCGCTGCCGGCCGGGTGATCCACATCGGCTGGGACAACTGGTCGGGCAATACCATCGTCATCAGCCATGATGTGGGCGGTGTAACGGATGCCTACCGCACCATCTACATGCACCTGCGCGACGGGGCTTCCAACGACTGCAGCAATTCGTGGTCGCTGACGGTACCCACCATCAGCGGCACCGACCTGACGGACTTCAAAACCCACCTGACCGAAACCGGCTGCTCCCAGGACGGGGCCTCCCGCAACCTCAAGAGCGACCATTGGGGCACGAATTCCGAAACGATCGACAAGAGCCTGCTGGGAAAAACCGTGTCGGCCGGCCAGGTGATCGCCTGGGCGGGTAATACAGGCCCGGGCGGCAAGCGGGGCAGCGGCGGTCCCAACACACACCTGCACATCTTTTATGCCCGCCGCGATCCTACCGACAACCGGTGGTACTTTTTTGATCCCTACGGCATTTACGATATGCCGAACTGCTACCCTTCGGGTGTCACCGACGCCATCAATACACCCTGCGCCCGCTACCCCAACGCCTGGAGGAACGGGGTGCCCCAATACCAGGCACCCTTCCTGTGGCCCTACCAGGTTCCGGGAGAATTTACATTTTCACCCTTTCGTACGTACGGTAAATAGAATTTCCTGTTCCGCCTAAGATTTGTTGCATTCTATTGCGTTTTGTTTCATTCTCACAAAAAAGGAAGGGAGCGGTCGCTCCCTTCCTTTTTAATAACGGTACTGTATAGATCAGTTCTTCACAAACTTGAAGACCTCGCTGTAGTCCGCCGATTTCACGGCCAGGAAGTACACGCCCGGACCCATCTGCGCCTGCAACAGGCTGATCGTCAGCAGGCCGCCGCTGAGGGTGGATGCCGACTCCAGGTACTGCTTGCCCGACACATCGGTGATGCGTACCGATACCTTTCCGCTCACCCCCGCAGGGAAGGCCAGGTGGATGGTCTCCGATACGGGGTTGGGATACAACCGTACGCTTCCGGCCTTTTCCAGGCTGCTTTCCTCCTGCAACGGCCGCGAAGTAATGCTGTTCGTGGCCGCAAAGATGCCCGCGATCTCCGAAGCGCTCAGCGCGCTGCCGTACAAGCGCAGGTCGTCCATAGCTCCCTTCCAGCGCTGGCTGCCGTTCAGCGAGCCAATGGTCAGCGCACCGGTATTGCTAATAATGGCCGCAGGCGTAGCGAAGGTCACCGAGGCATCCTGGACCCCGTTGATGTACATCCGGGCGGTGGCGCCGTCGTAGGTGGCGGCCACGTGCGCCCAGGTGGTGGCATTGGTGGGGTAGTTGGCCGCTGAAGCGATGCGGTACGTAGAGCCGTTGGTGCCGGTGTTGAAGCGGAACTCCACCTTGCCGCTGCTGTTGATGAACAGCTCGTAGCCATTGGTGGCGCCTTTGGCCAAAATAGTGCCGTTGCGCACTTCTATGGGCCTGATCCAGGCGGCAACCGTAATGGCGCTGGTGATGTTGAGCGAAGCCGCGTTGGAAGCGCGGGCATACCGGTCGGTGGTGCCCGGCATGCTTACCGCCAGGGCTTCCTTACCCGTAACCCAGGTGACGTCGCCGGCCTTCACGAAGGTGGCATGGTTGGCGTTGCCCGAAGCATCGCTGAGTACCGTACCGCTGCCTTCGTTCATCCGCCAGTGACCGGCCAGGATGGCCGAGGTAGCGGGGGCCGTGGTAAAGCTCCACACAGCGGACCAGTCGGAGGAGCCGGCGCCGTTGTGGGCCCTAACCCTCCAGAAGTAAACCGTGTTGGCCGACAGGCCGGTTATCGAAGCGCTGGTGCCGCCCACATTGTCGCGGTTCACTACAGGTGTGGTGAAGCTGTTGCTGGTCGCTACCTGCACGCTGTAGTTGGCGGCATTGGCGGCCGCGTTCCACACCAGGTTGGGACTCGTGGGTACGCCGGTGGCGCCATTCGCCGGTGCGCTCAGGGTCACGGCTCCCGGCAAGGGGGTGACGGCGGTGACGGTGGTGAAGCTCCAGGTATCGGACCAGTTGCTGGTGCCGCCGGCAGTGAGGGCTGCGGCTACGCGCCAGTGGTAGACGGTGTTGTTCTGCAATCCTGATACGCTTGCGGAAGTGCCGCTGATGCCGCTTTGGTCGTAGACCGTAGTGGCAAAGTCAGGCGACAGCGATACCTGCAGGCGGTAGGAGGAAGCTCCCGACAGCGTGCTCCACGACAGGGTGGCCGAGGGCGAAACCGCTACGCCGGTGGCGCCGTTGACGGGCGTGGTCAGGGTGGGTTTCACGCCTGAAGTGGCGGTGAAAATGGCGGTGATGGAGGTAGCCGCAGAGGGGGTGATGCGGAGCTCCTCGGTGGTGAACTGCTGGGTGCCCACCTGCCAGCGTACGAAGGCGAAGCCGGGGTTGGGCAGGGCCTTCAGGGTCAGGGGCACGCCGCCGAAGTAAGTGCCCTGCCAGGGATAAGGCTGGGCAGGGTTGGCGCCGACGGTCGTGCTGTTGATGGTCAGCGAGTTGATCTTGATGCTGCCCTGGGTCCTGTCGCAGTTCAGCGTGATTACCAGGTCGCTGCCCAGGCCGAAGAACGACCGGATATGCGACCGGTGGTTGGAGGGCCGTTGGGTGGCAAAGGTCTTCATCACGTCCACATCGCTGGTGAACCGGGAAAGCGAAGGCCGGCCCCACCGCAATTCGTGCTCGGGGATCTCGGGTTCCACGACCGCCTTGATGCTGTCGATCAGGGCATTCACCCGGGTGGGCAGGAAGGCGGTATTGAGCTGGTCGGCCATGCGGTTGATGAAGTTGAATTTGAAGTCCTGGTTGGTCAGCAGCTTGCGCAGCAGCTCGTTGGGCCAGGTGCCGCCGCCATCGCCGTTCTCTTCGTCGGTGATCCACTCGATGGCATTAAAGCCGGGATCCGAGAGGCCCAGGTCCACGTCGTGCAACAGCCACCGCCAGCGGCCGTCCTGGCCGGCAGGGGCCGAGGGATTGTACGGCACACGGGCCCTCCAGTAATCGATATTGCTCTGCGGCCAGTCGGTATTTCCGTAGAACGCTTCGGCAGCAAAGTAATCCGCAAAATTGTCCACGTCCATCCGTTGGGTCACGCCCGCAAAGCCGGCGGGGGTGGACAAGTTGGTATTGCGGATGTAATTGAGCATTTCGTTGTAGTTCACGGCATCGCCCTCTTCCACTTCCTGCTCGCTCACCAGGTAGTCGATGTTGTCGGGATCCACACCGTAGAGCTGGGCGACAAAGAACCGATCCGGCCGTTCGCGGAAGTTGTGAATGCCCCAGTATTCGCCGTTGATGAAGACCACCGACGGCCGGTAGTGCTGGGTGGGCATGATATGGCTGACGAGCATATGAGCCAGCGCATCCTTGAACATCGTATGGCCCCAGTCGTTGCCCGAGTTGCGCAGGATCCACCGCTTGAAGCTGTTCTGGGAATAGTTGGGAAAAATCGGGTAGTCGAGGGTGGCCTTTCCGTACTCGGTCCGTGCAATCACCCGCAGGGATTTCTGGGGAAAGCGGCGGCTGAAGTCGCCGTTGATCCGCAGCCCGATATTCTGCTGGAACTTCAGGTCCGGTCCGAAGTACTCGATGGAGCCGGGCCGTTCCCAGTCGTCGCCTTCCATGTAGTAGTTGCCGGTTTCATCGCTGCCGTCGTAGTTGTCGCCGGGTACATAGATGCCCCGGGCATCACCGAACAGGCTGTCGCGCGGCGACACCACCGACACCACGGGCAGGGTGTATTTGCGGCCCGGCAGCACCAGGTAGGTGCCGGTGGTTACCGCCGACGCGTCGGCACCGGCCTTGAACGCCCTGGCCCGGATGATGGTGCCTTTACGCACCGTACCCGAAGGTTCTTCCCAGGCCCGCGAGCCGCTGGAGATCTCGTTGGTGGGGATCAGCGACAGCACGTTTTGCTGGCTGGAGCGGTCGGTAACCGTGAACGGCAACGAATACACGGGCGAGGAAGCCGTCGGGATCGAGCCGTCGAGGGTGTAGCGGATGGTCACCGACGCATCGGAATGCGAAAGCGCCACGCTCTGGTTGGTGGAATAAACGCCGGGGGCCACCGAGAAAATGGGTACCGGCAACACTTCCCTGTAGCCCGGGATATTGGAGGCACCGGGAGTATAGGTAGAGAAGAACTGCAGGGTCCCGGTCCCATTCGGCTCGCGGCCGCGGGAAACGTTGGTGGGGATGGCAATGGCGGGCAGGGAATCCACCCGGCTGCCGCCGGGAGCGGTCAGCACCACTTCCTCGCCCTCGGCGCCTATGGCAAAGTTGGTATGCAATTGCCCCGAGGCCGGTGTACGGTTCTTGCTGGAAGCCCACACGAGCAGGAAGGCGCCCGGGTTCAGCGTCCGGGAGGGGAACACCCATTTGAAGGGCGTGGCGTAATCGTCCGACAGGCCGAAGCCCTGCAGGTTGATGGCGGTAGTGCCGTAGTTATACAGCTCGATCCAGTCGGAGAAATCCCCGTCCTCATCGGTGATGGCCGCGTTGTTGGACGACATCACCTCGTTGATCGCCAGCTGGTAGACGGTAGTGGAATTAATGGTGCGGAACGACTTGACGACCGACCAGGAGCCATCGCCGCCGGCATTCGCCGCCCGCACCCGCCAGAAATAGGTAGTAGCAACGGCCAGGGGTGTTTCCAGTTGGTAGCGGGTGGCGCCGGAAACGGTTTTCGCGGCGACCAGCGTGGTGAACTGGTCGGAAGTGGCCACCTGCACGTGGTAGCCGGCCACATTGGCCACGGCCTGCCAGCTCAGCTCGGGCAGCAGTTGCTGGTTCTGCGCGCCGTCGGCGGGGCTCAGCGTGGTCACCTGGCCCGGGGGCGGTACACCGCCCGTGTTGCGGCCCTCCACCGTCAGGTTGTCGAAACGGTTGTTGCCGGCCGTACCGCCTGCTCCCTGCACGAACTGGATGCGGAGCTTCAGGTTGGCATTGTTGGCGGTGCCGCTGATGCCGTGCAGGTTCAGCGTCACCAGCACGGGATCGGCATCGGCCACCACCAGCGACTGCAGCGCCGTATAATTGGTGCCGTCGAGGCTATAGCTGATCTGCTGTGTGCCGGCCCCGGTACCCGAACGCCGGGTTTCGTACTTCACCACCACGCTGTCGAAGCCGGTGGAGGGAATCCCGAAGGTAACCGTGGACCCGATGGGATTGTTCAGGCGGAAGTGCGTCCCGGCGGCCTCCCCGTTGCGGGCGTTGATGCCGGCAAAGTTCTGGCCCGTTCCGCCAATGGCCTGGGTGGTGGTGGCAGAATCCACTCTCAGCGTGCCCCCGCCCAATGTAAAGGCCGGCGGCTGCAGGTGAAAGGTGTCGTTAAAATTCCAGTAATGGACCAGGGCGGTGGCGCCAGGCGGCGGGGCGGATGCCGTGGTAAAGCTCCGCGTCAGCGAATAGTCGCCGTCGCCCGTGGCATTGGTGGCCCTTACCCGCCAAAAGTATTGCGTAGCCGCAGCCAGGCCGCCGGCCTGCACCGAGGTGCCGGATATGTTGCTTTGCGCAAAGACGGTGGGGCTGAACCCGCTGTTTTCCGAAACTTCCACCCTGTAGCTCTGGGCATTGGAAGCGGCAGTCCAGCTCAGGGTCGGGTTGATGGCCTGGTTGGTAGCACCATCCCCAGGAGCGCTCAGCGTGGGCGTACCCGGCAGCGGCGGCGGTGCCGAGGCCGTGGTAAAACTCCGCGTTAGTGAAAAATTGCCCCCCCCGGTACTGTTGACACCTCTTACCCGCCAGAAGTACTGCGTACCGGCGGCTAGCCCGGCGGCCTGCACGCTGGTGCTACCAAGGTTGGAAGCGCTAAAGGCCGTAGTGGAAAAATTGCTTTGTGCGGATATTTCCAGGGAATACGTCTGGGCGTTGGAAGCCGCATTCCAGCTCAGGGTCAGGTCGGTGGCCTGGTTGGTGGCACCATCCGCAGGCGCTACCAGCGTAGGCGCTGCCGGCAGGGGCAGGGCCGTAGTAAAGCTGCGCGTCGCCGACCAGTCGCCGTCGCCGCCGCTGTTACCGGCATGCACCCGCCAGTAATACAGCTTGCCCCCGGCAAGACCGGTAGGCTGTACCGAAGTGGTGCCCAGGTTTTCCTGGGAATAGGCAAGGGTGGAGAAGTTGGAAAATTCCGAAACCTGCACCCCGTAACGGGTAGCGCCGGCGGCGGTATTCCAGCTCAGTGTCGGTGTCTGCGACACATTGGTGGCCCCATCCGCGGGTGCCACCAACACCGGGGCGGGCGGCGGCGCCGGGGGCGTGCCGTTCATCACGGTCTGCACTTCATCGGCGGTCAGGGCGCCGCGGTACAGCCGCAGGTCGTCCATGGCCCCCTTCCAGCGGCGCTCCCCCGCCAGCGAACCGATGGTGAGCACACCGGTATTGCTGATGATGGCCGCAGGGGTGGCAAAGGTCACCGAAGCGTTCTGCACCCCGTTGATATACATGCGGGCGGTGGCGCCGTCGTAGGTGGCCGCCACGTGCACCCAGGTGGTGGCATTGGTGGGGTAGTTGGCCACCGAGGCGATGCGGTAGGTGGAACCGTTGGTGCCGGTATTGAAGCGGAACTCCACCTTATTGCTGCTGTTGATGCACAGCTCGTAGCCGTTGGTGGCGCCCTTGGCCAAAATAGTGCCGTTGCGCACCTCGATGGGTCTTATCCAGGCAGCGATGGAGATGGCGTCGGTAATATTGAGCGAAGCCGTGTTGGGAGCGGTGGCATAGCGCTCCAGGGTGCCGGGCAGGCTCAGGGCCAGCCCTTCCTGGCCGGCGGGCCAGGTAACGTCTTTTGTTTTCAACAGTGTCGCATGGTTGCCGGTGCCGGAATGGTCGGTGATGGTGGTGCTGCCGGATTCGTTCATTTTCCAGTGGCCCACCAGCGTGCCGGCGGTAATGTCCGCCGGGGAGCGCTCCTTTTTCTTTTGCGGCCGCCCGGGACCGAAGGAGGCCGTTAGGTGCAGTACCAGCAGCAGGAAGAGCGGGAGGTTTACAAATGGTTTCAGGGTAATCTTCCTTTTCATGACAGAAAGGTTTTAATGAATAATGAGGCGGCTTTCAGGGCAGACGGAAGCAGATACCGGTTTCAGGAAGGGCATGCAGGGGCCCGGACAGGGATTTCCTGGTCCGAAGCACGCCATGAAATGGGTATCCTTCAGAAGGGTACTGGGAGTACTGGGAAGATGTCTACATAAAGAGAAAGCGCAGAAGTGCAACCTTTCGTTGAACGAAGAGCGGCGAACGGTTCCTGCCGCCGGGCGGAGGGCAACGTCCGTACGCTGTTCCTAACGTTTGTCAGCACCTGCCTTTTGCCTTTGATCAGAAGGGGAAGCGGGTTGGGAAGCTGAGGTTTTTCGAAATCGTTTTGTGGGGGTAGGGGATAAAATATTGGATCCTTACAACAGCTGTAACGACAGCCCATCCATAAATGTTGCTGAGGTTAGGCTACAAATCTGAAGAATTTCCGGGAAAAAACACAACCGTATTTTAAGCCAATTTTAAGCCCCTGAAAATCAGGCGCCCCACCCTTCCCGATAGCCGGGGGCCAAAAGAAAAGGGAGGCAGGAAAAGCACCCGCTTTTTCCTGCCTCCCTGGAATTTTCGCGCTTCCGGAACGTACTATTGCTCCACGATCAGCTGCACGGTTTTGCTGCCGGTAGCGGTCTGCAGCCGCACCAGGTACAGGCCGCCCGCCAGCCGCCCGGCATCGAAGCCGAAGGTGGTGGTGCGCCCCGCTTCCGCCCGGCCTTTATCGAGTACCCCTACCCGGGCGCCCTTGCTGTCGTACAGCACCAGGCGGTACTTTTCCGGCTGCGGCAGGGTAAAGCTCAGGGTGGTAGGACCCGAGGCGGGGTTGGGAAAGGCCGTCAGCGAGGCATTCCAGCTGTTCCGGGCTGCGGCCCGGGTCGTCAGCACCTCCTGTTCGGAAGGACCGGCAGGGGCAGTGGCAGGCGGTGCGCTGTCCTCGTCGCGGGCCAGCACGCCCACGGCCTGCTTCGGATCAAGGTCCTGGTTGGTGGCCAGGATCACCACTTCGCCGTTGGTGGGCTGGTGGGTGCTGGTGGCCTCGTTGAACAGGTACCGGCCGCTGATCAGCGTTTTGGGGGGCCCGAAGGAAATATCGGGCACGGCGGTTTCGCGGTAAATAATGTCGCCTCCCTCCTCTTTCGAGCCATACACTACTCTTAACTTCTGCGCCCTTTCGTTCAGCACCGCTATGCCCCGGGTGCCTTCGATGGAGGATACCGGGTAAAAGGTCCAGCTGCCCGAAGGGGTGCGTTTGAGCAGCGAGATCTTGGGGTAGCCCGGCGAGTCGTAGGAGGTCTTCACCGCGCAATAAAGGGTGCCGTCGCCGGCGCAGAGGATGTTCATGTGGTCGTCGCCAAAACCGTTGCCCCTGCTCTGGGCCTGGCCCGAGGCCGGCGCTTCGTCGGCCGACCACTGGCGCGGGTCGGCGCCGTCGTTATGCGTTTTGAAGCCGAAGCGCTGGGTGTTCTGGTCCGACCACAGCACCCCTATTTTTCCCGGCATCGGCACAAGGGCGCAAATATCATCATCGGTAATGCCCTGGGCGATGCGGAAGGTATCGCTCCAGCTGGAATAGGGGGCATCACTCCAGCGTACGTTCACATCGGTCTTGGCCGCCGAGGCGATCCACATGCGGCCGTCGCCGTCGATGGCCAGCGTGGCCGATTCGGCCCCGGAGCCAAAGGGCAACTCCACCCGGGAGGTGCGTTTGCTCCACAGCTTGTACCTGCCCGTGCCGGCATCGTATTCCACCGACACCAGGTAGGAATCATCTTCCGGCTCGAACAGGAGGATATGGGTAACGTTGCCCAGCACGCGACAATCGGCATGCACGTTTTCCGAAGACGTAAGGGTCAGCGTGGGCGTCCAGGTGGTGCTGTCGAGGCGGAACAGCTTGGTGCCGCCCCTGGCCGCCAGCACGCTCCACCATTTGCCGGCATGGTACCATACCTTGGCCTGCGGCTTGTCGGCCGTGTTTTTCATGAT
>NZ_JBBBEI010000069.1:0-4065 GCF_037132455.1 Huijunlia imazamoxiresistens | reverse complement strand
AAGAGCTGGACCGCCAAGACGGGCAAGTACAGCCTGAAAGCCACGGTGAACGGTAAGTCTACCAGGATCGA
Organism: Huijunlia imazamoxiresistens; assembly: GCF_037132455.1. Lineage (NCBI taxonomy): Bacteria > Pseudomonadati > Bacteroidota > Chitinophagia > Chitinophagales > Chitinophagaceae > Huijunlia > Huijunlia imazamoxiresistens. The sequence continues at coordinate 3,994 of NZ_JBBBEI010000069.1, read as the reverse complement.
CTTCTCGATCGTGAAATAAGCCCCGAATAGCTTCAACAATAAAACACAAAAAAAAGCAGCCCGCAACGGCTGCTTTTTTTGTCCGCAAGTGCGAACAGGAATGGTTCTCTTAACATAACCTGGTAGTACCGGACTGTTCTAATAAAAGCAAGCTCACGTACCCGGAATTGTATTCCGGGTACGTTCAAGTCATCCTAAGGAGCAAAGGTCGAACCGTCCCTACCCGGAATACAAGTCCCCGGTATGTGATATGGCTTAAAACAAAAAAACTACAAAAGTCTTCGAGACTTTTGTAGTTTCTCGTTCAACTCCCAAAACCCAGGAACTGAACTCGTGAACTCGAGAACTTGTAAACTCGTAAACTTATCAATCTCTCGCCGGCAGGTCTACTTTCACGCCGAGCACTTCCACGGGTTTTTCGTGGTGGCCGATGGGCTCCTTCACTTTTATTTCCTTGCCCAGGTAGTCGGGCAGGTTCATGCCGGCCATGTCGAAAATGTCTTTCAGCGGCGGCACGGCCCGGTAGAGGCCTGAAACAAAGTTGGCCGTGGAGTTCTTGCCCTCGCCATTGGCGCCGCCGTTCTCCCAGACGGTTACCTTGTCGATCTTGATATTTTTGATGGCATCCGTTTGCATTTTTACCAGCTCGGGCAGCTTGTCGGAGATCAGCAGCAACACGGCATCGCGCGGATTGTTGCCGGCGGCTTTTACGATCCGGTCGAGGCCCTCGGCCTGCTTGGTCAGGATCTCGTACATACCGCGGGCTTCGGCCTCTAGCTTGGCATAGATGGCATCGGCCTCACCCCTGGCCCGTTCGCGGATGCGCTCGGCTTCCGCCTGCGCTTCGATGATCGCCTTCTGCTTTTCGATCTCGGCCGTTACCACGATGTTGGCCTGCTGCGATGCCCGCTCCTTGTCGGCCCGGGCCTCTTCGGCCTTCCGCTCGGCGGTATAGGCTTCTTCCAGTGCCCGGGCGGTCTGCACCTTTTCGGCGGCAATGGCCATTTTAAGGGCTTCGGCCTCCTTCTGGCGACGCTCGGCCTCCGAATTGGCGATCTGGATCTTCGACTGGTTCTCGCCCTGTACGGCAATGGCGTTGGCCTCGGCGGTCTTGATCCGGGTATCGCGTTCGGCTTCCACCTTACCGATCTGTTCGTCGCGTTTGGCCGAGGCGATGCTGATCTCCCGGTCCTTGACGGCCATGGCGATCTGCGAATCGCGGTCACGCTGGGTTTCGGCAATCTTCACGTCGCGGTCCTTCTGGGTTTGCTGGATGGAGATATCCTTTTCCCGTTCGGCCGCGGCCTTGCCCACCTCGCCGACGCGGTCCTGTTCGGCCACGCTTTTCTTGGCCTCGTTGATGGCCTTGGCGGCGGCTTCCTTGCCCAGCGCTTCGATATAGCCGCTTTCGTCCTTGATGTCGGTAATGTTCACGTTGATCAGCTTCAGGCCGATCTTCTTCAGTTCGGCTTCCACGTTGGAGGCCACGTTGGTCAGGAATTTGTCGCGGTTGTTGTTGATTTCCTCGATGTCCATCATGGCCACCACCAGGCGCATCTGGCCCAGGATGATGTCGTTGGCCAGGGCATGGATGTCCTGCGCCCGCAGGCCCAGCAGGCGCTCGGCGGCATTTTCCATGATGCCGGGCTCGGTGGAGATGCCCACGGTAAACTTGGAAGGCACGTCTACGCGGATGTTCTGCTTGCTGAGGGCCTTGGTCAGGTTCACTTCAATGGACATGGGCGTCAGGTCCATAAACGCGTAATCCTGGATCAGCGGCCAGATGAAGGCGGCGCCGCCGTGGATGCACTTGGCACTGAGGTGACCTTCGGCACCCTGGCCCACCTTGCCGTACACCACCAGCACCTTGTCGGAAGGACAGCGCTTGTAGCGCCGGAACAACGACAGCACCAGCACAAAAAGAAAGACGATCACAAAGGCAGCAACCAATAAGAGGTATTCAGTCATAAGCGTCGGTTTAAAAGCTAAGAGATAAGGAGGGAAAAGAAATAAGAGTAAAGGGTCGTTAGTATTTCAAAAAATCGGTAGTGACCAGCAGGATATGGTCGTTCAGGATTCCGGTGACTTTTACCGGCTTGCCGGTGGCGATGTCCTCGGAATCGTCGGTCATGGCGTCGAGTTCGGACAGGCGGCCCTGCACCTGGATATGGATCTTGCCGGTGCCCTGGCGGCCGGCGGGAATGCGGAGGTAGGTCTCTCCCACCTGGCTGAGGGCATTGCCCATTTGCAGGGTGCCGCTCTGGCGCAGCTGCACAATCCATTTCAGCAGGAAATACAGCAGCACCACCATGAAATATCCCGAGATCGCCCCGATAGCGATGACCCAGCCTGTGGAGAGGCCGCTGTGGTAGGCGGCCAATCCCGCCCAGCCGAAAAGGGTAAAAAAGGTAATGAGGTTGGCCGGCGAGAAGAACTGGAAACCATGGCCGTCGCCTTCGCCCCCGCCCGTATCGGTATCGCCCAGGCTGTTATGGTCGTGCGCAGCATCTACAAAAAAGGAAAGGGTCGTCTGGACCAGGAAAAGGAAGGAAAACAACAGCGCGATGCCCCAGAGCACCTGCTCAAAGCCCTGAAGGCGGGCCCACCATTGGAAAAAGGCATGAAGCATCGTTTGCGGTTTTGGTCAACTCAAATATAGAGCGGAACCGCAATGTTTTTGTCGGTGAGGCAGAAAAAATTATCCGGGGAAAGCAGGGACCCCCTTCCACAAGGATACGTTAAAAACCCCTCCCCCGGCCGGCAGATGCTCCCTCGCGGCCCCTGTTTGGGGCCGGAACGGCCCGGTGTTTTGGATTAAACCCTACATTTGCTCGGATGCGTTCGGTTTCCCTCCTATTCCTGATCTGTTTGTCGTTCCTGCTACCGGGAAAGGCAGCTGCCTTCCAGGCAAAAGGGATCCGCCTGCCGCAGGCCGCCAAAAACAGGCACAGCCTGTTTGCCGCAGCGCCGCTGCCGGCCTCCCAGGGAGACCATATCCATTCCTGCCATTACCAGACCACGGCGCCTTCCGTAAAGGAAGACGACCTGCCGGGTTACCTGGGAGCGGCAGCGCTGAAAGTGCGCCATGGGCAGGGCCTGCAGGCCTCCGCTTCTTTTTTGTCTGCCCCTTCCCGTTGGACGCGTACAGCGCTGCTGTTGCTCTATCCCAAACACGCTTTCTGGTAATACCCCTGCCGTTTCCGCTCCCCCTTTAATTTCCTCCGCGACGGGTCCCGTTTGTTCCCAACGACCTGCCGCAGACGGCATTGTATTCCCTAAAAGCATTACCCATGACCTTAACATTTATGGGACTGCTGCTCTTTGCAGCCGTCCTTGCCCTCATATTGTTCATTTTTGCCCGTGCCCGCCAGGATCAGCAAAAAGGCCGGCAGGCCCTGACCCGGTATACCCGGGAAGTAGAAGAAAAACACCGCCTCGAACTGACCTACCGCGAGCCGCTGGATTCCGGCCTGCTGGCCCTGGACGAGCCCGGCCGCCAACTGCTGGTGGTGACCCAAAACGGAAGCGACTGCCAGCATACCCTGGCGGACCTGTCGGAAATGAAAAGCTGCCGGCTGGTGAAATCGAACCGCACCGTACCCCTCGACAAGGAGGGCAAGAAGGTCGAAACCTTCCTGGACGCCATCACCCTGGCCCTTGAACCCGCCGGCCACCGCCAGGAACCCGTGTCCATTCCTTTTTACAGCCATAGCCAGCACAGCGTTTACCAGATCGCCGAGCGCGAACAGCTGGCCCGCCAATGGCAGGAGCGCATCGGCCAGCTGCTGAAGACCTGAAACCTTTCTTTACCTACTTAAAACTATTTCATGGGACACTTACCGCATATTATCTCGGACCTGGCCCTGATCCTGGGGGCGGCCGCTTTCATTACCCTGCTGTTCAAATGGCTGAAGCAGCCCCTGGTGCTGGGCTATATCATCGCCGGCTTCCTGGTCGGGCCTTACTTCAGCCTGCTGCCTACCGTGCGGGAGGC
>NZ_JBBBEI010000068.1:0-4194 GCF_037132455.1 Huijunlia imazamoxiresistens | reverse complement strand
CGGGAGTGGTGGTGCAGCAAGAGGATCGATCGATGCAGACGTCTGGGAGCGAAATGGCTGATTTAATTATTTTCTATTCTTGCGTTCTTTGATTCTTCGTTTCGTGTGCCGTTTCATTCGTGCTTTGTATTAGGATAATCCGGCAATCATGGAAGAAGGGAAACACCAAAGGAAGATTTTTTTTAAAGTTTTTTCCTCGCATGGCAAGCTCCTCTTTCAAAAAACAGCCCTGCCTTATAGGGTTGCATACGTGCATTGCTCAACAATTGATGATAATAGAAATATACACGAGCCTATTTCTCAATGGAATGGAAATTGTGTAAATCACGGGATGGCGATGCCCGGACTTGTGAAACCAACAGTACCAGCTAATGATATCTCCTTGCCAGCTAGCGCATGGAGCTGTTTCTTCAAAATAGTTGGGCAAACCGCGTCTGGATTTTGTGCGGCGGTATCCCTATAAAGCACCAACCTATGCAAAGCATAAATAACATTCAGCAGGATGCCTTGCGGATACTGAATGCGGCACCCGATAATTACCTGATCCTTTTACCGGATGCGCCCCGGTTTACCATTGTCGGGGTCACCGATTCCTACCTGAGCGCCACCTATACCCGGAGGGAGGATATCCTGGGCAGGCCCCTTTTCGAAGTTTTTACGGACAATCCCTACCGGAAAGAAGCTACCGGGGTGCAAAACCTGGCGGCATCCCTGGCCTACGTGCTGGAGCATAAGCAGGAGCACCGCATGGCCGACCAGCGCTATGATGTGCCCCATCCCACCGGGGAAGCATTTGTTTACAAGGTGTGGCGGCCGCTGAACCGTCCCGTCTTTAACGACGCGGGGGAAATTCAGTACATTCTCCATCATGGAGCGGATGTCACGGAACTGGTAAAGATCCAGGGCATTGAGCAGGCCTATAATCTCTTTATGCAAGCCCCTGCTGTTATCGGGATTGTCCGGGGTAAAAACCACGTATTGCAGACGGCCAATGCGGAAGCCTTTAAACTTTGGGGCAGGGGCCCGGAAATAATAGGCAAACCCCTGCTGGAAGCGATCCCGGAATTAAAGGGCCAGGGTGTTATCGATTTATTTGACCAGGTGCTCCATACCGGCGAGATGTACCTGGGAAAGGTGGTGCCGGTAACTTCCGTTGCCCATGGGAAAGAGGAAAAGCACTATTTTGACCTGGTGCTCCAGCCGTTATACGAGGAAGGGAGCAGCCGGCCCGCCGGCGTTTCGATCATGGCGCATGATGTTTCCCAAATGGTAGCCGCGCAAAAGAAAGTGGCCGAAAGCGAGGAGCGCCTGCAAAGGGCGTTGGAAGCGGCTAATATGGGCGCCTGGGATCATGATTTAGCCACGGATGACATCATTGCCTCGGTTGAACTTAAAAAGATCTTCGGGCTTCCCCCGGACAGCCTTTTTAACTATCAAACTTTTATCAACAGCGTCGTAGCGGAAGACCGCGCTATTACCTACCAGGAGACGCAGGAGGTGATGCTCCATAAAAACGGCAGGTCGGAATACCACCAGCAATTCCGGATCAAAAGGATCAGCGACGGAAAGGTGCGGTGGATCCGGGCAAAAGGAAAGTTGCAGCTAAATGAAGCGGGAAAACCTTACCGCGTTACCGGCACCTTGCAGGACTTCACCCATGAAAAAAAAGTGGAAAACGCCTTAAAAGAAAGCGAGGAACGCTTCCGCACGATGGCCAATTCCATTCCGCAGCTGGCCTGGATGACGGATGAAACGGGTTACATCTACTGGTATAACAACCGCTGGTACGAATATACGGGCACCACACCGGAAGAAATGCTGGGCTGGGGGTGGCAAAAGGTGCATCATCCTGACCTGGTGGAAGGGGTCGTGCACCGCATCAGGGCGGCCTTTGAATCGGGTGTTTCCTGGGAGGATATTTTCCTGTTGCGCAGCCACCAAGGCGAATACCGCTGGTTTCTTTCCCGGGCGGTCCCGGTACGCAGAGAGGACGGCACGCTGATCGGGTGGTTCGGCACCAATACCGATATTACCGAACAGCGAAAGACGAAGGAAGCCCTGGAAAAGAGCGAAGAGCAATTGCTCCTGGCCATGGAAGGCGGCGAGCTGGGGTATTTTGATTATAACCCACGAACCGGTAACCTAAAGTGGTCGGACCGTACAAAAGAGTTGTTTGGACTGCCGCCCCAGGCACCGGTGGATTACAACCGTTACCTGGGTGCGCTCTATCCCGAAGACCGGGAACGGACCCATGCCGCTATCCAAAAAGCCCTGGATCCTAAAATCGGGGTATATGAGAATGAATACCGGGTCGTTGACGCAAAAGACGGCCGGTTGCGCTGGCTGCGTTCCAAAGCAAAGGTCTTTTTCGATGAACAGGGAGCGGCCTACCGGCTGGCCGGCGTTACACTGGATATTACGAAACAGAAAGAAGCGGAAGAGGCGTTGCAACGAAGCGAAAGCAACCTGCGGAACCTGGTATTGCAAGCCCCGGTGGCCATGTGTATCGGCAGTGGTCCCTGCTTTACGGTGGAAGTGGTCAACGACCGCATGCTGGAGATCTGGGGAAAGCGGCGCGAAGAGATCAGGGACCGCCCGGTATTTGACGTGCTGGCCGAAGCAGCGGAACAGGGACTGAAGCAGGTGGTCCAGCGGGTGTATGCCACCGGGGAGCGGTTCACCGCCAATGAAATGCCGATTGCCCTGCCCCGGCATGACCGCATGGAAACCGTTTATCTGAACTTTGTTTATGAACCCATCAAAAACAGGGAGGGCGCCGTCACCAAGATCATTGCGGTGGCGATTGACGTCACCGACCAGGTGGTCGCCCGGAAAAAAGTAGAGGAAAGCCACAAGGAATTCCAGTTCGCCATGGACTTCCTGCCCCAGATCTTCTGGCTGACCTGGCCGGACGGCTTTCACTATTATTACAACCAGCAATGGTACGATTATACCGGTCTTCCCTACAATAAAGCGAAAGGCGAAGGATGGCATGCCCTCTTTCATCCCGATGACCAGGACCGTGCCTGGAAATTATGGCAGCACAGTTTGGCCACCGGCGCGCCCTACGAGATCGAGTACCGCCTCCGCCGGCACGACGGGCAGTACCATTGGTTCCTGGCCAGGGCCCTGCCGCTCCGGGATGAGACCGGGGCGATCACCAAATGGTTTGGCACCTGTACCGATATCCATGACCAGATCACCTTTACCGAACAGCTGGAAACGATGGTGGCCGAACGGACCAAAGAACTGCACCGCAGCAATGAAGAACTCCAGCAATTTGTGCATGTGTCGTCCCATGACCTGAAAGAACCCGTCCGCAAAATAAAAACCTTTGTCAACCGCATCGAGGAAGCATTCCATGAAGAGCTGGGAGAAACCGGCCGGTTTTACCTCAGCCGGGTGCAAACCGCCGCCAACCGCATCTTTGCCATGATCGACGGCGTGCTGACGTATTCGACCATCAGCGCCTGGGAAGAAATATATGAGCCGGTGGATTTGAACGATGTCGTCAGAAGTGTCGAATCCGACCTGGAGCTGGCCATCCAGCAAACAGGCGCTACCCTCCATTATGGCCCCTTGCCCCGGCTGGAAGGCGCACCGGTCATGCTGCACCAGCTCTTTTATAACCTGATCAGCAACTCCCTCAAATTTGCCCGGGCCGGCGTGCCCCCGGTCCTTACCATTACTTCCGAAATACTGGAGCACCAGGGAAAAGCCGTTACCCGGATTGCCGTACAGGATAACGGCATCGGCTTCGAGCAAAAATATGCCGAAAAGATCTTTGGCACCTTTATCCGGCTGCATCCGAAAGATAAATATGAAGGGGCGGGGCTGGGACTGGCGCTGTGCAAAAAGATCGTGGAGCGGCATGGCGGTTCCATTGTGGCCAAAGGCGCGGAAAATATCGGGACCGTGATGGAGCTGCTGCTGCCCCTGCAACAGTAGCCAGGGCTGATGTCCCTGCTGATTCTGCCTGGTAAATAAAAAGACGGCGAACCTGTGGAACAGGTCGCCGTCTTTGGTATCAGGAAAGCCGGGGAAACAACAGGGAGGTTAGTAGCAATTGGACCACCAGGTGTACCGGTAGCGGTAGGCGCCGTAGAAGGTCAGGTTCACACCAACGGAGTAGTTGCAATTGTAGTAGTACGACCAACCGTTCTGGTACAGGGTGTAGGCATAACCCGAGTAATA
>NZ_JBBBEI010000067.1:0-4276 GCF_037132455.1 Huijunlia imazamoxiresistens | reverse complement strand
TTATTCCGTTGCTGAGCGGCCTCCCGGGTGGCCTTGTTTCACCGAAAGAAGGTGGCTCACTTTAATCGAAATATTCAGTTATGTTGAATTGCCATCCCACCAGCACCAACAATGCAAGTGCAATGATCGCTATTGAGGTGAGGCGTATAAAGTAAGAAGTTCTATCCATAACCACCTTTTCTATTATCATGCAGGTTAAAGGCCGTTCTATTTAGGGTAACTATCATACCAAACATTGGTTAAACCGGCCCGGCAGAGGTCGTTGTATGGGTCGAGAGATTTTATTGATGAGTTAGTTCCGGCGGGACTTGCTTTTCAGTAGATCGGTCCTGAAGTAAAAATCCCCTCCGGAGGGAGGGGAAGATTTATAAGGCGTTAACAAGTTCGTCGGTTCAGGATACGGACGCCTTTGGTTTTTCAGGATTGGAAATTTTCAAAAGGTACTTACGGATAAAACGGGCTTTTTCTGGATAATGGAATTGGACGGTTTGGACTTTTGGATATTGTACTTGGATATTTCGGTTTTCAACAGGTATCGGATCGTTTGACCAGTCAAAGATAGAACGGCAGTGAGGGCTTTGCCTTGTTCCTTCGGCGAATGCCCCTCTTTTGAAGGTGAACCTTTTTTGAAAAAGAAGCGTTAAGAGTATAGCTGCGCAACGCAGTAAGAGTAAGGGGGTAGGGCCGATCCACCTCTACTTCAGAAAGCAATTAAAGATTCAGCGTATAATGGGTGCTTCGCCCCAGTCCTTCGACCCGTAGAACTTCCCACTCCAGCAACTGGTGCAGATCCCTGGCGGCTGTTGCCTTTGATGTTTCGGTAATTGCCATATATTTTTTGGCGCTCATGCCCCCCTGGAAACCCTCAGGACCAGCCTCGAACATCTTGCGGATCACCTTTGCCTGCCGCTCGTTGAACTGTTCCTTATATCGGTCAAAAAACCGCGACTTCTTCACAATGAAATCAACCACTTGCCGTGTCTGCTTTAGTGCATCCAGAGTAAGATGGACAAAATAGTGGATCCAAGGGCTGATCTCATTGCTTTTCTGGGCCACCTCCAATGCCCTGTAATAAGCTCTTTTCTCCCCTTCAATCGTTCGCGAAAGGCTTGGCAGCACGGGACGCCCCAATGTTTGTGAAAGTGCCTTTTCCGCAATTGCCCGTCCGATTCGGCCATTACCGTCTTCAAATGGATGTATGGTTTCAAAGTACAAATGGGCAATGGCGGCAGGGACCGGTGCTTTTTTCAGCATGTTCTTCCCCCCGGCGCAGTGTCATTGAACCATTGGATGAAGGCCTTCATTTCTTCGGGAACCCGGTAAGAGGGAAGCGCTTCAAAATGAATGGTTTCCTTGCCTATGGCGCCGATAACTACCTGCATGGGAGCTTCGTCTTTCCGCCATGCCCCTGTATGGATCTTAGTGGCTCCCGGCAACAGCATTTTGTGCCAGGCAAAGAGCTTTTCTTCGGTCAGTGCTTCTGCATAGGTTCGGCGTACATCCACCATCAATTCCCCTGCTCCCTGGGCCATTTGGTCTTTGACCGGCTCAGGGGTGGCGCTAAGCCTCAGGTGATTGCGGATGGAAGAAACCACGTCCTGCCGGCTCAGATATTCACCTTCAATCGCTGATGTTTTGAGGGCTTCGGCTACCATTAGGTCCAGTAAGGTCTCCATTTGCGAAGGGCTTCCAGTAAGCCACTGACATACCCTACCTGTTCAGCAAAATGGAAGAGGGTATCTTCCAACTCCTGCAGGACATACTGAAAATGGGGCCAATCCGGTTGTTGCCAGTTGTAGCTCATGAGCCGATTCTTTTCTTTAATTGACTCAAAATTAAGGATAAAATGAGCCATAGGTAGTGCCGTATTGGCTCAGGAAGGTAGGGTGGAGCACTTAGTGAAGCTGGTCGTCTGTAGCTTTTGGTCAATCATTCTCTAACTAAAGTTGCAAGCTACATTACTAGCTTGATCAGGAAATAGTGAACTTTAAGATGGACGTCAGGGAAAGTTAAGGTCTAGCTTTTGAAGATTATATTATAGGACCGTGGTGCATTTACCTAAGGTTTGAGTATTTAACCTTTGAGGCCACGGGTTCGAATAACCTGCGTTTTCGCACGCTTTTGTTAATTTGAGTATCGGGTCTAATTGAAGAGCTCAAATCCTTCCCCTCCGCTATAGCATAGTTAAAAGAGGCTAACAGACTATCAATGAACTATTATTTGGCGTTTGCTTTTTGGAACTGATCATTTGGATTAAAGAGTTCCAATTCATGTTGATCTTTATTATCCCTGTTCTATTTATAGCGCTTGATTATTTACAAAGGCCCGGAAACAACAAAAAGAAGAGGGTAATATCTTTTGCCCCCAAAATCTATTATAAAAATTTGATTAGTACGTCGTAGGTTCTTCAATTGACAAAAAATAAATAGGACATAATAGCTTCAGATACAGGTAACAATCTTCCAACTTCAAGATATATTTAAAAGGAACAACAAAACAAAAACTGAGGCCGGGATAAACACCCAAAAGTAAGGGACAATTCAGGATATGGAAGGAGTTGATGAAAATATATTCAATCGAATATTTCTGGAATTGAAAAAAAAAGTCAACATCTGGGGACCTGTTTAGTAAAAACAAGCAGCCATTGCCCTAGCCCGAACGTCGAAGAAACCGACAAGTATTATATTTAATCTTGCATTTCAGAAAAACTAATATTAAATTTATCCATTTCGTAAACCAACAACTACGTTATGAGCTACAAAAGTTTCTATTTGTCAAGAAGCATTTGCTTTGTTATTTATATTCTTTCCTTCTCATTTGCGTTTAGTCAGAAAACGAATACTGAAAAAAATATTAGCAATCAGGTATTTACTCTTTCAACCTGTGACACGACTTCCTTATTATACAGTAATACAACTGGCCGGACCGCTACACTCTCAGCTTCAAGTCGAGCACTAACAACATTAAGAATCACAGGAATTAATCCCCTGCGTTACAAGTTCTTCCTGAACAACGAGGCAATCAGTCATTTTATGGAAACCTCTGCTATTCCAATTACGATTAATAATTTTTTGAATGGAGATTACACGAACATAGCACCGGAAATAAAAATTCCGGAAATCTTTAAAGTCGACAGCATTACCAGCAAGCTAAAGGTTAAAGTACGAGCTTTCCAAGATCGTATTAAGTATATAAAAGATACCCTCATAGTGCTTCGTACTGATATAAATAATCGCTACAATATGGTTTATGACAGTGTTATAGCCAGAGGGATTAACAATGGGGATACCGTAAGGATCAATGATCGTGCATACCAAGCGACAAAAACGGACCAGAAACGCTTAGCTCTGCTCCGTCTCTTTGATAACTATAGCGATAAGTTAGAGTTAATTTTGGTAGACTATCAGTCGTTTACTGGCAATTTGCCATTGAATAATCCGGCATTTGAAGTTTTAGCTCGGTATCGTGAGATAAATTTGGAGGAGGAATCAAGAAAAATAGCGGACAAAGACGTAATGGTTGTCCTAAAGATGCAGAAACAGTTTGGTGATGACTATCTTATGCATGATCAACGTTTCAAGTGGATAGACAAGCAAATGGATAATATTAACAGGAATTTCACTAGTATATATGATGCAACTTTAGATGCAACCATCAACCGATTAATTGACACCCTACGTTATTACAACTTTAGTTGGCCCGATCAGAAGAGAACTTACTTTTCATCTTTCAACATGTATCCTTCAGGTTATCGATTGTCAAATCCATATAACGATAACATCGTTGCTGTTAAGGAAATGGTCCTAAACAAGCGCTTTCAGTTATACGAAGAATTTGTTTTAAATACAGCAACAATGATTGGCGTGTTGGTACAAAATAAATTTGGCGAATACTCACGTTACAATAACCGGCTATTGAATTTAAGGTATGTTACACCAGAAATGCTAAATGAAATTAAAAGCAAAAGTGAAAAGCTGAGAAATACATTCGAGTTTGTACAAAAGACAAGTGCTGAATTACAGGTATTAGTTAGCTATTTAGATATTAATACAGAACTTTATGAGAGTATTGCTAAAAGAATAAATACTAATTATGTTTTTCTACTTCAATATCTAAAAAATTTGGATTTCGTGGCAAATGAGAATGAGACTCCATTGTTTACACTTCCTTCTTCTACGAACGTTAACAATGTTGATCTATGAAATACTCCCAAGTCTTCGGACAATTTCTTGATGTTGCTAAGAGATGATTTTCGGCGCTTTAAAATGAATGATTG
>NZ_JBBBEI010000066.1:0-4782 GCF_037132455.1 Huijunlia imazamoxiresistens | reverse complement strand
AGAGCTTTTCGGCTACGCTGCCAAATCTTTTTTCTTAAAAACCGGCGGCTATTTTTTCACCCTTATTTTCCCCTCACTGTAAAGAACAACCGCCGTTATTTGTTTGGCGGGCCGCAAAGATACAAGCTCTGCCATTACCCGCCAAGCTTTTTAAAATTAATTTGTCCCTTGGGTCCCGGAGGACGCCCCGCCCCCTGGCATTGCCGGGAAAAGTCGTCTCCCTGGGAACTTTTTAAAATGCTCCACTTTTCCCACTTAGGCATCCGGGCTTAAGGCGAACAAATGGAATAATGCTTGTCTGTACTATTGTAAATTTCCTGCATGAGCATAGTAGCCCTTAACAAAGCCATTGCAATACTAACAGCCCTGACCCTGCTGACCTTGTCTTGCCGGAAAAATGGAGAAAGCATGGCCATTGCAGGTATAGCACCTGATACCGGGAAACATTCTTCCATAGTGACCATCACTGGTTCCGGCTTTAGTACCAATCCGGCTGAAAATAAAGTAACCTTTAATGGCAGGCAGGCCGTTGTGCAGAATGCCTCTGCAACACTGATCCATGCCTTCGTGCCGAAAGGCGCCGGTACCGGTCCCGTAAAGGTGGAACGCGGCGGCCGGCTGGCGGCCGGTCCCGACTTCCATTATGTGTATACGGCTACAGTAAGCACCCTTGCAGGTGGCGGCACGTCCGGCTTTGCTGATGGCGAAATCGGTACCGCAAAATTCTCCAACCCTGCTGACGTGGCGGTGGATGGCCAGGGTAATATCTATGTAGCAGACCATGGCAACTTTCGTGTCCGCAAGATCACTCCTGCCGGAACCGTTACTACGTTGGCGGGCAGAAGCACCTATGGCTTCACCGACGGACCGGGTAGCGTCGCACAATTTTTCACTCCTGCCGGTTTGGCTGTAGACGGGACGGGAACTGTTTATGTGGCCGATATCTTTAATAATTGCATCCGGAAGATTACGCCGGCGGGAGTGGTCAGCACCCTGGCGGGAAACACCACACCCGGCTTCACCGACGGTGAGGGCAGTGCTGCCCGGTTTTATAAGCCCGGCAACCTGGCGCTGGATGCCCGCGGCAATGTTTATGTATCCGATCATGAGAATAACTCTATCCGGAAGATCAGCCCGGGAGGAGTGGTCAGCACGCTTGCAGGGAATGGAACGGAAAGGCCGGGCTTTGCTGATGGTACCGGCAGCGCCGCCCGGTTCAATAACCCCTCGGGTATTGCCGTAGACGGGCAGGGAACTGTTTATGTGGCCGACCTGGGAAACCACCGGATACGCAAGATCAGCCCTTCGGGGAACGTCAGCACCCTGGCGGGTTCCGGAGTGCCGGGCTTTGCCGATGGCGCGGGCAGCACTGCCCGATTCTTTCATCCTGCCGGTTTAGCGATAGACGCCAAGGGAAATGTATATGTTGCGGATAACTTTAATCACCGGATCCGGAAAATAACACCCGGCGGGCTGGTCACTACGGTGGCAGGAGGTTCGGACCAGTTTTACCAACCTACCGGCATAGCCCTGGACCTGTTGGGGAATATTTATACAACCGAGTTTTGGAAAAGCCGTATTGCCAGGACGATCCTTGAATAGTTCACCTTCTCTAAGGAAAGTATACCAGATCCTTACCTTCCTGGTCAGGAATCGGGCATGCCGCGCTGAAAAGCCGGATCGTCGCTCCGGTTGCATTACTCATGGTCAGGAGCTGTACCTGCATCCAGCTTTTCGATTTCCTTTCTAACCTCCTCCATCAATTGCTGCTCGGTGGGCAGGTAAAGCTGGTACTTACTTGCAAAAATTGTCTGGTTTTCCCGGGGCAAGGAATACTTTACTACGGCATCATTCTTATCGGCGCACAGCAGAATTCCAATAGTCGGGTTCTCGGATTCAAGCTTTTCCGTCCGATCATAATAATTGACGTACATCTGCAACTGGCCCAGGTCTTGATGGGTAAGCTTGGTTGTTTTGATTTCGATCAGCACAAAACTCTGCAACAACCGGTTATAGAATACCAGGTCTATGAAAAACTCATCTCCCTCAATATGGATCCGCTTCTGCCGGGCAACGAAGGAAAAGCCATTTCCCAACTCCAGCAGAAATTCCTGCAGGTGGGTAATGAGCGCCGTTTCCAGGGTATGTTCATAATAGGCTGATTCTTTCTTCAGGCCCAGGAATTCCAGCACCATAGGATCCTTGATGATCTCCCGGGCCCCTGATGGTTGCCTTTCGCTGCGGGCCACTGCCAGGACGCTTTCAATATCATTGCTCAACAACAGGCGCTCAAACAACTGGCTGTTGATCTGCCGCTCCAGTTGGCGTACGGTCCAGTTGCTTTTTATGGCCTCCGCCATATAAAATTGCCGTTTCTCCTGGTTTTCGATCCGGATCAGCAACTTGTACTGACTCCAACCCAATTGCGAATACAGTGTATTCGCAATTGGAAAGGTGCGGTAGAACTGGCGGAACAATTCCAACTGCCTGCGGGAGAAGCCGCTGCCGAACTCCGGTTCCAGCTCCCGGGCAATAAATTGGATCAGGTATTCGCCATAGCCGGCCCGGTCTTTTCCCTGCTGCTCCTCTTCAAAGATCTTCTCTCCTATTTTCCAGTACAACAGCACCCGCTCAAAATCAACCGAGCGGATAGCCTTTTCCTTTGCTGCGGCGATAAGGGCTATGATTTCCGGAATAAGTTCTTGTCTGATCAGCATATTATTTTCCAAAAGTAGCCTTGATGAAGGAAATTTTCCAGTGGAGGAAGGCTATTCATTTTTCAGGAGCTCGTCCAGTGCATATTCAGGAAGCATTTCGTGGTTGCCTTCAAACAGGGTAAGCCGGGCATTACCGTACTCTTTTTTCAGGCAAACTTTTCTGTCCCCTATATTTCCGAAGTTCCCTAATGGACGGCGAAACTCCAGCAGGTGAAGCTTTTCGGGAACGGACACATACTTTGTTTTATCCTTTACCGACAAATCCGTCAGCAGCTTGTTATAAAAGTTAATCGAATGAGTAATGGGCACGCTGCCCTGGATGCCGTCATAAATCCCGGCATAGATGAACAGCTTTGCACTTTTTAGTTTTGCTGCCGGTGTTTTCATGAACACAGGTGACTTTTGCCGGGCATTAGCAAGGTTAACAGTGTCTTTCGAATCGGTACAAGCCAAAATATCCGGGGCATACTTGCTTTTCATGATGGTACTTTCCTGGTACCAGGCCTCCAGGTTGGTGATGGGGACCCAGGCCGAGAATTTTTTGATGTTATGCCTTGATTTCATAAACGTGCTCAGCGTAGCATAGCCACCGCCGCTGACCCCGATCACATATATGGCAGCGGTATCCACCTTTGCATTTTTAATCGCGAACGTGATGGCGTCATCAATATCCGACAGCGCCAATTCACTGCAACAGGCACTGCTGGTCTTATTGGGCCCGCGAAAGTCGGGATGGATATAGTTTACGTCCTTTCCCTTGCAAAGAGGGGCCAGTTCATCCTTTTGCCGAAAATCTCCGCTCCAGGTATGCAGGGATACGACCAGGGGTTTTGGTTTTCCGGACCGGGTTTTATAAAAAAAGGCTTTCTGAACCTGGCCGTCCTTACCCGACTTTATTCCCACCTGTTCAAAGTCCTCCGTCCAGGCTGTATTCCGGGTATCGTCGAACCGGATGTAACTTTCCGAAGATGATTGCTTACCTGCCGTTGAATCCGCTCCTGTTTTTCCCTGGGCAAATAAAGCGGCTGCATTCAGCAGCAGGGCAACAGTAAACAGCGATTGAAGCTGTAGTTTCATGGAAGCCGTTTTAGTTATTGTTGTTGATTGGTTGATCTCAAATCTTTCCAGCGAGACGAAGTTACCCTAACTGTAGTAACCTGATTTCCGTTCATTCGACGTAGATGCCGTGATCACACGTTTCCGGCAACGGTCAGGATCGAATGTGGAAACTGCAATCGGGAAGAACACCTCAACAGGAAAAACACATGAAGCGGAAAAGTTACGTTCACAAATTGTTAAGAATTGGAAGCTGGGCGAGGTGATGGCAGTCACCACAGAAAAGGAAGGCAGCTACGAACGCAATGTGTATTCCTATCACTCCGCCACCGATGTGCTGCGCATCAATGCCAACGGAACCTACAACTGGAAGCCTATGGGCGGTACGGAAATTAGCGGTAAATGGACCCCGGCAACAGACGGTCCGGGCATTGTGCTCCTTAAGGGATACCGTGGCCACAACTGGACCATCCGCAATGATTGCACCGCCACCGAAGTGCACATCCGCAAAATAGAAAATGCCCGCCTCTACCCATCGTCTTCCACAGAAACGTCCATGGCAGCCAAACGCCCGATAAAATTAAAGCAGGCAATCATTCCCATCGAACACATCAAAGTTTGGGAAGTTTCGTAAGCACCTAGGAAAATGCGCTATGATTTGCTTGGGTGTTTACAAATGGAACCATCTGTAATGGACTTTCTCACCTGCAAGCGTCCTACATGCACAGGCATGGGCGCTGCCCATGATTTTCTCTCTGGGCATTTTCTACCGACAGGCTTGGGCGCTGCCCAAGAAAGACAACGCCAGGAAAACTGCGTTCCGTTAGGAACGCCTGGTGGGTAGAAAAGGTTCCAGTGGAGGTTCTGCGTTCCGCCAGGAACGGTTGGTAGGCTGCAATTACCAATCGTCCCCAGGGGGACGAAGAACTCTTACCGCTTTTTTCTACCCACCAGTTGTGCCCAAAGGCACAAAGAGTTCAGCAAAGTTGGGCTTAACGCCAAAAAGGCC
>NZ_JBBBEI010000065.1:553-4827 GCF_037132455.1 Huijunlia imazamoxiresistens | reverse complement strand
TCATGGCTGAGTTCATTGAAGGGTCATGGAATGAGGGCGCGGGGTGGATTTTCAGGGGGTCCGGGGGCGCAGCCCCGGCCCACGACTTTGGGAGCGGAGCGGACAAAGTCTAGTGGGCGTTACTTTTCTGACAAAAAGCAGGCCCAACCCGACAGCGGCAGAGTAAGGAAGGATGCAACACATGCACATTTGCGCATTTGTACATCCGCTAAAAAGGGCGGGGATCCTGGTCTTTCAAAATCTCTCAGTTTTTATCGAAATCTCTCAAAATTTATCGTTTTTTATCACCGAAAGCCGGACAATTCATTGACGGTCAGGCTCATCCAAATCTTTTTTCCCTTTTCTTTTTCCCCTTGGTACGAAAACATTCGTAGCCGCGCCCAGCACCCTGGATCTCGGCGGTCTTTCCTTTTTCCTTTTTCCGTTTTTTTCCTCTGCTGAGCTGTCCGACTGATGGGCTTTTTTTCCTTTTTTGCCCTAAAAACTGACCCCTCCGCGCGCATACGTCTTTTTATACTTTTGTTACTTTCCTACTTTCGGCCGGCTGGAACCTGCGCCAGCAAAGGATTTGACACCTCGAAAAAACACCTTTTATCAGTTTTAAACCACTTTTTATCCGTTAAAGAACACTTTTTATCCCTCAAAAACCACTTTTTATCAGCTCAAATTACCTGTTAAAAAAAACAGTTCTTTTTAAAGGTGTTTTTTATACTTTAGCCTCATGGACCTCCAAGAAATACCCGCCGATCGGGAGATATTACAGCACAATGCAATTACCTCAGGGCGCTACGAGTATACCGCCTGCCAGCTGGATATCATCTTCATGACCCTGGCAATGATGGAAAAGGATGACAGCCCCGATAAGATCTACACGCTACACGTAAAGGATATCGAAGCCATCACCGGCCGGCAGTGGCAGTACAACCAACTCAAGGAAGCCACTGAAGGCATGGGCAGCCGTATGATTGAGATTGATACCCCAACTACTTATACTCAAATGTGGCTTTTCCGAAAAATAAGCTATCTGAAAGGCAAGGGCAGGATTGAGATAAAGCTCAACGATGAAATGAGGCCCTACCTTTTCGAGCTGAAGGATAACTTTACCGTGATGCAGCTGAAGGCGGCGCTGTCGTGCTCGTCCAAGTATGCCAAGCGGCTTTATGCCATTTGCTGCCAGTGGAGAAGGCGGGGCGGCATTGTCATGGAAATTAGCAAGCTGAAGGAAATGCTCTTCCTGAAGGATCCAAAAGGAAAGACCAAAGAGCAGTTTGTGCAAATAAGCCAGCTCAGGGAAAAGGTTCTTGATATTGCCAGGCAGCAGATCAATGAACATACCGATATCCGGTTTGACTATGAGCTAATTAAAGTAGGCCGGTCCTTCGAGAAAATCAGGCTCTTCGTAAATATCCAAATGCCCAAACAGGGAGAGATTAACTTTCACGAATCTATTGATCTTCAAAAACATATAAACGAGGTCAAGGCATACGGGTTTGCAGATGACATAGCCGAAAAGATAGCCCGGTACAGCATGCCGGCATTTCATGATGCTGTTGAGCAGGTAAAGAAACGGATGTCCAAAGAGCCGGTTGACAAACCTGGTGCTTACATAACGACTATCCTTAAGGCTCAGAAGCTGATCTAATCAAATAAAAAAGTAAAGGGAAAAAAGAGTTTATATTCACTAAATACTGACCAATAATGACTTACCAAGAAAAGATAGAGGAAATGATAAAGAAAATTGAGAGCATTTATGATGAGGCTGAAGGCATGAGGGACATTGCCGACCTGGACGAAAAGAAGTACTGGAACGAGCTCAGGGGCATTTTTTACGATGCTGCTGAACCGCTAAAAAAGCTTAACTATCGACTTTCTAAGGAAAGAGCATCCATGGAAATTGATTAAGGGCTAAAGGGGAAAATAAAGGAGTTGAGACAAGAAGGGGTAAGCTTTATCAAGAATATACGTGTACCTTTCTATTCTGCCTATAGCCTCATTCTTGTTTTGAGCCGCATATAAAACGCTATTTCTTGGGATTAGCCTTTTTGTTTCTCCCTCAATTTTTAGACTGATAGGTTCATCCATAAACCTTTAAAAGTCTAAATATGATGATTAAAGAAATAAATGGCTACTCTGTCCAAATAAGCTCAATGCCTGTAGATAGCAGGACCTTGTTTGTTACACTTATAGATGAAAGCGTAAAATCTCATTCCTTCAGTTTAGCAAAAATAGACGGAGATTGGTGCATACGCAACCCTTTAACCATTCCTGCCTTTATTGTGGAAATGGAACACGAATTAAATAAAGTCCTAGGAGGTGTAACTTCCCTGGAACCGATGAACTTATAGAAAATTTATAATAAAAGGGCACCACAGGGAAAATGAAGCCTACCGTCTTAATCCTCTGCTTCTCTTTTGCTCCTGGGCGCTCTGCCTGGCAACCTGCGGTTCTGCCTTCTAGCCTTGTACTGGTGCATGCGGTTTCTCCTGGCTGTATAAGGGTACGGATCTTGTGCTGTTATCGCATCACCTTTTTACGCTCTGTTTTCTTCAATGTCGAAACAGCCTGTAAGAAATCTGACATTTATTCACCTTTAATCAGGCTGTTATGGACAATCCGGTTATTGCTTTATTAAATGGCTTTCGTGTCGAGTATGAAGTAACTTTTAAAGGAGACGGCATTTTTATTGCCCAATTGATACCCTGCGGTATGCAATCCGGCCATCACTATCCTGTTCAGGTATTTCTTCATAAAACCAACGATGCTTGGAAAAGCGACACTTGCAATAAAGAGTTGACAGCGATAATCGGCCAAGCAATTGACGATGAAGCTCCTTTGGACCTTTTGAATACGCCGCTTTCTCTACCGGCGGCTGATCCTCTTGGCAAAGGGACGCCTCTTATGCTTTTTCATGCGGATGAGGACGAGGATGACCTGCAATTTTTTGAAGAAGCGATAAGGGAAATAGACCCGCTTATTAAACTATACAGTATGCCTGACGGTACTAAGCTATTCCAATTGTTCACCCAACTGAACCCAGATATGGTATTTCTTGGGCTGTCTGTGACAGGTAAGTGCAGCTTGAAGTGTATTGCAGAGATACGCGGCAATCCCGACTATGCTGCTTTACCTATCATAGTGCTGAGCAGCAAAACCCGATTAAGCAGTATTGAGGCCGCCTACAGGGCTGGGGCAGACTTGTTCATGAGCAAACCGTCGGATTACGAGAAACTCCTGTCTTCGCTCAGGGCTATACTACGCTTAAACTGGAAGGCACAATTAAAATAAGCGAACTTAACTCTATCAAGAACTATTTCACCAGTAATCAGCAGGAAAAAAAGTCCTCAGGAGGCAGCATTGCCCTCCATATTGTGTATACTTTTCTGATATACAGTTTTTTTACAAAACCGTCATTACCGCCTTAATCCCTTTCTTCTCTTCTGCTCTGGCTCATCGGTTTTTTGCTCTTGGACGCTCGGCCTGGGTGCCGGCGGTTCCGCCTTCTGTCCTTGCGCCAGCGTATGCGGTTTGTCCTGGCCCGCCTGGGCGCCTTGCTTCTTGGCCAGCTCGGCGCGCTCCAGTTCCTGCCGTATGATACTCCAAAGCTTTTGATCAGGATCTAGCCGCCGCCAGTGCGCCCACGGATCGGCGGGATCGAACTGCCGGCCGTAAACCCGGGCTATCTCATCGGCCAGCTCCATCGGCGGCATGTGCTGCCCTGGAAAGCGTTCCTGTGCCCTCCTGGCCAGCTCTTTCAGGTCGTCAGGCCTGCGGGGATCCAGGAACGAGGCTTTTTTCTTTTCAGCCGCCTCCTTTTGCTCCTGCTTCCATTCCTGCAGCTTTTTCAGGTGCTCGGCTTCCACCGGCTGCAGGGGGATATGGTTCACCACCTTGTAAAGTACCTCGTTGGCAAACACCTCTGCCCTGGCTACTTTCTGAATCTCTGCTTTCTGCCTGGCAATCTCGGCCTCCTTCCGCTTGTTGGCCTGCTCCAGGTCGGCCACCCGGGCCTTCATTTTCTGATGCTCCAGCTTCACGGCCGTCATGGAATCGTGCTGAGCCCCTAAAAGGTCGTTTATTTTGCCAATGTTGAGCAAAGCATCCGAATATGTCACCTTCGGCCGTTCAGCCTCGCTATGGGCTTCTAATTGCGTTATGCGGCCATAGTAAGCGTAAAGGTCGTCATGGCCCTTGCGGGTACCGCGGATGCCCCGCACCAGGTCAAAGGGTTCCATGGCCACGGCGTAGCGGTCCTGGCGCTCCTGGAGGGCCTGCAG
>NZ_JBBBEI010000065.1:0-505 GCF_037132455.1 Huijunlia imazamoxiresistens | reverse complement strand
TACGGTCACGCAATGGATGTGGGGGGTCTTCTCATCCATGTGCAGGGCGAACCGGACAATGTTCTCCTTACCGAACTCCTTGCAGGCAAAGTCATAGTTTGCCTGGATCCACTGCTGGAACTGCAGGCCATCCTGGAGCAGCTCCCCCATGCGCTCGGCGCTTCCGGAAAGAATGGTGGTCATGTACCGGATGGCATCCTTCCGGATCCCGCGCTTCCCGGTGTAGCCTTCCTCGATCCGGCGGGCGACGGCCTGCTCCAGCGGCAGGCGGCAGTGCTCAGTTACCGCATAGTTCTTGTTGAGGTGGCGCCGTGCAGGGTCGGCATGCTCGTAGGTGTGCTGTTGGCCTTCGGCCCGGTCGATGTGGTCGCCCAGGGCGCCACCGGTGCTCTTGCCTTTCTCGCAATGAAGGACCGCAAATTGAGTGCTCATGGCTGAGTTCATTGAAGGGTCATGGAATGAGGGCGCGGGGTGGATTTTCAGGGGGTCCGGGGGCGCAGCCCCG
>NZ_JBBBEI010000064.1:0-5063 GCF_037132455.1 Huijunlia imazamoxiresistens | reverse complement strand
GATTCGACCGTGGGCTTGTAGCGGTTAAAAGTCAGCAGCGATGGCGCCGTATAATCGAACTGGTAGCTCTGGCCCGTAGTATAGCCGCCGGTCAGGGGATTGCCCACCCGGTCGGCGACGTTGGTGCCGCTGCGCAAGTCGAGCCGCAGGCTGCCGGTACCGGACAGCGCCGTTGCCGTTACGTCATAGGTGGTACCATCGGTACCAAAGGGCGCTACGGCGCCAGCCGCCAGTGTACCGGTGGTGGCGCCGGACAGGGGCGACAGCAGGAAATCCGCAGCATCCACCCCGGTCACCGGCTCCGAGAAGGTGACCCGCCAGGTGACCGAAGTACCATTGGTAAGGCTGGCCGTGGGCAACTGCCGGTTGATGCCGGTGAGGGCAGGAACGGTTTTGTCGATGGCATAGCTGGCACCGGCAGCAAACCCGCCGGCCAGGGAGCTGCCATAGGAGTCGGTGATGCCGGTGCCGCTGGACTTTAGGTCCAGGCGGATCACTTCGGTGGTGGAGATATTGGTCACCGTTACCTCGTAAAGCGAGCCGGTGCCGCCCACCGGCACCACGGCCTCGGCCGCCAGCGAGCCGCTGGAAGAGCCGCCCAGGAAGGTAAGGGTAAAGTCGGCCCGGTCGACGCCGGTCACCGGCTCCGAAAAAGCTACCCGCCAGGTGACGGAGGAGGCATTGGTCTGTTCGGCAGCAGGCAATTGGCGGCTGATGCTGACCACGGTTGCCGGGGGATCGATGGTGTAGGACGGGCCCAGGGCATAGCCGCCGCTCAGCGCATTGCCCACCACGTCCTGCAGCAGGGCCGTGGCGGCAACGTCCAGGCGCACGGTGCTGTGCGAGCTGATGCCCGTGGCGGTCACGTCATAGGTGGTGCCGCTGGTGCCTACCGCCGTCACCGTTCCCGGCGCGCCGGTGCGCACGCCGCTGACGGTGCTCAACGCAAAATCGGACAGGTCCACCCCGCTCACTTTTTCGGAAAACGTCACCCGCCAGGTCACCGCAGTGGTGTTGGTCGTTTCGGCTACCGGCGCTTGCCGGGCAATGCCCGTCACTACCGGCCGGGTCTGGTCCACGTTGAAGGTCTGGCCCGTGGAAAAGCCCCCGGCCAGCCCGTTGGTGGCGATATCCTTTATAGCGGTGCCGCTGGTCTTCACGTCCAGCCGCACCGTACCCGAATTCGATACGTTGCTCACGGTCACGTCCCAGGTGGTGCCGGCCGTGCCTACCGCTACCACTCCATGGATCGAACCGGTGGTGGTGCCGCTGACCGTGTTCAACAGGAAGTCGGTATTTTTCAGTCCCGTTACCGCTTCGGAGAACACCACCCGGTAGGTCAGGTCCGTGGCATTGGTGGTGGCCGAAGGCGATTGCCGGTTTACGCTCACCACCGTGGGCGCAACAATATCCAGCGTATAGCTGTCACCGTTGGTAAAGCCGCCGCTCAACTTATTGGTCGCCACATCGGTGATGCCCGTGCCGCTGCTTTTTACGTTCAGCCGCAATTGCCCGTTGCCGGTCAGCGAAGTTATTTTTACATCATAAGTGGTGCTGTCGGCGCCGGCCAGGGTCACGGCATCCGCCGCGATCACGCCTTTGGCGGTGCCGCTGACGGTGGTCAGCGAAAAGTCGGCCGCATCCACGCCCCTTACGCCCTCGGTAAAGACGGCCCGGTACACCACCGAATTGCCGTTGGTGCTGGTCACTGCCGGGGCCAGGCGGGCAATGCTGCCCACCTTCGGAGGGGCTTTATCCACCAGGAACGCCTGTCCCGTGCTGTAGCCGCCGCAGGCGTTTTTGGCCGCATCCACGATTCCGGTACCGCTGGCTTTCAGGTCGAGCCGCAGCTGGCCGCTGCCGCTGACCGAGGATACTTTTACATCATAGGTGGTGCCATCGGTGCCCACCTTATCCACATCGCCGGACTCTATTTCTCCTTTCACCGTTCCGGAAACGGCTACCAGGCTGAAGTCGGCCACGCCCACCGAGGTTACCTTTTCGGAAAATACCACGCGGTACACCAGGGTGGAGGCCTTGGTCAGCTCCGTCAGCGGTGTCAGGCGGGTAATGCCGGTCACGTAGGGAAGGGTATGGTCCACCTGGATGGTCTGTCCCGTGGTGAAGCCGCCGGAGAGCGGCATGCCGGCCACATCGGTGATGCCGGTGCCGCCCGCCTTCAGGTCGAGCCGCAGGCTGCCCGAGCCGTTCACGGCCACGCGCACGTCAAAGGCCGTTCCCGCCGTACCCACGGGCGTGACGGCCTCGGGGGCGCCGGTGACGCTGCCGTCGATGCGGGTCAGGGCAAAGTCGGCCGCGTCCACGCCGGCCATGGCCTCGGAAAAGGTGGCGCGGAATACCAGGGAAGTGGCATTGGTGAAGGCGGCAGAGGGCGACTGGCGGTTGATGCTCACCACCGCCGGGGCGGTGCGGTCGAGCGTATAGGCCTGCCCGGAAGTATAGCCCCCGCTGAGGGGGTTGCCCACCACGTCGGTGATGCCGGTGCCGCCCGCCTTCAGGTCGAGCCGGAGGGCGCCGGTGCCGCTGATGCCGCTCACCTTCACGTCATAAGCGAGTCCGTCGCCGCCCACCGGCGCCACGGAGGCCACCGACCCGCCCGGTGCACCGCTGGTGGCGGTGACGGCAAAGTCTGGAACATCCACCCCGCTCACCTTTTCGGTAAAAGCTACCCGCCAGGTGACCGAAGCGGCACTGGTGGTGGCCGTTGCCGGCGACTGGCGGGTAATGCCGGCCACCTTCGGCGCGGAGGCATCGGGATACATCGCCAGCTTCATATCGAAAACCATGTCGGGGGTGCCCGGGCTGTTCTGGTGCACCTCCACGGCCAGCACATTGTCGCCCGCCACAAAGAGGTTCTTGCTGATGGTAAAGCTCTTGGAAGAACTGGCGGAGGAAGTGGCCAGGGTTTGATAGCCCACAGCCCCCGAAGGCAAATATTTGCGGTACACTTCCGTGCCGTTGACATATACCGCCACCCCGTCGTCGAACTGCACATGGCCGGTCAGGTAATCGTAGCGGGCGGGATCCTCCAGGTGAATGATTTTACGGAAATAAGTAGTAATGAATTTACTGCCCGAGCCGGGCCCGTAGCTGATGGCGGTGGACAGGCCGCTGGCGCCGTAACCGAATTTGCCGGTGCCGCTTTTCCAGCCGCCATCAGGGAACGAAGCCGTGCGCCAGGCCGTGCCCTGGTCGGTACCGTTATCCAGGTACTTCCAGGAACTTTTGTAGGGCATGAGGACTTCCTGGCCGGGTACGGTTAAAGAGAGCAACAAAGAGCACAGGAAAAGGTAGAAATGGCTTTTCATACTGCTACTGGTTTTAAAAGGATTTAAATCTTACACCATAAGGCAGGATGTATGAGGGAGTTTCTAAGGGCGGGATCATCGGGAGGCCAACAAGAAACAGGAAAGCACTGATTTAGGTAGTCGTAAAACGGATGCGGTAAGGAAATGAGAAAGCCGGGTGTACGGCAAAGAATAATTGTAGTTCAAAAGTAAACCAGCACGTGCAGCCGTGCAATAACCGGCAGGTCTCCGGGCCCTATTCTAATTGCATTCTAATATGGCCAAAGGCGGTCCCATCGACCGCCCATAAAAAAAGGGCGCCGGTGACCGGCGCCCTGTAAGCTGCATAGGCTCAACTGGTTATTTCTCCACGATCAGTTGCACGGTTTTGCTGCCGGTAGCGGTCTGCAGCCGCACCAGGTACAGGCCGCCCGCCAGCCGACCGGCATCGAAGCCGAAGGTGGTGGTGCGCCCCGCTTCCGCCCGGCCTTTATCGAGTACCCCTACCCGGGCGCCCTTGCTGTCGTACAGCACCAGGCGGTACTTTTCCGACTGCGGCAGGGTAAAGCTCAGGGTGATAGGACCCGAGGCGGGGTTGGGAAAGGCCGCCAGCGAGGCATTCCAGCTGTTCCGGGCTGCGGCCCGGGTCGTCAGCACCTCCTGTTCGGAAGGACCGGCGGGGGCGGTAGCGGGCGGCGCAGCGCCCTCATCGCGGGCCAGCACGCCCACGGCCTGCTTCGGATCAAGGTCCTGGTTGGTGGCCAGGATCACCACTTCGCCGTTGGTGGGCTGGTGGGTGCTGGTGGCCTCGTTGAACAGGTACCGGCCGCTGATCAGCGTCTTGGGCAGCCCAAAGGAGATATTGGACAGGGAAGTTTCGCGGTAAATGATGTCGCCGCCTTCCTCCTTGGAACAATAAACGATCCGCAGCTTTTGCGCTTTTTCGTTCAGCACCGCGATGCCCCGGGTGCCTTCGATGGAGGATACCGGGTAGAAGGTCCAGCTGCCCGAAGGGGTGCGTTTGAGCAGCGAGATCTTCGCATAGCCCGGCGAGTCGTAGGAGGTCTTCACCGCGCAATAAAGGGTGCCGTCGCTGGCGCAGAGGATGTTCATGTGGTCGTCGCCAAAACCGTTGCCCCTGCTCTGGGCCTGGCCCGAGGCCGGCTCTTCGTCGGCCGACCACTGGCGCGGGTCATCCCCGTTGTTATGCGTTTTAAAGCCGAAGCGCTGGGTGTTCTGGTTCGACCACAGCACGCCGATCTTGCCGTTCAGGTTGGTGATGGCGCAGATGTCGTCGTCCATAATGCCTTCCGCGATGCGGAACGTATCGCTCCAGTTGGAATAGGGGGCATCGCTCCAGCGTACGTTCACATCGGTTTTCGCTGCCGAGGCCACCCACATGCGGCCGTCGCCGTCGATGGCCAGCGTGGCCGATTCGGCCCCGGAGCCAAAGGGCAGCTCCACTTTCGAAGTGCGCTGGCTCCACAGCTTGTATTTGTCCGTGCCGGCATCGTATTCCACCGACACCAGGTAGGAGTCGTTTTCCGGCTCGAACAGCAGGATATGGACCACGTTGCCCACTACCCGGCAATCGGCATGGACGATCTCCGACGACAACAGCGTCAGCGTAGGGGTCCAGGTGGTGCTGTCGAGGCGGAACAGCTTGGTGCCGCCCGGCGCCGCCAGCACGCTCCACCATTTGCCGGCATGGTACCATACCTTGGCCTGCGGCTTGTCGGCCGTGTTTTTCATGAT